>DASXQB010000064.1:0-2656 GCA_036493295.1 Polyangia bacterium | reverse complement strand
AAAGGACGGCGGGCAATTTCTGATCGGCCCGGCGACGCCCGTGCCCGGCGTGCAGCGCTATATCCCCAACACCAACGTGCTGGAGACGCGCTTCGACGCACCGGAAGGCGCGTTTCGGGTGATCGACTTTGCGCCGCGCTTTATCCGCCATGAACGCAGCTTCATGCCGACCAAGCTGGTGCGCATCGTCGAGCCGCTGTCGGGCACGCCGCGCATCCGCGTGCTGTGCGATCCGATCC
Organism: Polyangia bacterium; assembly: GCA_036493295.1. Classification (GTDB taxonomy): domain Bacteria; phylum Myxococcota_A; class Polyangia; order Fen-1088; family Fen-1088; genus DATKEU01. The sequence continues at coordinate 2,417 of DASXQB010000064.1, read as the reverse complement.
TGGGCTGGTCGCGAAAACGGCCGCGGCCCGAGTTCGGCTCGCACCACGTCAGCTACCTCGGCTACAGCGACGAGCTGCGCCTGACCACCGACGCCCCCCTGACGTACCTGACCGGCGATCCGTTCGCGCTGACCGGAACCCGCCACTTTGTGCTGGCCTGGGGCGCCCCGGTGCAAGAACCGCTGCAAGCGCTGTGTGAACAATTCCTGCTCGAGACTACCCGTTACTGGCAACAGTGGGTCAAGCACTGCGACATCCCGCCCATCTATCAGGAAGAGGTCATTCGTTCGGCGCTGGCGCTGAAGCTGCACTGCTTTGAAGACACCGGCGCCATCGTCGCCGCGCTGACCACGTCGATCCCGGAAGCGCCCGGCTCGGGACGGACCTGGGACTATCGCTATTGCTGGCTACGCGACGCCTTCTACACCTTGAACGCCTTTCGCCTGCTGGGGCACTTTGAAGAGCGCGAGCAGTTCCTGGGCTTCCTGCTGAACGTGGCGTCGGGGGCGCCTGATCTCGATCTGGCCCCGCTTTATCGCATCGACGGACGGTCCGACCTGGCCGAGGAGATCTTGACTGATTGGCCGGGATATCAAAATGAAAAGCCGGTGCGGGTGGGCAACGGCGCGGCGGTGCACAAACAGTACGACGTCTTCGGCGAGATGATCCTGGCGCTGACGCCGCTGTTTTTGGACGCGCGCTTTCGCGAGCAAGTGACGGCGCCGGTGGTGGATCTGGCCACCCGCTTGTGCCGGCGCGCCGTCGCGGTGGCCGGCCAGCCCGACGCGGGGATCTGGGAGTTTCGCTCCGAATGGAAGCCGCAGACGTTCAGCTCGCTGATGTGCTGGGCCGCCGCCGATCGCATGAGCCGCATCGCCCATCGCCACCGCCCCGCCGACGCTGAGGAGTTCGCCGCCGCCGCCACCAAGATCCGTGACGAGCTGCTGTCCAAGGCCGTCGATCCGAAACGCGGTTGCCTGGTGGCCGACTACGGCGGCCACGAAGTCGACGCCGCCTTGCTGCAGGCGATCACGCTTGGTCTTTTGCCGCCCAGCGATCCGCGCATGCACGAGACGGTCAAAGCGGTGCGCGCTGATCTCGGCCACAAAGGCTGGTTGAAACGCTACCGGACCAACGACGGCTTCGGCATTCCGGTGGTCGCCTTCACGCTGTGCACATTCTGGTTGGTCGACGCTCTGGCCCGCCTGGGGCGAACGGAAGAAGCGCAGGCTGTGCTGGCCAAGGTGCGCGAGATCCAGTCGCCACTCGGCCTTTTGTCGGAAGACTTCGATCCCGACACCGGCCTCATGTGGGGCAACTTTCCGCAGGCCTATTCGCACGTCGGGCTGATTCACGCCGCCTTCGCCGCCTCGCCGCGCTGGTCAGACTTCGGGTCCTAGACCCGGGAAATCCGCTGGCCAAAGAAAACGCCACGACGATGTCGGATCGCTCGTGCGCCGATCGTCCTTAGGTTGGATGGAGGAGCTCACCATGACCGAACGCGTACCAATTCCTGGAAAATTCGTCTGGTTCGAACTTGTCACCCGCGACCCCAGAACAAAAGAAAGAGCGCAGGCGTTCTATGGCGAGGTCCTGGGCTGGAAGACCACGCCGTTCCCTATGGGCTCGGGCAGCTACGACATGATTTTCCTGGGCGACTCGATGATCGGGGGCTATGCGCCCGACGCCAACTGCCCACGCGCACACTGGACGTCTTACATTTCGGTGGCCGATGTCGATGGCGCCGTGAAGACCGCGCTGGCCAATGGCGGCACCATCGTCACGCCGGCCGCGGACGTGCCGCAGGCTGGACGCCGGGCCCAGATCGCCGATCCGCAAGGCGCCGTGCTGGGCCTTTTCAAGCACGTCCGGGGCGACGAGCCTGATCACGAACCGCCGCCCGGGGGCTGGCTGTGGTGCGAACTGCACACCCCCGATCCACCTCAAGCGCTTACATTTTATTCCAAAGTGGTCGGGTTCCAGCATCGGACGATGGACATGGGTCCGGCGGGCGCGTACCACATCCTGTCGCAAAGCGATCGCGACCGCGGCGGCGTCACGCCGCACCTGCCGCCCGGCGTGCCGCCGCACTGGCTGCCGTACGTCTTCGTCACCGACACCGACGCCACCATGGCCCGGGTGCAGAAACTTGGCGGAAAAATCCTGATGGCCCTGGAGACCGTTCCCGGCGTGGGCCGCATGGGCGTCTTCGAAGATCCCACCGGCGCCGCGCTGGCCATGCTCACGCCCGCACCCAGCGAGAAAAAGCGCTGACCGCGCCTGAAAGAAAACGACGACTGAAACGAACGAGAGGACACCATGCAAAAAATCACCACGTTCCTGACGTACAACAACCAGGCCGAAGAAGCGGCCACCCTCTACACGTCGGTCTTCAAGAACTCGAAGATCCTCACCGT
>DASXQB010000063.1:0-19831 GCA_036493295.1 Polyangia bacterium | reverse complement strand
AACTTCCCGACGGGAATCTGGGAGCTGCCGGTCTATCAGGTCTACGTCCCCAGCAAGAACAACCTGGGCAAGACCATCGCCGACACCATGCTGGCGTCGGACAATCCGAAGAACTGCATCTTCCCCGATTACGTCGCGGCTGATCAGCGCATGCACTGTTACCTGGCGCCCGGCGAACTGGCGGCGGGTGACGTGGTCACGGAGATCACCGGCTTTGACTTCAACACGTTCATCTACTCGCGCATGACGCCGGCGCAGTGGCTGGAGATAATGAAGCACTCGTTCCTGTTGCGTTACTACGGCAACCGGGCGCCGCTGACCTACGGTGCGCATCCGGTCGAGTACACCGAGCCGTACGACAGCTTCACGCTGGCGGTGCAGGGCAACAACTACGGCTTCCGCGACGTGACGAAGTTCAGCACGTTCTCGTCGCGCCAGCAGGCGGTGCGCGACTTCATGAGCTGGATCAAGAGCGATCCGGTGCTGAGCAAGGACACGTACTTCCTGTCCGAGGCGCAGCTGGCGGCTTATATGAAGGCGCCGTTCGACAAGACCGGCAAGGCCGTGGCGGCCGACGCCGTGGCCACGCCGGATTCGAACGGTCTCCTCTCGCGCCTGACCTGGACCCCACGCGGCGCCACCATCGCCGTCAAGGGCGGCAACAGCGCCGACATCACCTTCACCGTCCCGACCGCCGCCGCCGCGCCGGTCTCGGTGGTGGCCGGGGTGAACGCCGGGTCGCTGAAGAGCCTCTCGCACATCGACATCAAATATTCGACCGACGTTCCCTTCCGGGTGCGGTTGTTGACCAGCGACGGAACGCTGTCGACGACGGTGCTGTTGGCCGGGGTGGGCGGTGATCGCACCGCGCGCCTGCGCATCAAGGACTTCACGCCGGGTCCGGAAGCGACCGCGGCGCAGGTGACGGCGGCCGGGTTGGTCACCGGCGACTACATGAACAAGGTCACCGGCATCGCCTTCGAATCGGCGGCCACCGCGATCACCGGCGCCAAGGCCTTCACCACGCACATCGAGCAGATCACCTTGCACGGCGCCGACACCGCCGCGCTGTGCACGCAGTAAGCACCTTCGTCGTCGTCGAGCGACGTCAAAGGGCCAGGGCGGCGATCGCCGCCGTCTTGGCCGGGATTGTTGCGCTGGCACTGGTGCTGGCGTTTGCGCCTAATGCTTCGGCGCACGCGCCGACGTTCGCCGTCTACAGCAAGTACGAGGCAACGGTCAGCGGGCGGCGGATCGCCTTCGTCTTCGCCCTCGATCGCCCGTCGGTGTTGCAGCTCATCCAGCGCGACGTCACGCACACGCCGGTCGACGTCGCCACTGTGGACCAGCATCGGGCGTTCTTCTCGCAGTTCTTGTTCGCGCGCTTCAGTGTCAGCAACGACGGCGCTTCCTGCGCGCACCCGCCCGAACTCGGCCGCTTCTTCTGGGACGAGCCCACCAAGCGCGTGGTGGCGGTGACCAGCTTCGGCTGTTCCGGCGATCTGAACCAGCTCACCATTCGCTCGACGGTCACGCACGACATGCCCACCGCGCACGAGCTGGTGGGCGATCTTCTTTACGACGACGTGCAGACCCGCAGCACGTTCGCCAACGACGACGTCGAGGCGCACCTCTCGCTGTCCGCGCTGGCTTCGGGCGGCGATAAGGCGGTGGCGCCGCGCCGGCGCGGCAAGTTCTCGTTCGTGGGCGTGCCGGATCGCGAACGCCGCTACGACGATCTGGCGCGTGCCGAGCTGGGCGGCGACGCGCTCACAGCGGCGCGCGTGCCCGTCGGTCGACTGGAAGCGGTGCTGTACTTCATCGGCCAGGGCATCCTGCACATCTTCACGGGCTACGACCACGTTCTGTTCATCATCACGCTGGTGCTGGTGGTGGCGACCTGGCGCCGGCTGGCCGTCATCATCACGTCGTTCACGCTGGCCCACAGCATGACGCTGGCCGCGGGCGCTTTGGGCTGGGTGGTGCTGCCATCGCGGATCATCGAGCCGGCCATCGCCCTGACGGTGCTGGCGGTCGCCGCCGATGCGCTAGCCCGGCCGCGCGGCTCGGCGCGGGCCTGGGTGACCTTCGTCTTCGGTTTGATTCACGGCTTTGGTTTGAGCAGCGCGCTGCGCACCATGGGCCTTTCCGGTGGGGCGCTTTTGCGCGCGCTGTTCGGTTTCAACGTCGGCGTCGAGCTCGGTCAGCTTCTGATCGTGCTGCCGCTGTTCCCGCTGGTCCTGCGCCTGCGGGCGCATGAAGCGTTGTACCTCCGCGTGCGCCGCGCGGTCTGCACCGTCGTCGCCGCCGTCGCGGTGGTCTGGTTCATCCTGCGCGTCGTCGGGCGAGGGGCGTCCTCTTAGAAAAGCGAGCCCTGCGACGGCGCAGGCGGATGCGCGCTCTCGGCGATGCAGGCGGGGTCGTCGTGGCGCACGCTGTTCACCCGCTTTGACACCGGCGTCGCGGCCAGCACGTCCTCGGCGGCGGGGACGATCAGCTGCGCGGCGTGCGTCGGTTCGGCTGTCAGCCAATTGTCCAGCGCTGGCATTGAAACGATCACCGGCATGCGGTTGTGGACCGCGCCCACCAGTTTGTTGGGCCGAGTGGTCAGCACGGTGAAGCGCGGGTGGCCATCGCCGCTGTTGCTGTCGGTGGCGGCGCCGGCGGTTTGAAACAAACCGCCCAGCAACACCAACCCGCCGTCGGGCCGATGAAACCAAAACGGCGCCTGGCCTGGCCCTGGCCATTCGTAGAAACCGTCGGTGACCATCGCGCAGCGACGGCCAGCGAAGGCGTCGCGAAACCCGGCGCCCGAGCCGACCTGCTCGCCGCGCACGTTGATGAGCGGTCGGCCGCGCGCCGTCTGATAGCCCCACACCGCCGGCGACAGCACGCGCCGATCGGCGCCGAAGCGCACGATCCAGGTCAGATCGGTCGGCGCCACGTTGAAACGCCGTTTGTACAGAGCGGCGTCGCTGAAGGCGTACTCGGCGTCCAGGGCCTCGGCGATCTCGGCCAGGCCTTCGTTGGTCAGCGTGGTGCGCGCGCACATGCGTCGGCAATCTTAGCGCGGCGGGCGTGTGGGTGGCGGGCGATCAGGGCTCGCCAGGTGCGTCGGTCAGGAACGGCTTCTGGATGGCCTGGGCGATGGCTCCGAACTCGTGCGCTTCCTGGTGGCGGCCCAGCTTGTTCATCAGCAGCGACGTCTTGGCGTACGCTTGATCGAAGGTGGGCTCGATCTCGGCGGCGCCGGCGTACGCTCGCAAGGCGCCGTCGAAGGCGCCGGCGTCATTCAGTTGATCGCCAAGCTCGATCCAGCAAGACAGGCTGCGGGGCTCGCGCGCCAAGGCTCGCTGCAGATAGTGTTGCCGCTCGGCGGGTTTGGCGAACAGCGCACCGAAGGCCAGTGGTTGGTAAGCGTCGGTCTGCAGGGCCGCCGCCTGCTCCAGAAGCTGCATCGCCTCGCCGCCGCGATTGGCGCCACCCAGAACCAGCGCCCGGCGGACCAGTTCTTCGTAGCCGCCGAAGCCCAGTGAAACGTGGCGCCCGCAAACCTCGGCGCCATCAATGGCTTGCAGTTGCTCGCACACGGCGCGCGCGTGCGCGACCCGTGCCGCCTCGTGGCCGTCGGGCAAAAGCGCGCGATAAAAATTCAACCGCTGCTCGGCCGCGGCGGCGCCGCTCCGTTCGCGCTGGACATACGCCTGGGCACGCGCGGCGATGGCCAGGCGCGTGTCCGGCTCGTCGACCAGGCGATCCAGCGCGCCGATCAGTTGCTCCGGCTCGCCCACCAGCAGGCCGGTCTCGTCGGGGCGAACGGTGGCGCGATAGGGGGCCAGGTCTTGTACGATCGGCGCGGCGCCGTGCAGGGCGTACTCCAGGAACTTCACGTCCGACCGCGAGCGGTTGAACCCGCTGTCTTGCAACGGCGCGATGCCAATGTGAAGGCCCGAGACGAAGTCATAGTAGGCGTCGATGTCGCCGATCGGGACGTGCCGCCTTTTCGCCGGCGGCGCCGCGCGGAACAGATCGAACAGCGCCGGATCGCCCATGATGCGCAGCTCGACGTTGGCGCGCGTTTGCATCCAGCGGGTCAACGCCGGCGCCACCCACGCCAGATCCGGAAGGTGCCCGGCCGATCCGCCCCAGCCGATCACCACCGGACCATTAATGTTGCTGCTGGCCAGTCGCTGGCGCCGCTGCGCCGGCATTTGGTTCATGAACACGGCGGCGGCGCGCGTGTACCGGCCGTAGATCCGTTGCAGCTCGGGCGTCGAGAACTGCACGCCGTCGCAGGCGCCCATCAATTGCTTCAGCTTCGTCACCTCGTACGGATCGACGTAAAAGCGCGCGTACGGGTTCGATGGGTGCAGATGGGCCACGTCGTCGTTCATCTCGAACACGGTGCGCTGGCCGCGGGCGCGGCGGGCGGCGATGACCGGGCGCAGATCCACGTCCGGCACCATGTTGATGATCAGGATGTCGGCCGTTTCCAGCAACCCGCGCCGGGCGCGGTGGATGTGCGGCGCATCGACCGTCCAGATGCCGTTGGTTTCGGCAAGCGCGCGGCCCGGTCCGTGGATGCGATAAAACCAGTCGCCGCCGCGCTCGCTGGTTGCAAGGCTGAGCTGCGCGATCAACATCGCGGCCGACTTTTCCGTTGCGGGTGGGCGATCGGCGCCATCCGTTGCTATCTACGGAAGGAACGCGCGGCGGCTTGAGTTCCTAGTCGTCCGGGCCGCCGGGCGGCGCCTGCAGGCGACCGAATCGAACCACCTCGCAGCGGCCGTCGGGCAGGCGCTGGCCGCTGCACGGGGGCTCGCGCTCGTCGGGGGTGACGGCGCACAGCTCGGCCACGTCGCCGGTGCAGGCGTCGACCAACAAGGGCTGGCAGCTTTGTCGGCGCGTCTCGCCGCGCGCGCGATCCAGGGCCAACCCGCGCGAAAGAGCCTCCTGGCGCGCTTCAAAACGGCGGTACGCCGCCGGCCAATCTTTTTGCACGGCGCTGCGCACGCGCCGCCAGCGTTCAATCAAGGAGGCGCGTCGGGGTTCGGCCGGCTGACCGCCCGCCGCGTACGCGGTGCACAGCGCGCGGTCGGCGCCGCGCAGGGCGCACAACGCAGCCGCCAGATCGTTGAACGTGGGTGGGGCCTTGTCGGCCGGTGTCGGCGCGCTCAGATGACTGCCCTGGCGCAGGGTGTTGCCGACGGAGAACCAAGGTGCGCCCAGGTCGCGTTCGCTGGCGAAGGATGCGTTTGCGGGCACGGCGCCGATTTTGGTTCGCAGCAGTGACAAGCCGTGAAATTCGCGCCAGTCGTTGCTGTCGCCGCCGCTGTCGCCGCCGCTGTCACCGTCGCCGGCGGGACTCACGTTCCACAGATCGAAGCCGCAGCCGCTGCCGATCCGTCGGACCAGCGGCGCGCCGGGCGCAGCGGCCGCCACGCAGCCGCCGCCTCGGCGCGCGCACGGGCCTGGCAGGGTGATCGTTCCCGCCAGCGCACGCTGCCGGCGCAGCACGGCGGCGACCAGGCCGCGCACCGACGGGGAAAGGTCGACGTCGCGGACGGCCTTGTTCGTCGCCGGGCCGTCGGTCTTGCCATTGGCCGGGGGCGCCGTGCAAATGGCCAGGGCCCGGCGGCGCGTGGACGGCAGCGCCGCGCGCGACGACAGCAAAGCCGCGCGCGCAGCGTCCAGACAGGCCGGGCTGGGTTTTTCTCCCAGCGGCACCGGCACCACCAGACTGTGGTCCGACGTGCACCGGGGTTTGGCCAGCACCTGAATCGGCGTGCTCTCCGAGTTGCAAACGCTCTTGGCCAGCGTTCCCTCGCAGCGCACGATCAACGACTGCCCGTCGGCCAGCACCGCCCGACAGCGCATCTCGCGCGGCTGCGGCGGCGCCGGTGCCTCGCCGTTGTCGCGCTGCTGAATCCATTGCGAGCGCCCGGATCCGTCGGTTCGATCGCCGCCCGCGCGCGGCAGCAAGCGCTCCAGACAGACGTGGCCAGGTTCCTTGCCGACGCAAGCGGCGAAGGCGTCCGAAAGGGGCGGGTGCTCGGCCAAAAAACGCGCCCGATCGTCGTCGACGTCGGACAGCTCGTTCGGATCGTATTCGTCGCGCACGAAGGCATCGACCAGACAGGCCGGCGCCGGCAATCGATCGGCGGCTGGAAAAGCTTCGTCGATCTGCGCGACGCAGGTTCCTTCCCAGCGCAGGCGGTGGCGCGCCTTCCAGGTGATCACCTCGCCGGCGCCGTGGCGACGCGCCCGCGCGAACGTCGACAGATCCACGGCGCCTGCTGCGTGTTCGACCGCCCGGATCAAATCGGCAGTCGAGCAGCGCGCGAGCAATGCCGTCAGCCCGCCGGGCGCCCCGCTGATCGCCGCGTCCACCAGCGACGGACAGCCCGCCGCCGGAGCAACAGCGGCCGACGCCAGCAGGCCGAGAAGGGGCAGCACGCCCTTGATTCTATCGCGAGCCGAGACCGATCGAATCGTCGATCGCCGCGAACCGGCGCGGCGCCTGCAACCGCTTCCACAGGAAGGCGACATAGGCCGCGCGGCGGCGGCGCAAGGCCTCGGCGATCGCCGCTCGACCCGCGCCGTCGCTGATCGGCGGCAGCAGCGGCAGCAGAAATTCGTCGGGCACGGTCGCCACCGCCGACTCCAGCACGCTGCGGTCCAGGCGGGCGGCGAACAAGCTGTCCCACAGCGGCCAGTCCGCCGCGCGCCCCGCCGCCGCAAAGACGTGGGGCCGCCCCGAGTCACCGCCGGCGCGGGCGGCGTCCTCGGTCACCGACGGCCAGTCGTATTGAAAGCGCAAGGCCGCACCTTGATCGATCAGATACAACGCCCCGCCCGAAAGCAGCAGGTTGGGATTTTCCGCGGTGCGATCGGGATTCAGCGCCAGACGATCGACCCACAAGATCGCCGCCGCTTCGGACGGCGAAACGGCGGCCAGATCAGCCGCGCTGGCGTCACGGGCGTGGGGCAACATGATGAAGCCCAGGTTCACGCCGACGCTGGCCTCCAGCAACTGGCGCAGCTCCTGATCGCGATCCTCGCTGGGCGTGGCGGCGCCCAGGCGCACCAGCGCGCGCGCCGGCACGTGCAGATCCAGTGCTTCGGCCAGCAGCGCCACCAGCACCTCCGCCACCAGCGGGCCGGTGCCCTGAGCGGCGCCGCGCAGCTTGACCAGGCGCGGTCCCGCTTCCGTTTCCACGAGCACGGGCCACGAGCTGCCGCGCCGGATTTTGGACAGCACGCACGTGGCGGTCAGCGTGCGCACGAGTCTAGGTCGCCGCCGCGCGAGCGGGCGCCGGGTGTTCCCAGCGCAGCACTGCCAGGGCAGCGGCGATCAGAAGCAGGTTGCGCAGCAAGGTCAGCGCGGTGATGGGACCGCCGCCGGTACCGAAGCAGCCACACTCGATGTTGATGCCGCGCAGGTACGCCGAGCCGACGGCCAGTAGGAACATCGCAAACAATGCGGCTGCCGCCAGCGCCGCCGAGCGCCGCCAGGCCGCTGGAAAAACCAGCAGCGCCACTCCCACCAGCGCTTCGGTGACGGGCAGCGCCGCCGCTAGGTACGGCGCCAGCGCCGGCAGCAATTGATAGTTGGAGATCTCGGTGGCGAAGGCCGTGGGATCGCGCAGCTTCAAGGTGCCGGCGACGATCAGCACAGCGGCCAGCGCTAGCCGCAGCAGCGCGAGCAGCAGCAGCCGGCTCATGGCGATGACACCTTTTGCGCCTGGCAGTTTGGGCACGGGCCGCTGGAGCAGGCCAGGCCGGCGCGGCTCCAGGCGGGAAAGCCGCCGGCCAGCACCAGCACGCGCAGATCCGCGCGGTTGATGCGCCGGCGCATCTCATCGGCCACCAGCTGCGCGTCGCCGGTGTCGTCACCGTAGACGATCAAGGTGCGCCGGCCGCCCAGTTGCCCGGCGGCAGCGTCGGCGACCGAGCCCGACGCCGCACACGGTAAGTGAATGGCGCCGGTGACGTGGCCCTGAGCGAATTCACCGGCCGGCCGCACGTCGGCGATGACGGTCTGCGGATCGCCGCACAACCCGACGGCGTCTTCCGGAGCCACCACCGCCAGCGGCGGCGCCGCGCTGGCGGCTCCCGCGCTCCCGGTCGCCGCGCACACCGTCGGCGCTGCGAACGATCGCAAGCCCACGCCGTTCGGCCGAACCGCGTTCACGCCCAGCCCGATCACCATCGACAGCCCCAGCAGCAGCGCCGCGCGTGTGACGATCGAAGCCATCCCGGAAGCCATACCCAAAGAAGGCTAGCAGGCCTTCTCGAATGACGGGAGAGGCGCTGCTTTTTCAGCCAGGCGCGCGGGCTCTACCCGCGCGGCTCACCTTGCGAGACGGGGTGGGCCCGCGGGAGGCTCATGATTGGTCACGTCTGCCAAGGTGATCCCGTTACGCACGGGGGGAAGGTCAGCAACCCTATTGGAGGGCGGCTTTCGCGCGTTTGCGCTCCTGGCGGAGCGCCCTTTTTGGATCCGTTAGAGAGCGCTCCTCGTCAGAGGAGCGCAAACGCGCGAACGCCGCCCTCCAATAGGTCGTCCATCTTCGCCCCGCGCGTAACGGGCTCGCCTACGAAAATGTGACGAATGTGAATCGCGAGAGGGTCCGGCCCTCCCTTGGCTAGGCGAACGTCGAGCCGTTCCAACCCCAGAGATAGGCGTCGACGTCGCCGAATTCGATGTAGAGCCGATCGGCGGGCAGGCCCAGCGCGGGCGACAGTAGGCGGCAGATGGCGGCGCTCATTTTTTCGGTCTGGGCGGGCGTCATCTTGCCGACGTTGCGGATGGCCACGAACGCACAAGGCGTGGTCTGGCCGGCGAAGGTCATGCTCAGGTCTGGCACCAGACAGGTCATCGACCAGCGTTCTGGTTTTTGAAAGGTCTCCGCCAGCAGGCGCGACAGATCGTTCAGCAGGGCGGCCTTTGCGTCGCTTGTGGGCTCGGACGCAGAGGTGAAGATTTGGATCAGCGGCATAGGCGTTTCATAGCCCGGCAGGCCCCGATCGTGTCAACCTCGGGTGCTTGCTTGTTCGCTGGCCAGCGGGGGCTTCCCGTGTTACCAGGGGCCGATGAAAAGCAAGCTCGCGTCTTTTGCTGTGCTTCTGGTGGTCGGCGCAACGTCTGTCGGCTGCAACAAACTGGGCGGTTCGACGGGGGCGGCGCAACCTAAGACCGAGGATCAGAAGACGCTGTACGCGCTGGGCTTGATGCTCGGGCGGAACATCTCCGTCTTCAATCTGAGCAAGGACGAGCTGGCGGTGGTGCAGACCGGCATGGCCGATCAGGTGATGAAGAACAAACCGGTGGTCGAGCTGGAAGCGTACGGACCCAAGGTCGACGGCATGGCCCGCGCGCGGCAACAGACGGCGTCGACGGTCGAGAAAGGCCGCGCCAAGCAGGTCCTCGAAGCGGCGGAGAAAGAGAGCGGGGCGATAAAGCTGCCTTCCGGCATGGTCTACCGCACGGTCAAGGCCGGCACCGGCCCCAGCCCGGCGGCCACCGACCGGGTCAAGGTTCACTATGTCGGCACGCTGCCCGACGGCACCGAGTTCGACAGCTCGATCAAGCGCAAGGAGCCGGCGCAGTTTCCACTGAACGGCGTGATCAAGTGCTGGACCGAGGGCGTCCAGAAAATGAAGGTCGGCGAGAAGGCCAAGCTGACCTGTCCGTCCGATCTGGCCTACGGCGACAGCGGCCACCCACCGACGATCCCTGGCGGCGCCACGCTGATCTTCGACGTCGAGCTTTTGGAGATCCTCAAGTAAGCGAGCGGCAGCCGGCCAAAGAACACCCGAAACCGCGGGGTTTTGGCTGCTTGCGCGCTTAACGTTTCTTCACACCAGGCCGGGCCTGTTCTTAACAGGCGGTGGTCATCCTTCTTGGCGGGGGCGATAGACGCTTCCCAAAGAAAGGATGACCGACATGATTGGATGTGTACTGGGAACGTTGGGGATCATCGCGCTGGCCAAGGCGGCACGCGCGCACCGATACGGCTACTTCGCGGGGCCGTGTGGAGGGGGCGGCGGCTGGTGGCGGCGCCACCACCACGGCTTTGGCGGGTTCCCGCACCGCGGCTGGCACGGCGGGCGATGGGGACAGCAGGGACCAGGCTTCGGCCATGGGTACGGCCACGGCCAAGGGGAAGGCGGCGGTGATGACGACGGGCCGGACGATTTCGGTCCGGGCAGCGGGGGCGGTGGCTTTGGCGGGCAGATGTTCCTGCGCGGGGCGCTGGAACCGCTGGAGATGACGCCCGCGCAGGAGCGGGTGGTCTTGGCCGCCCTCGATGAGATGCGCGAAGCGGCCGGCAAACTACGTGGCGAAATGCGCGCCTCGCGCAAGGACGTGGCCGGATCGTTCCGCAAGCCGGTGCACGACGAGGTCCTGTTCGGCGAGCTTTATGCCCGCCACGACCGGGCCATCGAAGACCTGCGCCGGGCTTTCGTCGGCGCCACCGCCAAGGTGCACGAGGCGCTGGACGAAAAGCAGCGGGCGCGCCTGGCCGACATCATCGAGTCGGGGCCGCGTTTTTTTGGGCGCGGCTGGGGACGCGGCTTCGGCCGCCGGCACGGGAGCTGGTAGAGTCAAACGCCTTGTCTCTGCGCGTCCTCTGCATCGACGACGACAGTCGCCTTTACGAGCTGCTGGCCAGTTACCTGGGTCCGAACGGCGTGACGCTGGTTCACGCCGCCGACGGACGCCAGGGACTGGCGGCGCTTGAGGGCGGGGTGTTCGACGCCGTGCTGCTGGACGTGATGATGCCGGGCATGGACGGCATCGAGGTTTGTCGGCGCATCCGGGCGAACAGCCGCATCCCGATCATCATGCTCACCGCCAAGGGCGACGAGACCGATCGGGTGGTGGGCTTGGAGATCGGCGCCGATGACTACGTGCCGAAGCCATTTTCCCCGCGGGAACTTCTGGCCCGGTTGCGCGCGGTCCTGCGGCGGTCGGCGCCGGAGGCCACGCAGGCGGTGCTGGCCATCGGCGACATCGCCGTCGAGGTGGCCTCGCGCGAGGTGCGGGTCGCCGGCCAACCGATCGAATTGACCGGCGTCGAGTTCGACATCCTGGTGGCGCTGGCGCGGCGGCCGGGGCGGGTGGTCCCGCGCGACACGTTGCTGTCGCAGGCTGGCCGCAACGACGTCAGCGTCAGCGATCGAACCGTCGACGTTCACGTCTCGCACCTGCGCCGCAAGCTAGGCGACGATCCCCGGTCGCCGAAGATCATCAAGACCGTGCGCGGGGTCGGCTACGTGCTGACGAAGGAGACGGCCGGATGAGGCGCCGCTGGCACGATCGCTATCGTCGCCGCCACGGCGCCGAGCGCGAGCCGGAGCGCGACGGCGGTGGCGATCATCACCATGACCGCGAGCGTGACGACCACGATCACCTGCACGACCATCTGCGTGATCACCTTCATGATCACCTGCACGCGCATCTTCGCCGCCACCTGCCGGTGATCGATCCGCGCCTGCCGCCGCACGTGCAGTTTCTGCTGAACCGGCGGCGGCATCGCCTGCGCCATTACTTCGGCGCGCACCTGCACCGCCGGCTGTTCTGGTGGTTCGGGGCGACCATCTTCATGACCGCGCTGGTGGTGGGGATGCTGTCCCGCCGGATGGCCAACGGCAATGGCTCGCACCACGTGTTGCTGACGGTGTTGATCGTCGGCGTGGTGCTGTGGTCGATGTCGGGGAAGATCGCCCGGCGCATCGCCCAGCCGCTTTACGAACTGGTGCACGTGGCAAAGGAGATCGGCGCCGGCCGCCTGAAGACCCGGGCGCGCGTGCCGTTGTGGCGCATCGGCGAGATCGCCGTTCTGGCCCAGGCCATCAACGACATGGCCGAGCGGATCGAACGCCAGATCGCCGACCAGCGCGAGCTTCTGGCTGGCGTCTCGCACGAGATCCGCACACCGCTGGCCCGCATCCGCGTGCTGCTGGAGCTGGCTCGCGGTGGCGCGGGCGGCGGCCCGGGCGCCACCGACGCCCGCACGCTGGATGAACTCGAGCGCGAGGTGATGGAGATCGACGCCCTGGTCGGTGAGCTCCTGGCCAGCGCGCGCCTCGACTTTGCCGCGCTGGCGGTGCGGCCGCTGGACGGGGCCGATGTCGCGCGCAAGGCGCTGGAACGCGCGGGCGTCGCCGCGGACGTGCTGTCCGTGGAGGCGCCCGACGTGGCATTCGCCGGCGATCCGACCCTGATGGCGCGAGCGCTGGCGAACCTCATCGACAATGCCCGCAAGTATGGCGGCGGCGTCGTTCGCCTGCGCGTGCGCGCCGAGGCCGGACTGGTGCTGTTCGACGTCGAGGACCGCGGCCCCGGTTTTCCCGCCGCCGGCGCCGAGGCCGAGCGGCCAGTGGGCTCGCTTGGCCTGGGGTTGGTGCTGGTGCGCCGGATCGCCGACGCCCACAAGGGCAAATTGGAGGTCGCAAACAAGCCAGAGGGTGGGGCGCGGGTGACCATCGCCGTCTCCGTCGGCGCGCCAGCCGCGGCGCCGCGCTGAAAACACGAACGCGGCGGCGGTCGTCGGTTTTTCTTGAGCCGTCGCCGCGCTGGTTTCGGCTATGCTGCGGGCAGATGCGGAGCCTCCTGGTCACCAGCGCTTTGGCAATTTTGATCGCCGGCGCGGCCCAAGGACGAGAGAAGAAACCAAAAGTCCCCGCGGCTGGCGCGTCCTCGCCCACGGTGTCCTCTGGTTGCGTGGCGCACGACGCGGCCGCGATCTGGTGGTCGCCGCGCGACCCGGTGGCCGGTGCGCTGCTGCGCCTGCTGGCGGTCTCCGAGGCCCAGGCTGACGGTCAGCTACAGATCGTCGCGCCCGACGGCAGCCGCCTTTCGCCCGCGGCGGTCAAGCGGGGCGGCCCGCCATTCAGCCTGGCCGCCGACGTCGAGAAGGCATCTGCCGGCATGTACCGGGTCTCATGGCTTGGGGACGGCAAGGTCGTCTCCTGCCAGACCATCAGCGTCGGCAACGGCCGCGGGCGTTCACCGGCGGCGGCCGACGGGACGAACGCCAAGTCACAGAACGTCGTGTGGTCGGCGCAACGAAATTGGGATCGCGCGACGGAGAACCTTTACTCGGCGTGGATCGAGATGCTGTTCGATGCGCCGCCCGACCAGTCCGTCGACTACCGCCCGCTGCACCAGGTGCTGCGCGAACCGGCGAAGAATTTTCTCTACGGCTATCTCGGCCTGCGCGAGGATGATCCAGCGAACAAGAATGCCGTCCCCGCCACGCCCGACTGCGCCGATCTGCCGTATTACCTGCGCGCGTATTTTTCCTGGAAAATGGGCCTGCCGTTCGGCTCGCGCGACTGCGATCGCGGCACCGACGCGCGCCCGCCGCGCTGCCAGGGATTTCTCTCCAACGAACAGCCGGCGCCGGGTCGCGACACCCTGGGTTCGGTGAAGGCGTACTTGCGCCGGGTGATGAACCGCGTGCAATCGGGCAGCGCGCGCACGGCGCTGTCCGACGACGAGACCGACTATTACCCGGTCAAGCTGGACCGGGCGTCGCTGCGGCCGGGCGTCATCTACGCCGATCCCTACGGTCACGTCATGGTGATCGCCAAGTGGATCGACCAGACCGATCAGCACGGCGGCCTGTTGCTGGCCGTCGACGGGCAGCCGGACACGTCGATCGGACGCAAGCGTTTCTGGGAAGGGACGTTCCTGTTCACCAACGACACCAAGAGCGCCGGCCCCGGGTTCAAGGCGTTTCGCCCCGTCGTGCGCAACGCCGCCGGCGCGCTGGAGACGGTGCCCAACGCCGGGTTGGCCGGCGACGCGCACCCGGGAGCGCCGCGCTTTTCCGCCGAGCAGGGGGCGCTGTCGCCGGATGCCTTCTACGCGCGTCTGGGCGCGATCATCAACCCGCGCGGCCTTGATGCGCGCGCAGCCTACGCCGAGACGCTGGACGCGCTGGTCGAGCAGATGCAGGTGCGGGTCGGCTCGGTGGACAACGGCGAAAAATTCATGCGCGAAAACAAAAATCCGGTGGTGCCGATGCCGGAGGGCGCGAAGATCTTCGAGACCACCGGCCCGTGGGAAGACTACGCCACACCGTCGCGGGACATGCGGCTGCTGATCGCCTTGAACGTGCTGGCGTCGCTGCCCGAACGGATCGTGCGCCACCCGGAACTGTTCGTGCTAAACGGAAAGAAACCTGACACCGTCCGCGTCGAGATCGAGACCTTGCATCGCCAGCGCATCACCGAACGCAGCATCGAATACAAGCGCAGCGACGGTTCGCCATGGAAATTGACGGTGGCCGATCTGCTGGCGCGCAAGACGGCGCTGGAGATCGCTTACAATCCGAACGACTGTGTCGAGGCGCGCTGGGGCGCCGCCGAAGGCACGCCGGAGGCGGCCACCTGCCAGCGCCACCTGCCCGACGATCAACGTCAGCGCATGAACGAGTATCGTGTCTGGTTTCACGAAGCGCGGCGGCCGCCGCGATGAGACGGCCTTCACGCGCACGGTTTTCACCCTCGACAAAAGTTAGCGCTAGAATCAGAGTGTTAGTTTTGGTGCCATGCTTCAGCTTCAAGGGAGGTCCCCGTGGACAATAGAAGGCCTCAACTGGCGAAACGAATGAAAGAAATGGTCCGCCAGCAAAAACAGAAAGAGAAAGCTGAGCGCAAGGCGCAGCGTCAGCGCGACAAGAATGATCGGGGCGGCGAAGAGGTAGAAGATCCTGACATCGCTGGGATCGTTCCCGGGCCTCAACCCGTGGCCGAGGAATAGCGACCGCCAGGGAATCCGCGCAGACACAACAGGCAAACCGAACCACGCTGGCCGCGCTTCAAGCACAGCCGAAATCGAAACGCGAACCGGCTCAGGCGATGCACTTAGGTGGACGCACTGATCGCCGCCCACCCAAGAGACAACCGAGCAAGACGGTCTAGGAGGAGAGTGGTCGGGCTACCAGCGGCCGCGACGGCCACCGCCGCCTCCACCGCCACCGCCACGACGATCGCCGCGGTCACCACCGCCACCACCGCCGCCGCCGTATCCACCGCCGCCTCCACCGCCGCCGTATCCGCCGCCGCCTCCGCCAAACCCACGTCCACCGCCGCCACCACCACCACCACCGCTGCCACCGCCGCCGGTGCGCTCGCGCGCCTCACTGACGCTGATGGCGCGACCCTGCACGTCGCGTCCGTTCAAGGCATTCATGGCCGCGGTCGCCTCGGCGTCAGACGCCATTTCGACAAAGGCAAAGCCGCGCGGGCGGCCAGTGTCGCGATCGAGGACCACTCTGACTTCCTCGACGTTTCCACCCTCTGCGAAGACCTCGCGCAGATCCGCTTCGGTCACGCTGTAGGACAGATTTCCGACGTATAGCCTCTTTCCCATCTCTCTCTCTCCTTGGTGGTCGCGAGTGCCCGGTCGGGCGACTCAGTTGCTGACCCGCAACTTTGCGGGTTGCGTCCTTCAGTGTTTCGGCTACCTGAACGCCCAGGGCTTCGCTCTACAACGTAACGGCGACCGTGGCAGAAAGGAGACGACGTCAAAAAGGACCGCTTATATCTACGGTACCAGGTCTTCACGCGATGTCCATATGGCCAAACACGCGCTTGCTTCTTTCCGCGCGGGCGGCGTGATCAGACGGTGGGCGAAGGGATTCCACCATCACACATCTCTGTCTCGACAACGTCTTCGCGGCCTGCGAACGCCGTCCGCGCGCGACCGCGCGCAGGCGGTCGCAAGGTGATCGATCCTCCGGCGAACGGACCACGCGCGCACTTCCATCTCATACGCACGGCGTGTACTCTCCTGCGCGATGAAGGTTGGCGTTCCGGCCGAAATCTACCCGCACGAACGTCGTGTTGCCGCCACCCCCGATACGGTTCAGAAGATACGGAAGCTTGGCCTGGACGTGATCGTTCAGGCCGGCGCCGGTGACACCGCCCAGTTCTCGGATGGTGCCTACGCCGAAGCGGGCGCCACCATCGTCCCGGACGCCGCCAAGCTTTGGGCCGACGCCGACATCGTCTTGAAGGTCCGCCAGCCGACGTTCATTCCCGGCGGCAGCAAGCACGAAGCGGATCTGGTCAAAGAAGGCGCCATCATCATTGGCTTCTTCTGGCCGGCCCAGAACCCCGAGCTCATCAAACGCCTGGCCGTTCGCAAGGCCACCGTGCTGGCCATGGACGCCATCCCGCGCATCACCCGGGCCCAGCGCATGGACGCGCTGTCGGCGATGGCGAACATCGCCGGCTATCGCGCGGTGATCGAGGCGGCCAGTCACTTTGGCCGATTTTTTCCCGGGCAGGTGACCGCGGCCGGGCGGGTGAAGCCGGCGCAGGTCTTGGTGCTGGGCGCGGGCGTGGCCGGCCTCGCGGCGGTGGCGGCGGCACGCAGCCTGGGCGCCGTGGTGCGCGCCTTCGACACGCGCCCGGCGGTGCGTGAGCAGGTCGAAAGTCTGGGCGCGCAGTTTCTTGAATTTCAATTCAACGAATCGGGCGAGGGCACCGGCGGCTACGCCAGGGAGATGAGCGACGCGTATCTGATTGCCGAGCAGACGCTGATCGCCCAGCACGCCAAGCAGTCGGACATCATCATTTCGACGGCGTTGATCCCGGGCAAGCCAGCGCCGCAATTGATCACCTCGGGCGCGGTGGTCAGCATGGTGCACGGGTCGGTGATCGTCGACATGGCGGCCGAGCAGGGCGGCAACTGCGCGCTGACCGAGCGGGACAAGGTGGTGGAGAAATTCGGCGTCACCATCATCGGCCTCACCGATCTGCCGAGCCGCATGGCCCACCAATCCAGCGAGCTGTACGCGACGACGGTCTTCAACCTGTTTCGCGATCTGGTCACCGCCGACGGACGCGTGCAGATCAATCTGGAAGACGAGATCCACCGCGGCGTGCTGGTGCTGCAGGACGGAAACTTGATGTGGCCGCCGCCCAAGCCGCCGGCGCCGCGCGCCGGTGGACCGACGGCGCCCAACCACAACAACCACGCCGGCCAGGCCAAACCGGCGCCGCCGCAAGCGCAAGGCATGACCGCGCGCGGGCGCATAGCCATCGCCGCGCTGGCGCTGCTGCTGGGCGCGGCGGGACTGTTCGGACCGAAAGAATTTCTTGAGCACCTGACGGTGTTCCTGCTGGCGTGCGTGGTGGGCTGGCACGTGGTGTGGAACGTCACGCCGGCGCTGCACACGCCGCTGATGAGCGTCACCAACGCCATCAGCGGGATCATCTTGATTGGCGGCATGGACGTCTTGCGCGGCGGGGCTAGTCCCGCGGTGCAGGTGCTGGGCGGGGCGGCGATCCTGCTGGCATCGATCAACGTCGCGGGAGGGTTCCTGGTGACCCAGCGAATGCTTCGGATGTTCCGGAAGTAACGTGGCGACCTTGACGGATACCTGGCGCTCGTTGGCCTATCTGGCGGCCAGCCTGCTTTTTATTCTCAGCCTGCGCGGTCTGTCGACGCAGGAGTCGGCGCGCCGCGGGAACGCCTTCGGCATCGTCGGCATGGCCATCGCGGTGGTGATGACCGCTTTGGGTTTGCTGGTGTCGGCCTTCGGGCCGCACGCGGCGGAGACGGGCGGCGTTTCGGGCGTCAGCCTGCTGGGCGCGGGCCTCGGCATCGGGTGCGTGGTGGGCGCGCTTTTGGCCGCGCGCGTGGCCATGACGTCGATGCCCGAGCTGGTGGCTGTGCTGCACAGCTTTGTCGGCGCGGCGGCAGTGCTGGTCGGCATCGCCACGTACATGCATCCCGGCGCCGAGCCCGTCACCGGCCGCAGCGTTCACCTGATCGAGATCTTCGTCGGTGTCCTGGTCGGCGCGGTCACCTTCAGCGGCTCGGTGATCGCCTTCGGCAAGCTGCGCGGTGTGGTCAGCAGCAAGCCGCTGCTGTTGCCGGGGCGGCACTTGCTGAATCTCTTGATGGTGCTCGGCTGCGTGGCGCTGGCGGTGGTGTTCCTGCGCGCCGACGCGCCCTGGCCACCCGACGGCGGCGCCCTGTTTGAGGGCGGGATGCCACCGCTTTTGATCATGACCGGCGTCGCCTTGGTGTTGGGCATGCACCTGGTGCTGGCCATCGGCGGCGGCGACATGCCGGTGGTGGTGTCGATGCTGAATAGCTATTCAGGATGGGCGGCGGCGGCGGCGGGCTTCATGCTGTCGAACGATCTGCTGATCATCACCGGTGCGCTGGTCGGCAGCAGCGGCGCCATCCTCAGCTACATCATGTGCAAGGCGATGAACCGTTCCATCGTCAGCGTCATCCTGGGCGGGTTTGGTTCGACGAGCGGCGAGGCCAAAAAGGGCGGCAGCGGCGACGCCAAGGCGCCCGCCGGCCACGTCAACGAAGCCACGGTGCCCCAGGTGGCTGAGCTGTTGCTGGCCGCGCGCAGCGTGATCATCGTGCCCGGTTACGGCATGGCGGTGGCGCAGGCCCAGCACCAGGTGAAGGAGATCTCGTCGCTGCTGATCGACAAGGGCATCAAGGTCCGTTACGCCATCCACCCGGTGGCCGGCCGGCTGCCCGGGCACATGAACGTTCTGCTCGCGGAAGCCAATGTCTCTTACGACATTGTTAAAGAGATGGATGAAATAAACGAAGACTTCCCGACCACCGACGTGGTGATGGTGATCGGGGCCAACGACATCGTGAACCCCAGCGCTCAGGACGATGCAGGGAGTCCGATTTATGGCATGCCGGTCCTGGAGGTCTGGAAGGCGGCGCGGGTGGTGATGCTCAAGCGCAGCATGGCCGCCGGCTATGCCGGCGTGGACAACCCACTGGCCTACAACGACAACACGCTGATGTTGTTCGGCGACGCCCGGCAAAGCGTGACCAGTCTGCTGACCGCTCTGCGGTCGCCCTGATCTGTTCACCCGGCTGGCCGGCGGGCGGGCGCGGCGCGCTGCCAGAATAGATTTTTCGCGAGAGTCGGGGTTTCAATGGATAATTGCCTTCTGTGCGATTCCCCATGCGTCGCTGCCCATGCAGTCCATTCGGGCGCCTGGTCTCGGCGGCAGCCGTGGCAATTCTGCCGGCGGCGGCCGGCTGCGTGGGATCGGCGCGCATTGACCGTCTGACGGTCAAGCCGACCGAGGTCTGTCCCAACGATCCCGTGGAAGCGTCCTGGTCCGCCGACGGCTCGTCGGTGCAGCTGCGCCAGGATCCACCCATGAGCCTGCAGGCCGCGCGCACGTCGTCGGATGGCATTCAGGGAATGTCCGGAAATCGCGACTTCGACGTGGTCCTGGAAACGCGCGGTAACGGCGAGCCTGTGGTCCGCCGCCGGTACGTGCACGTCATCAGCGAGGCGTGGACCTTCACCCTTTCCGGAGCCCCTCAGTGCGGGAACGGCGAGGTGCGGGTGGTGGTGGACTTTCACATGGCCGACCCGCAGATCGATCTGCGCATGCAGGTTGTGTCGGTCAGCGCGCGCGCCGATCGACCGATGACCATCGTTCACGGAGGCCTAGCGCCGGTGACGCTGCCGCTCGGCTCCCCGGCTTCCTTCGAAGGAACGCCGCTGGCCGGGATATGGACCTTGATCGCGCCGTTGCACCCCGGCGAGACCTGCGGTGGCGGCGGTGCCGCTCCGCTGACGCCGGCCGTGATCGTCTCGGGCACCTGCAGCGGCGTGCCGGCGGCCGAGCAAACCACGGCCGGGTCGGCCGACGGTGCTCCGCGTTGCGGTAACCTCGGCCAGCCTTGCTGCCACGACGGCGCCTGCGAGGGGACCTATAAATGCGACGCGCGCACGCTGCGCTGCTTGGACCCACAACGGCCGGCGTACGTGACCAGCGGCGCGCGCTGCAACGGCGCGGC
>DASXQB010000062.1:0-12223 GCA_036493295.1 Polyangia bacterium | reverse complement strand
CTGGCCATTCACCAGCGCGTACGGCGTACCGGGATCGATCTCCAGATAGTACTCACCCAGCAGCGAAGCGGATTTCTTCGAGACCACGGCGTTCGACCACAACTTGATGTTGGGGTTGATGCGCACGGAGATCTTCGCTTTTGCCGTCGCTGGATCTAGTTCGCGCTTTTCGATCTGCCCGATGGAAATGCCGGCAGTCTGCACCCGCGACTTTTCGAACAGGCCGGAGGCATCGGTAAACAAGCCCCAGACGACATAACCCTTGCCACCAGTCGTCCGCTCGCTGGTGGCGCGAATGATGAGGTACGTCGCCCCCGCCACTAGCAGGACCAGAAGACCGACGGTGACCGAGGCCCAGCTTTTCCTCAAGGCGACGCCCCCAGCGGCGTCCCGATGCCCGCCGTGTCGATGAACTCGCGCAGTGCCGGGTGGTGCGACCCCAGAAGCTCAGGTGCCGTTCCGGTGAGCAGGATCTTCCCTTCGTACAGCATCGAGATGCGATCACCGATGCGAAACGTCGACGCCATGTCGTGCGAGATCACCACCGACGTCACGCCGAACTGGTCGGCGGTCCGGCGGATCATCTCGTCGACGTTCTTGGTGGCGATCGGATCAAGGCCGGTGGTGGGTTCGTCATAAAGCAAGATCTCGGGGCGGTCGATCAGGGCCCGGGCCAGACCCACCCGCTTGCGCTGGCCGCCCGACAGCTCGGCGGGGAACTTCTGCTCGACGCCGGCGACGTTGGCCAGGTCCAGGCGCTCCAGCAGATCGCGCACCCGGTCCATGATCTCGTCATGGGCCAGGTGGTAACGCTCGACCAGCGGGAAGGCGATGTTCTCCACCACGTTCATCGAATCGAACAGGGCCGCGTACTGAAACACCATCCCGAACTTGCGGCGCATGGCCGCGATCTGGACGTCGTTCATCGGCACCATGTCGACGCCGTCCACCCAGATGTGCCCGCTGTCCGGTTTCAGCAAGCCCATCAGGTGCTTCATCAGGACCGACTTGCCCGCGCCCGAACCGCCGATGATGATGTTGGTCTTGCCGCGCTCGATGTCGAGGTCGATGCCGCGCAAGACATGCTGCGGGCCGAAGGTCTTGTTGAGGCCGCGCACGCGAAGCTGCCAGCGCTGGTCGCGCTGCGAAGGATCGCTCACCGTGGACATCGGCGCGGTCACGATTTGTACGGCCACAAGATGTGAAAGATATCGATGAGGAAATAGTCGAGGACCAGAACGGAGACAGAGCCTGCAACCACCGCCCGGGTGGTGGCAAGCCCGACTTCCTTGGCGCCGCCACGGACGTTGAATCCTTGATAGCAGGCGGTCAACGCCACGGCGATTCCGAACACCGCAGCCTTGGTGGCTCCGATGATGTAATCCTTCGGATCGGTCCAGTAGGTGTAGTACTCGATGAACTGACCGAGATCGACTTGCTTGAGGTAGATGGCGTACAGGTACGCGCCGAACAAGCCGACCACGTTGAAGACCATGGTCATCACCGGCATCATCAGGAACGTCGCCACCAGGCGCGGGCTGATCAGGTACTGAACCGGGTTCACCGCGAACGTGCTCAGCGCATCGATCTGCTCGGTGATACGCATCGACCCCAGCTCGGTGGCCATGCCGGAACCGGCGCGCGCGGTGATCATCAGGGCGGTGAAGACGGGCGCCAGCTCCTGGGCCAGCGAAAGACCGACGGTGGCGCCGACGTAACGTTCCTGGCGGAAGATCTCCAGTGCGGCGATGGCCTGCTGCGAGGCGACCGCGCCCGAAAAGAAGCCGACCAACAAGATGATCGGCAAGGAACCGACGCCGACGAACTCCATCTGTTCGAGAAAAAGCCGCAGGCGGAACGGCCGCCGGAACAGCCATTTGACGGTGTCGTACAGCAACATCGAGTGCTCGCCGAAGTAACCGAAGATCAAACGCAGCGGCGCCATGGCAGCGACACCCAGATCTTTCCAGCGCATGCGTTCTTCCGGGGCGGGCGGCGCCCGGCGCGGGCGGCCAGCGGTCGGTTCAGCGGAAGAAAGCTCCGTCATGGAACCGACGGCGGCTGGAGCGGCCCAATCGGCCGCGGCGAAGCAACTTTATACACGCGAGGCACCCGTTTCGAGATGCCGCAGAGAATCTCATAACTCACGGTTCCGGCCCAGCGCGCCAGATCGTCGACGATGATGCGCCCTGCCCCGTCGTCGCCAATCAACGTGATCGTGTCGCCCAACGCCGCGCCCGGCACGTCGGTGACGTCGACCATCAACATGTCCATGCAGACCGCGCCGACGATGGGCGCGCGCTGGCCGCGCACCAGCACCGCCGCGTCCCGCACGTGCCGTGGATAGCCGTCGGCGTACCCGATCGGCAAGGTGGCCACCAGCGAGGGACGCGCGGCCCGCCACAAGCCGCCGTAGCTGACGGTCGTGCCGGGCGGCAGCTGGTGCAGCGCCATGATCCGCGTGGTCAGCCGCAGTGTCGGTTCGACGCCAGGCAGACCAACGTGCGCCGACGGCATCACGCCGTAAAGCGCCAGGCCCGGGCGGACGGCATCCAGCCGGGCGTCCGGAAATCGGACAGCGGCGGCGGTGTTGGCCGCATGGTTGGTCAACCCATGAAGGCCGCGCTGGTCGGCCTGGTCCAGGCAACCGCGAAAACGCGCCAGCGCCTGTTCGGTGGCCGCGCCGTCCGCAACATCTGCGGACGCAAAATGGGTGCACAGACCGGCCAGAGACAAAGTGTCAGCACCCGCCACTTGGTCGAGCATCGCTGGCAGCTCGTCGGTGGAAACGCCCAGACGACTCATCCCGGTGTCGACCTTCAGATGAACCGCCACCCGCCGTCCCCGTTCGCCGCCCGCCGCCGCGAACCGCTCGAGGTCGCCCGGATCGTAAACGACCGGCGTCAGTCCCTCGTCGATCACCTCGCGTTGGTGGCGATTATAGTAAGCGCCAAGAACCATCACCGGCCCGCGCAGTCCCGCCGCGCGCAGCTCTAGTCCTTCTTCGACCAGCGACACCGCCAGCCCATCGCAAAGCGGCTCGAGTGCGCGCCCCACCGCGACTGCCCCGTGGCCGTAGGCGTCGGCCTTGATGACCGCCCATAACTTGACGCTTGAACCGATGGTGGTGCGCAGGCGCCCCACGTTTCGCGCCATCGCATCTAGGTCGATGGTGGCAATGGTCGGGCGAATCGACGTGCGGATGTCGACCTCGGACAGCGGAGCGACCGGCGCGGTGATCGCCCCGACTCTGGGCTTCGTGGCCAAAACCTGTTTACTTTCCCTTGCGTCGGACCGGGCGTCAATTTCTGCCGTGTGCCGGAATCAGGCGTTCCCCTCGCTCAAACGACGGTTGATCAGGAGACCGCGGCCCTGCGCCTGCAACAGACCGCGTCGGGTCAGATCGGACACGACGCGCGAAACCGTCTCGCGGCAGGCTCCCACCAGATTGGCCAGCTCTTGCTGGGTCGGCCGC
Organism: Polyangia bacterium; assembly: GCA_036493295.1. Classification (GTDB taxonomy): domain Bacteria; phylum Myxococcota_A; class Polyangia; order Fen-1088; family Fen-1088; genus DATKEU01. The sequence continues at coordinate 8,748 of DASXQB010000062.1, read as the reverse complement.
TGGCGAATCAACATGCCGTCAGCGACGGCCTGGCCTTCCTGTCGACCCAGCGCCACCAGCGTCGAAACCACCCGTCCTTGAACGTCGGTCAATACCAGGCGCACCGCCAGATCATGCGACCGGTTCAGGCGGCGGACCAGCTGGCGCGACAGCGCCGGAGCCAGATCGGCGACGGCGGCCGGGTTGGCCAGCAAAGCTTCGCGCGGAATGATCAGCACCGTGGACGGCTCGGTGGCTTCCCAGTCGTTGACCAGTGGCTGGTCAGGCGCGGCCAGCGCGTCGGCCAGCAGCTCGCCTGGGCGAAAACTCTCGACGGTGATCTCGCGTCCGTTGGCGCCGCGACGGACAGCGCGGATGCGGCCGCGCACGACCAGGAAGGTGTTGTCGGGGACGGCGCCGGTGGCGGCGAGGACCATCCCGCGTCCCAGCTGCTTCAGGCTGCTGCGCGCCGCCAGCGCGCGGAGCACCGTCGGTTGAAAACGAGAAAACAGTTCGGCTGATTGAAGGGCCGCCAGCTCCGGGCTAATGATCGAAGGGGTCGACGTCGGCTTTACGAAAGAATTCAGTTCAAGCGATGCAGTCGCGATGGCCATGTGAGCCTCCTGGCAACTTCTCTACGCAACCCAGATGCCAAACGGTAAAGCCCGATCTGATCGCCTCTTTGGTGTCAGCGGCGCGTCCAAAACCTGACATCAGTGGCGCGGTCGCCACAGCACCCGTGAAAAACAGACGGCGACGGACTTTCTGGCAAGCGCGGTTGGTCAAGTCGACAATGCCCCGGGCGGGCAGTAGGACTGCCGCACTGTCATGGGAAGAGCGGGAGCAATGATTGTTTTTCTATTAACCATCGTGGGAATACTGGGCGGCCTCCACGTTTACATCTGGTTGCGGCTGATCCGCGACACGCACTTGCCGCCGCCTTGGAATGCCTTGGCTTTGGGTGCGCTGCTGCTGCTGGGCCTGGCGATTCCTGTCGCGCTTTTTTACGGACGCGGTCATCCGGAGGTGCGGCGGGTGCTGGGCTGGCCGGCGTATATCTGGCTGGGGATGGTGTTCCTGCTGTTCGTCAGCCTGCTGGGGACGGACGTCGTACGCGGCCTTTACCGGTTGATCATCCGACTGGCCACCGACGGGCAGGCCGTTGATCAGGCGCGACGCACCTGGCTGGCGCGCGTGTTCGGGGGCGGTGCGGTGACGGTAGCGGCGGCGCTGGGTTTGATCGCCGTGCAATCGGCGCTGGGACCGGTCGCCGTACGAAAGGTGCGCGTGCGCTTGAAGCGACTGGCGGCGACGCAGGACGGGCTGTCGATCGTCCAGCTGACCGACATGCACGTCGGCGCGACGCGCGGGCGGGCCTTCGTCGAGGACATCGTGCGGCGAACCAACGCGCTATCGCCGGACATCGTGGCCATCACCGGCGATCTGGTCGACGGGTCGGTGGCGGATCTTGGCCACGCGGTGGCGGCGCTGGCTGACCTGCGGGCGCGGCACGGCGTCTTCTTCGTCACCGGCAACCACGAATACTATTCGGGCGCCGCCGCCTGGATCGCCGCCCTTCCGCGCTTCGGCATCCGGGTGTTGCGCAACGAACGGGTGACCATCGGCGACGACCCGACGGGCCTCGAGCTGGCGGGCGTCGACGACTACTCGGCCGGGCGCTTCAGCGGCCAGTCGCACGAGCAGGCCATCGAACAAACCTTGGGCGGACGCGACGCCAGCCGCGAGGTCGTCTTGATGGCACACCAGCCGCGCTCGATCGACCAGGCGGCGCGACACGGCGTCGGGCTGCAGCTGTCTGGACACACGCACGGCGGCCAGGTCTGGCCGTTCACCTACTTCGTCAAGCTGCAACAGCCGTTCGTCGCCGGGATGCACCGACGCGGCGACACCCAGATCTACGTCAGCCGCGGCACCGGATACTGGGGCCCGCCGATGCGCCTGGGCGCGCCAGCGGAGATCACGCACCTGCTGCTGGAAAAAGAAAACGCCGGCGATCCCGCCAGCGCCTGATCCAAACCCCGCCCGAAGGGAAAGAACGACAGGAAAGAACAACGGCGAGCGGTCGTCTGGCAACCGCCCGCCGTCGGGTACTACATCGTCATTTGACGGTTACGAAACGAGTACCGCCATTGCCGCGCACGCGCAGCAGGTGGCCGTTGGGACCGGCGCTATGCAGCGCCTCGGCGGCCTGCTCGGACGAGTTGACTGGCTTGCGATCGATCTCGAAGATCACGTCGCCCGGTTTGAGACCGGCACGCTCGGCCGGGCTGTCGGGCGTCACCTCGGTGACCACCGCGCCCTTGGCCGAACGGCCGAGACCCAGCGAATCAGCCACGTCGGGCGTCAGGGTTTGCAAGCCAAGGCCGACCTTGCCGGACGCTTGCGGCTGGCGTTGATCCTCGTCGGGCAATTCGCCCAGCGTCACCTGCGTCGACCCTGACTTGCCGTCGCGCACATACTGCAACGTCACCTTCGAGCCGATCGACTGCGACGACACGAAGTCGACCCCGTCGGCGGCGCCGGCGACCTTCTGGCTGTTGATGGTGGTGATGACGTCACCGGGACGAATGCCCGACTGACCGGCGGGCGCGCCCGGCGTCAGCTCGGCCACGTAGGCGCCGTTGTTAGGCAGGTTCTTCGCCGCCGCGCCCAGCTTGGCCTTCTGCGCATCGTCCAGATCTTTGACGTCGCTGAGCATGACGCCCATGTACGGATAGCGCATGCGCCCTTCCTTGAGCAGCACCTGCGCCACCCGCCGCACTTCGTTCACCGGAATGGCGAAACCATAGCTGCCGCCCGCGCCGACCTGGATCAGCGTGTTCACGCCGACCACCTCGCCGTCCAGGTTCACCAGCGGTCCGCCGGAGTTTCCCGGGTTGATCTTGGCGTCGGTCTGGATGTACCCGCGCACGCGCTTGCCGGACATCTGCACGTGGCGCCCCGGACGACCCTTGCCGCTGACGATGCCGGCGGTGACGGTCTGTTCAAGGCCCAGCGGACTGCCCACTGCCACCACCCACTCGCCAACGTCCAGTTTGTCCGAGTCGCCGAGGCGCGCGGCCGTCAGATTCGACGGCGCCTTTTCCAAACGCACCACCGCCACGTCGGTCTGCGCATCCTTGCCGATCACCTTGGCGGGATATTCTTTGCCGTCATTGAAGGTGACGGTGACCTTGGTGGCGCCTTGGATGACGTGACGGTTGGTGACGATGTCGCCATTGGTGTCCAGGATGAACCCGGATCCGACGCCATGAGTAGGACCGGGGTTCGGTCCTTGAAAACCTTCGCCGCCACCACCGCCAAAGTCGAAGAAGCGCCGAAAGAACGGCGGAATGTTGTTGTCGTCGTCGTCGGGGGCTGGAGCGGGCTTTCGGCCATGACCTTCCGCGACCGGCGGGCCGCCCACCTCGACCTCGATGCGCACCACCGACGGCGAAAGCGCCTTGGCCACCGACGAGAACGCGTGCGAGATGGCGCGCGCTTCGTTGGGCGTCTCCATCTTCGGCGTCACCGCCGGCGACGCGGCCATCACCTGGTTGCCACCCACGACGCCATTGCCGCGCACGGCGACACCAGCGGCCGCGCCCACGAAAAGCGCGGCGGCCACGGCCGTGATCGCCAGCGTGCGGCCGCCGGTTTTTCTCTTGAGGTTTGAAGCAGGCGGGCTCGGCGAGGGCGACAATGACGGCGACGAAAACGATCGGTTCATGGCTGTTCCTTTGTACCTCCCGAGAGGTCGTGTCAAGCGCCAGGGGCGTCCGCTTGGCATCGTCTGAGGCGCTTATCCTGCATAACGGGCGCCCGAAAGCGAAAATTCCTGCGCTCAGGACAACCGCCGAAAGTGCCCGTGATGATTTGCACCGGCGGTCTGCCTTCGCTAGACCACGGGGGTATGAATTGGGTTGTCTGCCCATCGCGCAACGAGGCCCCTGCCGATCGCACGACCGTGAACGGTGCGGGTGTTCGTTGATGCGCGCCCTGCGGCTGACGCGCCCCGGACCGATCGAGACCGCGCCCCTGTCGCTGATCGAAATTGAAACGCCCCGTCCACCCCCGGGCCAGCTGCTGATTGCCGTGAACGCATGCGCCGTGTGCCGCACCGATCTTCACGTCGTTGAAGGCGACTTGCCGACGCGCCGCACGCCGATCACCCCGGGACATCAGATCGTCGGAGTGGTGGCGGCCGTTGGTGACGGCGTCGACGGCGTCGACGGCTTCTCGGTCGGACAGCGCGTGGGCGTGGCCTGGTTGCACCGCACGTGCGGCGTGTGCCGCTTTTGCCGCAGCAGCCGCGAGAACCTGTGCGAGCAGGCCGCCTTCACCGGCTGGACCGAGGACGGCGGCTTCGCCGATCACTGCCTGGCCGACGCGCGTTTTGTCTATCCGCTGCCCGACGGGTTTTCCGACCGCGACGCCGCTCCGCTTTTGTGCGCGGGGATCATCGGCTATCGCGCCTTGCGCCTGACCGGGATCGAAAGCTGGACCGGCGCGCGTGTCGGCATCTACGGGTTCGGCGCTGCCGGGCACGTGGCCATTCAGCTGCTGCGGGCGCGCGGCGCCGAGGTGTTCGTCTGCACGCGCGATCGAACAAAACACCAGGCTCTGGCCGCCGAACTGGGCGCCGCCTGGGTCGGCGACGCCGACGCCGCGCCACCGGTCGCGCTGGACGCCGCGGTGATCTTCGCGCCGGCGGGCACGCTGGTGCCGGCGGCGCTGCGAGCCACCGATCGTGGCGGGGTGGTGGTCCTGGGCGGCATTCACATGTCACCGCTGCCATCCCTGCCGTACGATCTGCTGTACGGTGAACGCATGCTGCGCACGGTGGCCAACAACACGCGCGCCGACGGACACGCCTTCCTTGCGGCGGCGGCGCGCGTGCCGGTGCGAACCCACACCCAAGTTTTCGCGATGGACGAAGCCAACCAGGCGCTGCTGGCTTTGAAGAACGATGCGATCCGGGGCGCGGCCGTGCTGGTCGTGCCGCCGGCGGCGCCCTGACGGGGAGATGACGATGGACTGGAAGCTTTTGGTATCGGCGTTCGTCTCGGTGTTCGTCGCCGAGATCGGCGACAAGACGCAGCTGGCGACGTTATCGATGGCGGCCGGTGGTCAATCGAAGCTGGCGGTGTTTCTGGGATCGGCGCTGGCGTTGTGCGCGACGTCGGCGATCGCTGTATTGGCCGGAGGCCTCATCAGCCGGTACGTCTCGCCTATGTGGTTGCGACGCATCGCCGGCGCGGTGTTCATCGCGATGGGGTTGCTGTTTCTCCTAACCCGCGAAGGGGTTTGAACGAACGACGCGGGCGATCGCCGCGCGCGTGTTCACGCCTGCGGCAGGCGATCCCAGCGGTGGCGGCGCAGCGCGATCATTAAATGTTCGGGCAACGGACCCGCGTCGCTGGCGGCCAGGTTGGCGTCGACGTGCGCCACCCGCCGCATGCCGGGAATGGTCGCGCTGACCGCCGGGTGGGCGAGGATGAAACGCAAGGCCATCGTCGGCAACGACACGCCGGGCGGACACAGCGGCTTGAGCGCGTCGGCGCGCCCGACGCTGGCGGCCAGGTTGCCGGGCGTGAAGTACTTGTTGCGCCAATCGTCGTCGGGCCAGCGCGAGGTTTCGGTCAACGTCCCCGTCAATGAACCCTCGTCGAATGGCACGCGGGCGATCACCGCCACATCCTTGTCGGCGCACAGCGGGAACAGCTGGTCTTCAGGGTTCTGGTCGAAGATGTTGTAGACCACCTGGACCGCATCGACAGCGCCGCTGCGCACCGCCTCGACGCCGTTCCACGGTTCCCAGCGGTTCAGGCTGATGCCGACGCCGCGAAACAGACCCTGGCCGCGCAGCTGCTCCAGTTTGTGCAGCAGGCGGCCGTCGCGCAGCCAGGCGTCTTCCCAGGTGTGAAGCTGGATGAGGTCGAATGACGGCAGCCCGGCGGCGGCGAGACTCTTGCGCACGAACTCTTCGATGTGCGCCGGCGGGTAGCAATCGTCGACGGAGTATTCGCGCCGGCTTGGCCATTGAAAATTCTTGGGCGGGATCTTGGTCGCGGTGTAAAGGCGCCGGTCGGGGTTGGCGCGCACCAACTCACCCAGCAAGCCCTCGCTGCGTCCTTCGCCATACGCCCAGGCGGTGTCGAAAAAATTGCAGCCACCGTCGACCGCCCGCTGCAAGGCGCGCTTGACCTCTGCCTGGTCCGAGCCGGTCCAGGCCGCCATCCCCCACATCCCCGTACCAATTTCCCCCACCGACCAGCCGAGACGACCGAACCGCCGATACCGCATCCGGCTCTATTTTCGTTGATGAGACGCATGAAGTCGAGCGTTGCCGCCGACCGGCGCGCCAGCAATCGCTGGCCCTTCAGAAGATCGGTCAAGTCGACGAATAGACAGATGGACTCTCCGGCATGGTCCCCAAACAGGTCACCCGCATCCGCGCGGCCGCTCCGCGTCTGTCCGACGCCAGCGCGCCGTCTATTACCGTGCCCGTCGGCACGCCGCCGAAAGTCGCCCTGCCCGCCGTCGGTTCGTACGAAATCCTGGGCGAGATCGGCGAAGGCGGCATGGGCAAGGTGTACCTGGGGCGCCACAAGCTGATCGGCCGCAAGGCCGCCATCAAGATCCTGAACCCGGAGATCGCCACCGACGCCGAGGTGGTCTCGCGCTTCTTCAACGAGGCGCGCGCGGTGAACGACATTCGCCACCCCAACATCGTCGAGGTCACCGACTTCGGTCAGTTCGGCGACTTCCACTGCATCGTCATGGAGCTCCTGGAAGGCGAGACGCTGGCGGCGCGCCTGCTGCGCGTCCGCACGATGGACGAGGCGACGGTCATCCGCATCGCGCGCCAGGTGACATCGGCGCTGGGCGCGGCGCACGATCGGGGCCTGGTCCACCGGGACATCAAGCCGGAAAATATTTTTCTTTGCAGCCATCCTGATTACCCCGACTTCGTGAAGGTGCTGGACTTCGGCATCGCCAAGCTCTTGGGCACCGAATCGGCGCTGGGCCATCACACCAAGACCGGCGCCGTGCTGGGAACACCGTCGTATATGTCGCCCGAGCAATGCCTGGGCGAAACCACGCTGGATCTGCGCAGCGACGTGTACTCGTTCGGCATCGTGCTTTATCAGATGCTCACCGGCCACGCGCCCTTCGCCGGCGAGACGCTGGGGCGAATGATCGTCTGCCACGTCAGCGAGGCGCCGGCGCCGCCGGTGGTGCTGAACCCGCGCGTGTCGCCGCTGATGAACCAGGTGGTGCTGCGGACGCTGCAGAAGAAACCGGGCGATCGCTTCGCCACCATGAAAGACCTGCGCGAGGCGCTCGAAGCCGTGCCGCTGCAGCAAAGAGCGCCGATACCCGCACCCGCGCCGGCACCCGCCCGCGTTGCGCCCGCGCCGCGCGTGATGCCGGCCAGCAAGCCTTCTGCCGTCACGCCGTCGACGGCGGTGCTTGTGCGCGCACCCGCGCCGATGGCTTCCGCTCCGACGATGGCCGCCGCTCCGCGGCCACGTCCGCAAGCGCCCGCAGCCGGCCACGATCTGCCCGGCCGCCTGGTGGGCCTGGTGCAAGAACGCCTGAGCGCCGGCACCATCGATATTCCCGCGCTACCGCCGGCCACCGTGCGCTGTATGGAGCTACTGCGCCGTTCGAACCTGGGGTTCGCCGAAGCGGCGCAGGTGATCGACAACGCCCCGTCGCTGCGCTCGCGCATCATGCGGCTGGCCAACAGCTCGGCGTTTCCCAGCTTGATGCCGGCGACCACGTTGGAGATCGCCATCGCGCGGCTGGGCACCGAAGGGTTGCACACCGCGCTGGTGGAATTTTCGGCGCGCGAAACCCTGGCCGGCAAGCACACGCGGGTGAGGGAGGCCTTTCGGCGCAGCTGGCCGCACGCTCTGGGCACCGCCCTGATCGCCAGCCAGCTTTGCGAGCACTTTGATCGCGAGAAGGACGCGCCGGCCGCGTACCTGAGCGGCATCCTTCATGACGCCGGCAAGCCGCTGGTGGGAACGCTGCTGCTGGAATTCGAGCAACAGTTGATCCGCGCCGGGAACCGCAGCGTGCTCAGCGAGACGGCGTGGCTGGGCGCCATCGAGCGCTGCCACCGCGAGGCCGGCGCCCTGCTGGCTCGACGCTGGCAACTGGCGCCGGCGATCGGCGACGCCATCGAAAACAGCGGCGCGTACGACACCGCCGCCGGACGCGCTCTCTCGAACATCGCGCGTTTCTCCGAAGCGCTGGCCAATCGCTTGGGCCTGGCCGTCGGTCCCACCAATGCCGCCGAGATCGACGCCGTCTGCGCCGAGGGTCGTCGCCTGTTGAAGATCGACGACGGCACCGAACGAACGCTGTCGCACGGCTTGAAAGAACGAGCCATCGCGCTGGCCGCGATTCGCGGCCAGTAAGCGCACGCGATCCGCGGCCACTAGGCGCACCGGCCGACGCGGGTTCAGCGTCCGGCCAGATAGTCCGCGTAGCGCAGCGGCCGCATGCGGGCCAGCAGACGTCCGAGCACCCGTTTGACGGCGCGCCGTTGCGAGGGTCGATCGACGTCAACCGGGTGGACGGCGAGGCGGGTGTCGACGGCGGCCGTGCGCGCTTGCAGGGCGGCATAGATCGCGGTCGCCCGTGCTTCCAGCGCGCTGAGCGATCCCCAGCCAATCACCCGGCGGGCGTGCTTTCCATCGCCGACGACGATGCCGTCGAAACGTTCGACGTAGTCAAAGCCGGCAGCGGCCACCG
>DASXQB010000061.1:0-15950 GCA_036493295.1 Polyangia bacterium | reverse complement strand
GTCGACGTTGACGCGTTTCCATTTTCCGTTCGCGAACGCGGATTTGGCCGAGTCAGGGGCCCGGCGCGCCCGAAAGATTCCCCGTAGCTACAGCAGCCACGCCATGGGCAGCGTGACCAGGAACGGGAACAGCACCAGCAGGAACAGGACGATGGTCTCGGCCACCAGGAACGGCCAGACGCCCTTCATCAGGTCATCCATGCTCATCTCGCCGGTGCCGCAGACCACGTTCAAGACCGTGCCGACGGGGGGCGTGATCAGGCCGATGGCGTTGTTCATGATGAAGACGACGCCGAAGTAGATCGGATCGACGCCCGCCTCTTTGATGAGAGGCATCAGGATGGGGGTGAGGATCAAGACCGTCGGGACCAGGTCCATCGCCGTGCCGACGACGATCACCAGGAGGGTCACGCCCAGCATCAAGAGCAGCTTGCTGTGCAAAAGCGGGTGCAGCATCGTCACGACGTCGCTGCCCACGTCGGCGACGGTGATCAGCCACGAAGAGACCAACGCGGCAGCGACCAGGAACATGACCACCGCCGTGCTCTTGGCGGCGCGCAGGATCAGACTGTACAACATGCGCGGCTTCAGCTCGCGGTAGACGAACATGCCGACCACCAGCGACAGGAAGGCGACGACGGCGCCGGTCTCGGCGGGGGTGAAGATGCCGAACTTCAGGCCACCGACGATGATCACCGGCATCAGCAGCGCCCAGAAGGCACTCTTGAAGGCGACCAGGATCTCCTTGAACGACTTGCGCTTGGCGACGGGCAACGCCGATTTGCGGTTCAGCCACCACCAGGTGAAGACCAGGCTTCCGCCCATCATCAGGCCCGGAACGATGCCGGCGACGAACAGCTTGGTGATCGACAGGTTCGCGGTGACGCCGAAGACGATGAAGGCAAGACTGGGCGGCAGCATCGGCGCGACGATGCCGGCCGACGCGATCAGGCCGCCCGAGCGCGCTTTGTTGTAGCCGGCCTTCTCCATCAACGGCAGCAGCAGCGACGCCAGGGCCGCCGTGTCGGCGATCGCCGAACCCGAGACGCTGGCCAGAATGAACGCCGCGAATACCGCGACGTAACCGAGGCCGCCGCGCAGGTGACCGACGACCGTGTCCGCGAAGCCGACGATGCGTTTCGAGATGCCGCCCGCCTCCATGAATTGGCCGGCCAGCATGAAGAACGGAATGGCCATCAACGAGAAGCTGTCGGCCCCGCTGATCATGTTCTGGGCGATGATCTGCGAATCGAAGTTCCCCTGCTGGAGCATGATCGCGGCGCCACAAACGATCAGCGCGAAGGCGATGGGCATGCCCAGCGCCATGGCGGCGAGCAAAGAGACGATGAAAGTGGTGACAGTCATGTCGTGCGCTCCCTTTACTCGCCCCGCTCGGCGCGGGCTTTCTCTTCGGCCTGTTTGGCCTCAAACGTGGTCATTTCGTCGGATTCTTTGACGGTGATCAGATCTTCCTCCTTGGCCCGGCCGGTCAGCACGCGAAAGAGGTTGTTCAACACCAGCACCCCGATCAGCGCGCTGCACACCAAGCCCGGGCTGTAGATGATGGCCATCGGTAACTCGGTCACCGGCGCGCGCACGCTGATGTTGATCACCGTCTGGTGCCACGACCCGATGAAGAACATCACACAGCACGCGATCACCAGGACGTCGCTGAGGATCGCGCAGACCTTCTTGCCCAGCATCGGCAGGTGCTTGACCAGCGTGTCGACGCCGATGTGCGCCTTGTCTTTCATGGCGATGATGGCGCCCAGGAAGGTCAGCCAGATGAAGAGCATCCGCGACGCCTCCTCGGAGATGGTGATCCCCGAGTTGAACACGTAGCGCAGGACGACGTTGCCGAACACCATGATCGCCATGAGGCTGATGCAGAAGACCAGCAGGATCTCGATGCCCCGAAAGATCAGCGCGTTGATGCTCTTCATGCCTCTTCCTTTGCTCGCCTATAAAAAAAGCGCCGCCGCTGAGTAGCGACGGCGCCTTTAGACCGATCAGTTACTGACCTTTACGAATCTTCTGCAGCTCCGCGTACATGTCTTTGACCAACGGCTCGCCGAATTCCTTGGTGTACTTGGCGATGACCGGCTGCGCCTTCTCACGCAGGCGGGCCTCCTCGGATGCCGGGAGCTGGTTCACCTTCATGCCGGCCGACTTCAGATCGACCAGTGCCTTGGCGGAGGCGGCGCGGATGATCTTGCGCTCGTAGTCGCGCGACTCGACGGCGGCGTCCTTGAGGATCTTCTGCTCCTCGGGGCTCAACGTGTCCCAGATCTTCTTGCTCACCAGCACCGCCCAGACGCTGTACGACTGTCGCGAAAGGGTCAGGTACTTCTGTACCTCGTTGAACTTCGACGTCTCAACGGTCGGGATGGGGTTCTCCTGGCCGTCGACGGTCTTGGTCTCCATCGCCGTGAACAGCTCGGTGAAGGCCATCGGCACGGCGTTGGCGCCCAGGCTCTTGTAGCTGTCGATGAACAGCGGGTTCTGCATCACGCGCAGCTTCAGGCCCTCATAGTCTTCGACCTTGGTGATGGGGCGTTTGCTGTTGGTGACCTGGCGATAGCCATTCTCCCAGAAAGCCAGGCCGACGACGCCCTTCTTCGGCAATTCGGCCAGCAGGCGATCGCCGATCGGGCCGTCCAGCAACGCGTCCGCTTCTTTCTCGTTGTTGAAGAGAAAGGGGAAGTTCAGGGCCCCGAACTCGCGGAACTGACCGACCATGATCGCCGTATCCGGAATCGCCATCTCCTGCGTCCCACCCTCGAGCGCGGAGACCATGGTGAGATCGTTGCCCAGCGCGCCGCCGGCGTAGAGCTTGATCTTGATCTTGCCGCCGCTCTTGGCGGAGACGATCTCGGCGAACTTCTTGACGGCCTGGCCCTGAGGGTGGTCCTCCGTCAGACCGATGCCAAGCTTGATCTTCCGCTCTTTGATCTGCGCGCGAGCGTTGCCTGACACAGTAAACGCAGCGACTGCCGCCAGCGCGACAGCGACGAACTTCACGTGCCTCATTGCGGTCTCCTTCTGGTTGTGGGGGCGTTGCGGAAACTTTGACGGCGGCCGCGCGGTCAATCGATCAATCGATTGGGCAATCGGTCGAATGACTCGGCCGGAAGCGCGCTCCCCAGGGATGCCTATCATGCCGGGCGCCAACCCTGCAACCCACAGGCGCAACTTTGTGCCGCGTCATTCGGCGCTCAAAGTCGTTGCCCCGCAGCGTCGCCGATAACGAATCGATGACCACAGCGACAGAGCGATCGAACCGGCGCCCACCAGGCCGGTGACCGCCTCCGGCACGTCGACCAAGGTCGAGACGAGCATCAGCAACGCCAGCGCGCCGACCGCGTAAAAAGCGCCGTGCTCGAGGTAGCGATAGGCGTCCAGCGTCCCCTCGTCGACCAGCATGATGGTCAAGCTGCGCACGAACATCGCCCCGATGCCAAGGCCGATGGCGATCATGAAGAGGTTGTTGGTCAAGGCGAAGGCGCCGATGACGCCGTCGAAGCTGAAGCTGGCGTCCAGGACGTTGAGATACAGAAAGCCGGCCAGTCCGGCCCGGTGCAGGTTCGTCGCCTGCGCCCCCTCTTCGCCTTGCTCCATCGCCGAGCCGACGGCGTCGACGGCGATGAAGGTGATGAGGCCCCAGATGCCGGCGCTGAGCAACGGGCGCGAAAGGGCCTGGGGAACGACGCCCGAGAAGACGTAGATCGCGATCAGCATCAGCGCGATCTCTATGGCTTCGAAACGCCCCAGCCAGGCCAGGCGGCTTTCCAAGGGCGCGATCCAGTGGACGCTCTTGTCGGCGTCGAAGAAGAATTTGAGGGACACCATGCCCAGGAAGGCGCCGCCGAACGCCTGCAGCGGTACGTGCGCCTGGGACAGGACCCGCGCGTAGTCGGCAGGCTGGAAGGTGGCCAAACGGACGGCTTCGATGGGGCCGATTCGCGCCACGATGCTGACCACCACCAGCGGGAAAACAAAGCGCATCCCGAAGACGGCGATCGCCATGCCCCAGGTTAGAAAGCGCCGCCGCCACAGTGGCGAGGTGTGCTTCAAGACCGTGGCGTTGACGACCGCGTTGTCGAACGATAGCGAGACTTCGAGGACGCTGAGCACCGCCACCAGGAACACCGTGCGGGCGGCGCCGGCGAACGTGCGGTGGTAGTAAAATCCCACCGCCGCGCCCAGCAGCAACCCCACCGCCGTGACGACGATGGAGCCCTTGAAGTAACGAAGTCGCCCGGACGAGGGCATGGCCGCCGACGAAAGCCCTCCTGCGCTCATCTACTGCATCATCGTCGTCGGCGGCTGCGTCGTATCTGCGCTCTTCACAAGGCTCAGCGTCCGCAGCCCAGTCTTGCCGAACAGGTATGAGCCGTTGGCCCCGGTCAGCTCAAGGCTATCGCCCCGATTGCAGTAGGTCGCCTCTTGCGGGAAGTTGTTGTTCAACAGGATCTGCAGAGTATGGCTGCCCGGTTGGCTTTGGCGGTAGATCCCCGCTGGTCCCGAGGTGGCCTGCACCTTGAAGCTGCACTGACAGCCCCCTGACTCGATCGGGCTGTCGACGCACGTCGCATCCGGATACGCGCCTTCGCCCGTGCCGGCGTTGTGCACCACCGTCGTCAGCTGGTCACAAAGCGTCGCCAGACCGCCGTCGGGATTGTTCACCGGATCCGCCGGCCGACTGAAGTCCATGGCCGCAAAGCCGCGCATGCAGTAGGCGGGAAAATCGAGATTGTATTGCCCGACCTGCGTCAACCCGGCGCTGAAGTCTCCGTACGGGGATACCGTCCCGGGCATGGGTCCGTTGGGTCCGATCACCGGTCCGGGCGCCTTGAAGGTGACCGAAGCAGTGCCAATATGCGGGTCATCGTAATAAAACTCAGGATCGTGCGTGGTGAGCATGGTGCCGCCGTTGGTGACCAGCGAGTCGCACCAGTCAGACAGCGACGGATCGGGCGGCGGTTGCCGCGCCACCGGAACCGTCCCCCCCGTTACCCGCGGATCGGTGGGAGCAACATAGACATCCTCCGAGCAAGAGACGTGCGTCGGGTCGAGAACATAGGTGCCCAGGGGAAGGGCACCGCCGCAACTATCCAAGGCCGGGCAGTGCGGCTTCTGCATGAACTGATCGCAGCCCGAACTCACCACAGCAATGAACACGGAGCAGGCGACAATTGCGAACGTCGGTTTCGACATGTGTTTGTCCTCCCCGCGCATCAAAAGAAAAATGCCATGCTCAGCTGCCCGCGGTTGTTGCGCGCGTTCTGCGCCACGCCGCCGGTGCCCGGCTGGGTCATCTGGCCCATATAGGCAGGCTCTGGCGAGCTCACGTCGCCGAACGTCTGCTTCACGGTCTGGAACGAGAGACCCAGGACCACGGCGGGCGTAATCTCCATCTCGATGTTCGCGTCGATATATTCCATCTTGGTGAAGATCGCGCCAAAACTGTCCATCGGCGTCAGCGTCTTGATGTTATCCGACCAGACCCGCGAGTAGAGGCCCGTTACCCAGATGCGGTTGTTCTCCATCGGCAGGTAGTATTGCAGACCGCCGACGAAGGCGCGCCAGTTGATGGTCTTCAAGCTATACATTCGATCGAACGTCACCAGGCCCGGGTCCACGTTCGCCGCATAAGTCGGCGCGGGCGGCGTCAAGCCGACATTCACGATCTGCGGAAACCGCGATCCGCCGTCCATGCCGCTGTACATGTCGGCGATGCCGGTGCCGATGCTGAACTCGCCGGTCACGGTCAGCGCGTTGCCGCGATCGTACTCCGCGTGGGCCGGAATGATCGGCAGAAGAATCGACGCAGCCGCGCCGTACCCATTGGCCTTCACCGCCTCCGACCCAGGGTTGGGGCGGAATGCCGGCACTTCGAAGTGGCGATACATCCCCGAAACGCCGATCGAGAGCGGCACCAGGTACGGGCTGCCGAAGCCGGATCCGGACCACCCCTTCCAACCTTTGTAGGCGAACTTGATTCCCGCCTGCCCCTCGGGAATGCCGGAGTCGCGCTGGGCCGGCTCCACGGCCGCCGCCGCGATCACCAACTCGTAGTTGCCGTCATCAGAGCGCAGCTTTTCTTCCAGTCGAAGCTGCGGGTTGCGGTGGTAAATCTGCCCCGGCACGCCCAGGTAGGCGACGGTCGCCGGATAGAAATAACCGCCCCACCCGAACAGGTCCTGCGTCTGGCCGGCGATGACGTCAATGACATACGTCTCCAGCTTCAGATACGCCTGCCGCATGCGCACCGGCCCGTAGATGATGACGTCGCTGCGCTTGGCGTCCGTCGGCGTCAGCCCGAAGAAATCGAACTCGATCAGGCCGGACGTGCGCATGCCCTTCAGCTTCGGCGTGATGTCCGGGAACGACGGTGCGAGGAACTGCAGGCCGACGCGCGAATCACGCGCCGACAACGTGGTCCGGCGGTGGTCGCCCTTGTACGTCCCGACGCGCTGGATCAAGTTCCCGCCGATCCCGCTGTCCAGCGATTGCGTCGAGTCCTCGGTCATGTCCAGCTTGGCGAAACCGAAAGGCTGGATCGACCAATCCTCGCGCGCGCCATAGGTGGGTACGCGCTGAGGCTGGGCTGGGATCAGCTGATCCTGCGGCACTTCCCAGGCCGACTGGTCGTGCACGACCTCCGGCACGTCCTCGCCCTTCTTTTCCTCTTCGTCAGGCTTCTTGTCGGGCTTCTTGTCGACGGCCAGCGCGACGGCCGGAACCTGCGCCGCCGCCAGGGCAATGGCGATGGCAGAAACCCCAAGCGTCCGATAACTCATCGGCCCTCCGTCACGCACTCATGGGTGTCCATTTGGGTGGCGACGGACACTATCCTCAGCGGACTAGACGGTCAACCAGTTACACGCAGCGGGGCTAGAGATCGCGGTGTTTGAACGAACGGCCGCCAGCACCATAATTCGCTGTCTGTTGACCGTTGCCGCGCAGAAGCCACTTATAGGTCAAAAGACCTTCGACACCGACGGGACCGCGCGCGTGCAATTTATCGGTGCTAATTCCCACTTCGGCGCCCAAACCATAACGGTAGCCATCAGCAAAACGGTTGCTGGCATTGTGAAAGACGCTGGCCGCATCAACCGCGCGCAGGAACGTCTCTGCCGTTGATTGGTTCATTGTAACGATCGACTCTGTGTGCCGCGAACCGTGCGTGGCGATGTGCTCCAGCGCTTCGTCAAGACCGCTGACCTGCCGCACCGCCAGGATCAGCGCGCCGAACTCGACGCCAAAATCCTCGGGCGTGGCCGGGCGGAGGTCGGGGTGTCGGCGCAGGGTCTCGGGACAGGCGCGCAATTCAACGCCCGCTCGCTTCAACGCCGCCACGCAGGCGTCCAGCGCCGACGGCGCCGCCGCGTCCCACAACAACGTCTCCAGCGCATTGCAGGCCGCCGGGTACGTGCACTTCGCATCGACGGCCAGGCGCGCAGCCATCGCCGGATCAGCGGCGGCGTGCACGTACAAATGACAGACGCCGGCGGCGTGCCCCATCACCGGGATGCGCGTGCTGGACTGAACGTGCTGTACGAACGCCGACGAACCGCGCGCCACGATCAGATCGACCAGGCCGTGCAGCCCCAGCAAGCCGTCCACGTCAGCGCGATCTTCCAGCAACACCACCAACGCCACGTCCAACCCCTGCGCCGCCAGCACCTGATGAACGATCGCCGTCAGCACGCGGTTCGTGCCCAGGGCCTCGCGCCCGCCTTTCAGCAGCACGGCGTTGCCGCTGCGCAAAGCCAGGCCGACGATCTGCAACAGCGCATCCGGCCGCGCCTCGAACACCACGCCCAGCACGCCCAGCGGACACGACACGCGCTCCAGAATCAGCTCGTCGTCGAGCAGCCGCCGCAGCGTCACCTGCCCGACCAGATCCTTCATCGCCGCCAGCTGCCGGAGCCCGTCGATCACGCTGTCCAGCTTGGCCGCGTCCAGGCCCAGACGTTTCAGCAAGGCCGGCGCCAGCTCGCCGCGGGCCGCCTCGGCGTGGCCTGCTTCCACGTCGCGCGCGTTGGCGGCGAAGATGGCCGCGCGCGTGGCCGCGTCGCCCAGCGCATCGGCCAGCGCCGACAGCAGCGCGCTACGCTGGGCCCCCGATCGGTTGCAAAGCGCGGCGCCAGCGGCGCGCGCGGCGATGGCGGCGTCGCGAATCACACCGCCCCCATCACCAGGTTGTCGCGCGTGATGACGGCGTCGTAGCCGCGCCAGCCCAGGATCGAATCGATCTCGTCGCTGTGATGCCCGGCCAGCTTGCGGCACGCCTCCGCGCCGTAGTTCACCAGTCCCCGGCCGTGCACGCGCCCGCTGCCGTCGCGGATCTCCACCACGTCGCCTTTGTCGAAGGTGCCCTCGACGGAGACCACGCCGATCGGCAACAGCGACGCCTTCTCACCACCCAGCGCGCGCAAGGCGCCGTCGTTCACCACCAGGGCGCCGCGGTGGCGCGCCGAAACCGCGATGTGGCGGATGCGGGCCGGGCGCCGCTCGCCCACCGCGATCAAGGTCCCGATGTCCTCGCCTTCCAGGGCGCGTTCCAGCACGCGCGGCTCGGCGCCGCCGGCGATCAAGACGGTGGTACCTTCGCTGGTGGCCAGGCGCGCCGCCGCCAGCTTGCTGGCCATGCCGCCGGTGCCGCCGCTGCTGCCGCCGTCGGCGCGGGCCAGCGTGGCGTCGTCGACGGCGTCCAGCTCGGCGATGCGCGTGGCGCTGGGATCGTGCTTGGGGTTGGCGGTGAAAAGCCCCGCGACGTTCGTCAGTAGTACCAGCAGATCAGCGTCCAGGCTGACCGCCACCCGCGCCGACAGACCATCGTTGTCGCCGAACCCGGCCACCACCGGCGCGGCGGCCTCCGTCGCCGGCGCATCGGCCGGTTGGACGCGGCGGCGATACTCGACCAGCTCTTGCACGCTGACGCTGTCGTTCTCGTTCAAGATGGGAACCGCGCCCAGTTCCAAGAGGCGCATCAACGTCGTGCGCACGCACAGCGCGCGGTCGCGATCGGCCAGGTCTTCCTGGGTCAGCAACACCTGCGCCGCGGTCAGCCCCAGTTGCGCGAAGGCCTGCGTGTAAACGCCCATCAGGTGCCCCTGCCCCACCGCCGCGCACGCCTGCCGCAACCCCAGCGAGCGCGGCCGTTCCTTCAAGCCCAGCACGCGCATGCCCATTCCGACCGCGCCGCTGGACACCAGCACCACCTCGCGGCCCTGACGACGCAAGCGGGCCATCCCCTCGCACAGGCCCATCAGACGGCCGAGCGCCAGCTCGACACCGTCGTGGGTGACCACGTGCGTGCCGAGTTTGACGACGATGCGGTGGGCGTCGCCAAGGTGCTGGCGGGACGAAGACATAGCGTCGAAATCTACATGCCCGGGGCTGGGAAAACCACCGCCCGCCGTCGTAGTCTGCTGCCATGGCCCGATCCGCGAAGACCAAAACGACCGAAAGCGCCCAAGCGCTGGTGGCCCTGCTGCGCAGCGACGCGGTCGAAAAGCAGATTGCCGCGACCATCGTGATTGGCGAGCTGGGAATTCGCGACGCCGGCGCCGTCGACGGTCTTTTGGCTCTGGTCGACAGCGGCCTGGGCCCGCTGCAGCGGCATGCCCTGGAGGCGCTGACGCGCTTGCAGGCGAGCGGCGTGCTGGAAAAGGCGCTGCCCCTGCTGGCGGCGCGCGACGAAAACGTACGGGCGGCGGCGCTGGGCGCGGTGGTGGCGGCCGGCGAGGCGGCGGTGCCGGCGGTGCGGGCGCGTCTGGCGAACGCCGACGGCGAAGAACGGCGCGCGCTGGAGGCAGCGCTGGCGCGCCTGGGCGGCAAGGACGCCTTCTCGGCGCTGCTGCAGAGCTTGGACGCTGACGGCGCCAACCCGGACGCCTCGCGCGCGGCTATTCTGGCGGTCCGCCAGCGTATCAAAGACGCCGGCGCGCGCGAACGGCAGGGTTACGTCGGCCAGGTGGTGAAATACCTGGGCGCGAAGAAGACCCGCGCATCGGTGACGGCGACAGCGGGCGCGCTGAAGATCCTGGGATTTCTCGAGGACGGCGGCTCGGTCAACCTGCTGTTGACCCTGGCCGGCGACAAGAAGCAGGCAGACGCCGTTCGCGAAGAAGCGGTGATCGCGCTGCGCTTCGCCTCGCGGGAAAAAACCGCGGCGCAAGCCAAGGTGGCGACGGCGCTGCTGGCCATCGCCGAGACTGCGCCGGGGGCGGTGGCGCGCGCGGCGCTGTACACGCTGGCGGGGATCGCGCTGCCGCCGCCGCTGGTGGCGCGCTTGCAAAAGCTGGCAGCGCACCCCGAGGGCGAACGCGCGCGGCTGGCCATCGAACGGCTGGCACGGACGGAAACGCCGGCGGCGGCCGACGCGCTGGGAAAGATCTTGCTGGGCACCGGCGAACGCGCGCGCGCCGAGGCGGCGGGCACGGCGCTGGCGGCGCGGCCCGACGCGGGCGCGGCGCTGGCCCGGGCGCTGCTGGTCGCGCCCGACGCCGACCGGGCATGGATGCTGGTGAAGATGTTGCGGCCGCACGTGCGCAAGCTGGACCCGCGGCAGGTGACGGCCGTGCGCGACGAAGCCCTCGCTCGCCTGCGCGCGAACAAACCAGCGTGGGAGCCGTTCCTGCAGGTGGCGCGCGAGGCCGATGCGCGCATCACCGCCGACGGTCTGCGCCGTCTGGTCAGCGACCTGCGCAAGGGAAAAAAGCTGGCGCAAGCGCTGGCGGTGGCGCGCCTCCTCGGCAGCAGCGCCGAAGCGTTCCCCGAGGACGGTTACGCTCTGGCCACGCTGGAACTGGCCGCCGGCAAGCGCGACGAGGCGCTGCTGGTGTTCGGGCAACTGGCCGATCGCGGCTTCGACGTGGCGGCGACCTTGCGCAGAGATCGCGCCGTCGAACCCGAGCAGCGCTATCAGATCGGGTTTCACTTTGCCGACAAACATCACCCGCTGGGCGAGGAGATCCTGACCGCCATCGTCGAGGCCGGCGGGCGCAGCAAGGTGGTGCAGATGGCCAAAGCCAAGCTGCGTTCAGCGGGGTTCGCCGAATGACGGCGCGCCGGGTGCAGCGCCGCCCGCGACCGGCGCGTATGATAGGACCTCCACAATGTTGAACGACGACCAGACGCTGACGGTGCTTGGATGCGGCACGATGGGCGAGGCGATCGTGCGCGGGCTCCTGCACGCCGGTCGGCTGAAGCCGGGGCAGATCTTCGCCACTGATAGGCGCAGCGAGGTGGTCAAGGCGCTGAAGGACAAGCACGGCATCCGCGCCACCAGCCAAAACTTGGAGGCCTGCCGCACCGCCAGCGTGGTCCTGGTCTGCGTGAAGCCGCACGAGGTGGCGGTGGCGCTGAACACCGACGACATGCGCGCGGCCCTGGCCGGTAAGCTGGTGGTCAGCATCGCCGCCGGCGTCCGCCTGGATCAGCTTTCCGGCTGGCTGCCCGACAGCGCGGTCATTCGCGCCATGCCCAACACACCCTGTTTGATCGGCGAAGGCATGACTGTCATCGCCCGCGGCCGCGGCGTCACCGACGAGCAGGCGGCGCAAGCCTCGGCGATCTTCCACGCTGTCGGCCGCTGCGTGGAGGCAGAAGACAAGGTGATGGACGCCGTCACCAGCCTGAACGGCAGCGGCCCGGCCTTCGCATACATGATTCTGGAGGCGCTGACCGACGGCGGCGTGCGCATGGGCCTGCGCCGAGACGCGGCCATGGAGATCGCCGCACAGATGTTCCAGGGCGCCGCGCGCATGGTTCTTCAGACCGGGATGCACCCGGCCGCGCTGAAAGACCAGGTGACCACGCCCGCCGGTTGCACCATCGCTGGACTGCTGACGATGGAAGACGGGCGCATCCGATCAGTGCTGGCGCGCGCGGTGGAAGAAGCGGCGCACGTCGCCAGCAAGCTGGGCCAAAGCTGACGGCGTGCCCGACTTCAGCGCGCTGCTGTCGGCCGAAGGGCTGGTAAGCCTAGTCAGTCTGACCGCGCTGGAGATCGTCCTTGGCATCGACAACATCATCTTCGTCGCCATCCTGTCGCAGAAGGTGGCGCCCGCGCAGCGCAGCCGCGTGCGGCGCCTGGGCATCGGCCTGGCGCTGATCCTGCGCATCGGCTTGCTGCTGGGCCTCAGTTGGTTGATGAGCCTGACGCGACCACTTTTTGCGGTGCTGGGCAATCAACTATCCGGGCGCGATCTGGTGCTGCTGGTCGGCGGACTGTTTCTGATCGGCAAGTCGGCGCACGAAATTTATCAACTGGTCGAAGACGACGAGGACGGCGGCGCGAAGGCTGAAACCTCGGGCGTTCCGGGCGCCGCCAGTGCCGGGTTTGCCAGCACGCTGGCGCAGCTGCTGGCGCTGGACATCGTTTTTTCGTTGGACTCGGTGATCACCGCGGTGGGCATGGCGCGCGCGGTGGTGATCATGGTGGCTGCCATGATCGCCGCCGTGACGGTGATGTTGATCTTCGCCAACGCCGTCAGCGAGTTCATCAACCGCCACCCCAGCATGCGCGTCCTGGCGTTGTCGTTCCTGATGCTGATCGGCGTTCTGCTGGTCGCCGACGCCTTCGACAAGCACATCAACAAAAGCTACGTCTATTTCGCCATGGCCTTCTCGTTCGCCGTCGAGCTTCTGAACCTGCGCGGGCGGCGCAAGCGGCGTGAGAAGAAAGCCAGCGGGACCTAGATCAGACCTAGATCTCCACCACCGCCGATTTCGCCAGGTGACCGACGATGCGTTCGTCGGCGGTGGCCAGGCGCCAGCCGCGCAAGCGGGCGTGGCCGACAATCAGCCGGTCGAACGGATCGCGCGTCCAGGACAGCTCGACCGCCGCCTGAAACAGCGCGGTGGATGACGGATCGTCCACGGCGAATCGATCGTCGTCGACGATCTGGTCCAGCGGCAACTTGAGCTTGATCCGCCCGATCTCGGACAGAAATTGCATCTCGAGAAGACTGGCCGGTGAAACATAGAGACGGCCGCGGTCAGGGATCTTGCCGGCCCGGCGGTGACCGGCCAGAAGCCAGATCAGCGCGTGCGTGTCGAGCAGGATCAACGGCGCTTCCGGCCGACGAAGGTCAACCCCGACGCTCCCTCCGCCCAGGTCCAGTCGCCGCGGTCGACGGCCGGATCGACGATCTCGACCACCGGCGCCCGGGCCCGGGGCGCCTTGTTCTTGGTGGCCACCAGCTGAAAGCGCACCCCTTTCCGTTCGATGATCACCGCCTCGCCGCGCTCGGCGCTGTCCAGCATCTCGGCCATGCGCCTGCGGGCGTGGGCCACGCTGTAGCGTTTGGTCATATGTACAATGTACATGTCTGGACCTTGACGGTCGAGGGTAATTCTTGCCCGCGAGATGGAGGCGTGTTACCGCCTGGCCCGGAGGTATTGAATGAAATCCAGTTCGTCGAAGTGGCCTTTGGGTGTGGCGTCGTTCCTGTTTCTGGCCGTCGCGCTGTCGCCGACGGTGGCGTCCGCGCAAGGCAACGGACCGTTCGCGCAACCTCCGGGACCGGGCGGCTTCGGCGCGGCGGGGCAGTTCGTGCTCACCGGCGGCGCCTCGACCGAGCTGAACAACACGCCCAGCTTCAGCTTGTTCAAAGTCAGCGGTGGTCGAACCCAGATCAACATTCAGCCCGCCTTGGACTACTTCGTCATTCCGAACGTCACCATCGGCGCGGTGCTGGGCCTGGCGACCGAATCGGGTCGCGCCGCCACCACGGTCATCACGTTGGGCGCCCGGGCCGGATACAACCTTCAGCTCGGCGATCGGTTCAGCCTGTGGCCGACCGCCGGGCTCAACTTCGCGCATTTTTCAACCTCCGACAACGGCGGCTCCGACAGCAGCACCTACTTCAACCTGGACGTTCCCTTCCTGTTTCACGTGGTGCCGCACTTCTTCCTGGGCATCGGGCCGTTCCTGCACGTCGGCCTGGGCGACGGCGATCCGAACGTCTTCGGCATCCAGTCGCTGATCGGCGGCTGGTTCTAGCCGCGCCGGCGATCGTTCGGTTCAACCGGCGCGCAGGCGCGCTGCCAGACCCGAGCAACGGAGCAAGATCTCCGCATTGCGCACGGCCAGGCCCAGCGCCTTGCGCGAGCCGACCATCACCACCAGCCGCTTGCCGCGCGTGACCGCGGTGTAAAGCAGGTTGCGCTGCAACATCACGTAGTGCTGGGTGTGAATGGGAATGACCACCGCCGGATATTCCGAGCCCTGCGATTTGTGGACGGTGGCGGCGTAAGCCAGGGCGAGCTCGTCGAGCTCGTCAAGCTCGTAGGTGACCTCGCGATCTTCGAAGCGCACCACCAGCATCTCGGCGCCGGCGTCGACGCGATCGACGCGGCCGATGTCGCCGTTCCACACTTCCTTGTCATAGTCGTTGCGCACCTGCATGACCTTGTCGCCGACGCGGAAGCTGCGCGCGCCGCGGATCAATCCCGGCGCGCCCGCGGTCATCGCCTCTTGCAGCAGCGTATTCAAGTTCGCCGCGCCCAGATCGCCCCGGTGCATCGGCGACAGCACCTGGATGTCGCCGGGCTGCAGTCCGTATCGGCGCGGCAGGCGCACCGTGACCAGATCGCGGATGACGGCGGCGGCGCGCGCCGGATCATCCTCCTCGATGACGAAGAAATCGCGCGTGTCGTCGGCGGCGTCGGGCGCGCGCTGGCCCAGCTCCGGCATCTCGCCGTCGTGGATGCGGTGGGCGTTGGTGACGATCAGGCTTTGCGCCGCCTGCCGGAAGATCTCCGTCAACCGCACCGTCGGCACCACGCCCGAGGTGATCACGTCGCGCAGCACCGACCCCGGCCCCACCGACGGCAACTGATCGACGTCGCCCACCAGCACGAGACGCGTCCCCGACGCGAGGGCGTTCACGAGATCCGCGCCCAGCCGCACGTCCAGCATCGAACACTCGTCGACCACCAGAAGATCGGCTTCCAGCGGGCGCTGGGCATTGCGCCCGAACTGGCTCTCCGCCGGCCGCCATTCCAGCAGACGGTGCAGCGTCGCCGCCGGCTGTCCCGTCGCATCCGACAGACGTTTGGCCGCCCGCCCGGTCGGGGCCGCCAGCGCGACCGTCAAACCCTTGCGTGAATAGATGCTGACGATGCCGCGCACGATGGTGGTCTTGCCGACCCCGGGACCGCCGGTGATCACCACGACCTTGCCGGTCAGAGCGCGCCGCACGGCCTCTGCTTGCTGGCTGGCCAGGCTGATCTGCGCCTCGCGCTCGTACCAGTCGAGCGCGCGATCGGCGTCGACGGTCATCGCGGTGGCGCTGGGCGCGTCCATCAAACGACGCAGGCCCTGGGCCAGCGCCACCTCGGCGCCGTAGAGCGCGCTGTCGTAAACAGCGGGATCGCTCTCCAGCGCGCCCTTGGTGACGGCGGCGTCGATGGCCACGTCGCCGCCCCGGGCCAGCCGATCGATGGCGTCCTGGACCAGACTGTCCGCCACGCCCAAAAGCGCCGCCGCTTCACGAACCAGGCGCCCGCGCGGCAGAAACACGTGGCCGTCGCCGCTGCCTTCTTGCAACACGTGGCGCACGCCGGCTTCTACGCGGGACGCTGATTCGCGTTCGATGCCCAGCGCCGCCGCCAGTTTATCAGCCGATAGAAAACCGATGCCCCACACGTCGAAGGCCAGGCGATACGGGTTTTCGCGCACGCGGGCGATGGCGGCGCCGCCGTACCGTTTGTAGATTCGCGCGGCGAAGGCGGGCGAGACGCCGTAGCCTTGCAAGAAGACCATCACCTTGCGCACCTCGCGCTGGGCTGCCCAGGCCTCGCGGATGGCGCGCCCGCGCGACGGGCCGATGCCGGTGACCTCGCCGATGCGGGTGGGATCGCGGTCCAGGATCTCCAGCGTCTCGATGCCGAAGCGCTCGACGATGCGACCGGCGAACTCGGGCCCGATG
>DASXQB010000060.1:0-3553 GCA_036493295.1 Polyangia bacterium | reverse complement strand
AGACGTGAATGTTCAGGACGTCCTCCGGGTGATAGAGGGCGTACTTTGAATATGTCCGCGGCCAGACGTCGAAGACCAGCTGTAGATCGCTGCCGATCATGCCGGCGGGAACGACGGCGGCCGGGTTCATGGGCAGGTTCTCGAAGCCGTCGTAGGGATCGCGCAGGCCGGCGCGGGCGCCGAGGTGGCCGGCGGCGGACACGGCGGCGATGGTGTCGTCGGTCCAGAAGTCGAACGGGAAGATAAAGAACGTCAGCTTGTTCTTCACCTTGCTGTCGAACATCGCCTTCGAATCCACCACCTCGTGCATGACGTTGGTGGCGGTGATGTTCGGGTGCGTGAACGAGTGGTTGACGATCTCGTTGCCCTTGGTCTCGGCGTCTTGCACCACGTTCCAGATGTTGGTGGTCTGGCACGCCTCGACGTACGGCCCCAGGCCCGAGTTGATTCCGCGCGCGGTCATCGCCGGCACCGCGTACTTGTCGATGCCGCGCAAGGCATCGCCACACATATCGTCGTGGATCATCACGTAGCCGGCGGTGGCGTCGTCGCGCCACACCGGGATGCTGCTGAAGGTGAACGCGCCGGCGTCAGCGGCGGCGGTGCACGCGGTGATGGTGCTGGGGATCGGGCCGTTGACCGGCGGGATCAATCCGGTCATCCCGCCCATTCCCACCGCGCCGCCGGTTCCGGTGCCGGTGGTCCCGCCGCTGCCGCCGGTGGTGCCGCCGTTGCCCTGAGCGCCGCCACTGCCGCTGGCGCTGCCGCCGTTGCCCCCGTTGCCTTTCCCGCCGCTGCCGCCATCAGTGTTATTGGTTTGGCCGCCGCTGCCGCCGCCTGCGCCGCTGCCGGTGCCGCCGCAGGCAACCAACAGCAATGCAGCCGAGAAAAAGGCGCACCGAGAATCAAGATGAAGCTTCAGCACAGGTCGCCTCCTTATCATCTGGAGAGGGCAGCGGCCGCTCGAGCGGGCCGCTTTGGGTAAATCATCACACGTGGGCACGCGAGGACTCCTTGCGTATACCACGCCGCCCGAGGAGCGCGGGCGCGCGGCACGAAACGTACATCCGATTGACAGGGAAGCGTTACGCCGACCATGATTTGCGCGTGCCGCGCCTGAAGCTGGGATCGTTTGGCGCGTGGTTTTTTGCGGCCATTGTGACGCTGGCGCTGGTCTCAGCCGCCGGCTGCGGCGGCGCGCGTCCCACGCCCACACCGGGCGTCCTGGAGATCGCCGAAGGCCCGAAGACGTCCGCCTTCACCCGCAACTTCAACCCGTTGCTGGAAGGGGGCGACATGCGCTGGCCCGCGCGCGGGTCCATGTATGAACCGCTTTTGATCTGGAACCCCATCACCGGCCAGTACGTGCCCTGGCTGGCCGAGCAATTTTCCTTCAGCGACGATCACCTGCGCCTGGTCTTTAACCTGCGCCACGGCGTGCAGTGGTCCGACGGACAGCCGTTCGGCGCCGCCGACGTTGCCTTCACCTTTGAGTTGCTGCGCACCCACCCGGCCCTGGACATCCTGGGCGTGGGCGAATACCTGCGCGCCGCCCGCGTCGTCAGCGACGACACCGTGGCCTTCGATTTCAGCCGCCCATTTGTGCCGGGCCTGGAAGACATCTCGGCCTACCCGATCGTGCCGGCGCACATCTGGAAGGCCATCGCCGATCCGTTGACCTTCGCCAATCCGAACCCGATCGCCACCGGGCCTTTCACCGAAGTGACGTCTTTTCAGCCGCAGGCCTATCGCATCGAACGCAACCCGCGCTATTGGGGTGGCGCGCCGGCCATCCAGGCGCTGCACGTGCGGGCGTACCCGGCGAACGATCAATCGATCATGGCCATCATCAATGGCGAGGTCGATTGGGCCGGCGACTTCATCCCCGCCGTCCAGCGCATTCACGTCGCCCGCGATCCGGCGCATCACCACTTTTGGTTTCCCGCTCTGGACGCCACGGTGGCGTTCTACGCCAACACCACGGTGGCGCCGTTCGGCGACGCGCGCGTGCGCAAGGCGCTGAGCATGACCATCGATCGGGCGCGCCTGGTGATGGTGGCGATGCACGATTACACCCATGCGTCCGACGGCACCGGCCTTTCCGACGCGCACGAGCGCTACCGCGATCCGGCGGCGGTGGCCGCTGGGCAGGCCTGGGTCACGCACGACCCGGCTGGCGCCGAGCGCCTGTTCGACGAGGCGGGCCTGCGTCGCGGCCCGGACGGCTGGCGCCGTATGCCGGACGGGACGCGCTTTGCGCCGACCATCGTGGTGCCGGTGGGATTTTCCGACTGGGTGGTGGCGTCGCAGGTGATCGCGCGCGGGTTGCGCGCTGCCGGCGTGGACGTCACGATGCGAACCCTGGACTACAATGCCTGGAACGACAGCGTGCAAAAGGGGGAGTTCGATCTGTCGATGGGCTGGACGCTTTACTCGAACACGCCCTACACGTTTTACCGCGGGCTGATGTCGCGTCAGTCGGTGAAACCGATCGGCCAGGACGCCAGCGACAACTGGCACCGTCTGGCCATCCCCCAAGCGGATCGCGAGCTGACCGCGCTGGAAGAGACCGTCGATCCCGAAAAGCAGATGCGCCTTTACCACGCCCTGGAGATGGTGTTTGCCCAGCAAGCGCCGGCCATCCCGCTGTTCCCCGGCCCGCTGTGGGGCACGTTCAACGACAAACGGTTCACCGGCTTTCCCGCCGAGAGCAATCCCTACGCGCCGCTGTCGCCCAACCTGTTTCCGCAGGCGCTGCTGGTCTTGACCCGGCTTTTGCCGCGATGAGGTTTCTGTTTCGACGATTGGGTTTCTATGCGGTGGCGGCCTGGGCGTCGATCACCTTGTCGTTTTTCATTCCGCGTTTCATGCCCGGCGATCCGGCGACGGCTATGTTCGCGCGCTTCCGTGGCCGCCTGAACCCGGAGGCCATCATCGCCCTGCGGGCCGCCTTCGGCTTCTCCGGGGAGCCGCTGTGGAAGCAATATTTTCAATACCTGGGTCATGTGGCGCGCGGTGATCTGGGGATCTCGATCAGCTATTACCCGGCCACGGTGGGCAGCGTGATCGCCCAGGCGCTGGTGTGGACGTTGTTGCTGTCGGGCGTGGCGGTGCTGCTGAGCTTCGTGGCCGGAACCTTCCTGGGCATGCTGGGCGCCTGGAAGCGCGGCGGCTGGCTGGACAGCGCGCTGCCGTCGGTGCTGACCCTGCTGGGCGCGTTTCCCTATTTCTGGCTGGCCATGGCGGCGCTGTTCATCTTTGGCTTCGGTCTCGGCTGGTCGCCGCTGCGGCAAGCGTACGACGATCGCCTGCTGCCGTCGCTGAGCTGGCCGTTCATCGTCAGCGTCGTCCAGCACGCCGTGTTGCCGGCCGCCACCATCGTCGTCGCCACCGCCGGCGGCTGGATGCTGAGTATGCGCAGCACGATGATCAACGTCCTGTCGCAGGACTATGTTCTGTTCGCGCACGCCAAGGGTCTGTCGTCGCGGCGAATCATGTTCCAGTACGCCGCCCGCAACGCGCTTTTGCCCAATGTCGCCGGCTTCGGGATGGC
>DASXQB010000059.1:0-2767 GCA_036493295.1 Polyangia bacterium | reverse complement strand
GTGCTGGACGCCAGCGAATCGTCGCCGCTGCCGGTGTACATCCAGGGCCGGCCGAAGATGGTCGGCGCTCCGCGGGTGGTCGGCGGCAGCTTGGCGGTGGTCCTGGAAAACGGCCTCAAGTCGAACGCGCCACCCGAACCGCGCCCGGCCGCCGCCGCCGCCAAACCGATCCCGGCCCGCCACGTTTGATCGCAAGGAGAGACCAGCATGGAGTCGAATGATCCAAATGCCACCACCGCCGACACCAACCGACGCCTCGAGCTTTTGCTGGACGTTCCGCTGGACGTCTCCGTCGAGCTTGGCCGCGCGCGCGTGTCTATCCAGGATCTGCTGGCCCTCGGCCCCGGGTCGGTCATCGAACTGGACAAGATCGCCGGCGAGCCGCTGGACATCCTGGTGAACGATCGCCTGGTGGCGCGTGGCGAAGCGGTGGTGGTCAACGACAAGTTTGGCGTCCGTATCACCGACATCGTCAGTCAAGCGGAGCGCATCGCGCGCCTCCGCTAACAGAAAGGGAAATGAAATGATCCCCTCACTGTCATTGCTCTCGCTGGCCGGAATGGCCATGGCGGCCACGCCTACCACCATCGCCAACGTGACATCGGCGCGGGACGGTTCGCGCCTGGTCGTCGACATCACCGCCGACGCCACCGTCGATCCAGAGGCGGCCAGCGCCAAGATCGCCGACGGGCGTATCTACCTTTTCGTCGGCGACACCCGGGTTAAGGCGGACAACCGCGCCTGGGGCGAAGGCGAGGCGGAGATCCGCGCCCACCGACACAAGCACCAGGTCGAGTTGGTGGTGCCGCAAGGCGAAGACGCGTGCCAGGGGCCGGTGGAGTTCGTGAAGGTGACTGGCGGCCTGCGCGCCGTGGTCGGGTGCGACGCTGGTTTTGCCGGCGGCAAGCGCACGGCAGAGTCGGCGCACGTCGCGCGGCCCAAGCCGCAGACCGCGCCGGCTGGCCTTTCGGCGCCGATCCTCACCGCCAGTGCGGGCGCGCCGATCGATCCGCCGCCCGTCGCGCACAAGGCCGACGTCGCGCGCGAGACGCGGGAGCTGAAGGCGATGCTGGAGCTGGACGATCGCTCGGCGAAAGACGAAGGGCCGCCGGCGAAAGAAGCGGCGGCGGTCGCAGCCAAACCGGTGGCGGCTCCGCCCGTATTGGTGGCGCTGCCGGTGCGCGAGAAACCGGAACCGCCGACGGTCACGCCGGTGCTGGCGATCGGCGCCGGTCCGGCGACGGCGGTTGATGCGCCACCGACGGGAATCGCCGCGGCGATCCCTGGCGCGCCGGCGAAAGTGGACGCGCCGGCCGCTGCCGGACCCCCAGCCCAAGGCGGTTCGGGCAGCGGCGCCAGCATCTATTTCGCCGGCGTATTGTTGCTGGCGCTGGCCGGCGGGGCGTATTTTTTCGCGCGCAAACGGGCCTCGGTGCCGCGCTTTGTGCGCATTCTGGAGACCGCCAGCCTGGGTCCCAAGCGCGCCATCGTCGTCGCCGAGATCGGCGGCGAGACCTTGATCCTGGGCACCAGCGAAGCAGGCATCACCGTCCTGCAGACCACGCGCGAGCCGACGGCCGTTGCGACCCCGGCTTCGCAGATGACTATCGCCGCGCCCACCCCGTCGGGCCGGTCGATCATTCCGGAGACCGCGGCGGCGGGCGAATTCGATTTCCCTGAGGGCTCGGTGACCGGCGAGACCGCCGACATCCCCGAGGCTGATTTCAGCGACGAGGCGTCGATGCCGGCGCAGGGGGGCTTGCTGGCGCGGCTGTTCCGTCGCAGCAAGCCAGCCAATGAATCCGAGTTCCACAACTTCGAAGAGCTGCTGGAAGACAGCGTCGAAGATCAAGAGCTGCGCCACAAACTGTCGCTGGGCCTGGCCGGGCGGGTGCCATGAACACACCGGCGTCAGCCAGCGCGACCGCCAGCGGGGCAGACGCCTTGTTGCACGCCGCGCGCAGCGGAGCGGACATGGCCCTGACCGGCGGTGGTTCTTCGGCGATGAAGATCTTCCTGCTGGTGACGGCGCTGTCGTTCGCCTCGGCGTTGGTGCTGTCGCTGACGTCGTTCACCCGCATCATGATCGTGCTGTCGTTCCTGCGGCAGGCCCTGGGCACGCCGTCGCTGCCGCCGAATCAAATTCTCGCTGGTTTGTCGCTGTTTTTGACGATGTTCATCATGGCCCCGACGCTGGCCCGCGTGCACAAGGAGGCCCTGGGACCGTTCCTGGATGACAAGATCCCGGCGTCCGAAGCGCTGGAGCGCGGCGAAGGGCCGCTGCGTGATTGGATGCTCAAGCAAACCCGCGACGACGATCTGCGGTTGTTCTTCGAGGTCTCCGGCCAGCAGCGCCCCAACCGCGGCGAAGCGCTGCCGATGACGGTGGTCATTCCGGCCTTCATGGTGTCCGAGCTGGGCACGGCCTTTCGCATGGGCCTTTACCTGTTCATTCCGATGCTGCTGGTCGACGTGCTGATCGCATCGATATTGATGTCGCTGGGCATGATGATGGTGCCGCCGCAGATGATCTCGCTGCCGCTCAAGATCGGGATCTTTCTTTTGGCCGGCGGCTGGCACCTGGTGATCTCGTCTTTGGTGAAGAGTTTCTGATGTCGGAAGTACCTGAAGCGCTGATGCACGAGGGGATGCTGTTGCTGGCGTCGACCGCCGGTCCCTTCGTCGGTGGTTTGCTGCTGGTCGGCCTGGTGGTCGGCATCCTGCAGTCGGCGACGCAGATCAACGATCCCGCGGTCGGCTTTCTGCC
>DASXQB010000058.1:0-2843 GCA_036493295.1 Polyangia bacterium | reverse complement strand
GAACCAGGTGTCCGGCGCGGACGAATTCCGTGGCGATGGGAACGTGGGTCCAGTGCGCGTCGTAATTGAGCGCGCCGGGATCAAGCACGTGCAGGTAGACCAGCCCGACGCCCAGCGCGCCGAACCCGACGACGCCCAGATCCACCAGATCGCCGCGCCACCGCCAGAGGCGCACGCGGTTCAGCGCCGACGACGATTTTGGTGGTGCGCCGACGCTGACGCCCGCGAGGATGCCAACCGCCGGCAGCGCCACCGCCAGCGCGGGGTGAAACAGGTGCAGCGCCCCGGCGGCGTCCATCAACAAGGCAAACGCCGCCACGCCCACCGCGAACATCAGCACGAAACTTTCCAGCGACGACACGACACCGGCCTCGGCCAGCGCCCACCGCACGATCACCCGCCCCAGACCCACGCAGCCGGCGACGAACACGCCCAGCCAGAACCACAGGTGGGCCAGCTTCCACGGCAGCCAGGTAGCGATTGGCGTGAACTGATCGAGATACAGCAGCACTGCGACCGTCGCGGCCAGGCAGAAAAAGCCAATCAGAAAAGGGTGGGTCGCCGCCACCAGCGCCAGACGAGCTTTGCGCGCCTGGGGAATCGAGCGGCGGCCCAGAACCCGCTGCTCGGCGATCTCTTGAATCGGATGGTGCACAAAAGTCCGGCCACCGCACGCGGGGCAGCATCACGACCTAGCAACCGACATTCCAAAGTCGCGCCCGCAATTTGCCGCTCCGGCCGCGGGGCCTCACGTCTTCGCCACGGCGTCCCGGACATCCGTGTCGCGATCGCGTCGGATCTCCCAAGGTGATCCCGTTACGCGCGGGGCGAAGGCCAGCAACCTCTTGCAGGGCGGCTTTCGCGCGTTTGCGCTCCTGACGGAGCGCCCTTTTTGGATCCGTTAAAAGCGCTCCTCGTCAGAGGAGCGCAAACGCGCCGGTGGACGTCGCAAGATCCTCGCCGAGAAACCGCGTTATCCGCGGATCCCGAGGATGTCGTTCAACACACCCGCCGCGGTCACCGCCGGGCCGGCGCCAGGGCCGGTGATCACCAGCGGGTTGTCGCGGTAGCGGGTGGTGGTGAAGGCGATCTGATTGGCGGTGCCTTTCAGGCCGAAGAAGGGGCTGGTGCCGTCGACGGCTTGCAGGCCGACGGCGATCTTCGATTTGGTCACCGAGGCGATGTAGCGCAGCTGGGCGCCCTTGGCCTTGGCGGCGGCGGCGCGCTTTTCCCAGTCGGCGTCCATTTTTTCCAGGCTGGCCAGGAATTCCTGGCGCGACAGCTTGGTGAATTTTTCCGGGACCAGCGATTCGACGATGACGTCGCCGGGCTCGCCGGGAAATCCCAGCAGGCGGCCCAGGATCAGCCCTTTGCGGCCGACGTCGGCGCCCGACAGATCGTCGCGCGGGTCAGGTTCGGTGAAGCCTTTCTCCATCGCCTTGCGCAGGGCCTGCGAAAACGGGCGGCCGCGGCCGATCTCGGTCAGCAGGAAGCCCAGCGTCCCCGAAAGACAGCCTTCGATCTTCAAGACCCGATCGCCGGATTCGTCCAGCTTGCGATACGTGTCCAGGATGGGCAGGCCGGCGCCGACGGTGGCTTCGAACAAGATGCGGCGGCCTTGTTTTTTCGCCAGCGCCTCCAGCTCGTCGCGTTCGACGCGCGGGCCGGACAGCGGGCGCTTGTTGGCCATCACCACGTCCATGCCGGCGCCCAGCGCTTGCTTGACCAGCGGGCCGGTCTCGTCGGCGGTGACGTCGACCAAGATTGGATCGGACAGCGCGTGGCGCGACAAGAACGTGATCGCCTCGCCGGGCGACGAGGCCTGGCCGCCGCTGACACCGGCGAAGTGGTGGCCGTCCTTCTTCGTGGCGGCCAGCGCGGCGACGGTGCGCGACGACATGCCCTTCGGATCGAACACGAAGCCGCTGCGATCCAGGGCGGCGACCACGCGCACCTTGGCGGCGCCGTTCTTGCCGGCCGCCGACTTGGCGATGATGCCGGCCAGCGAACGGCCGATCTGCCCGAATCCCAGCATCACCACGTCGGTGTGGTCGGCGCGGGTGGCGCCTCCGCCACCGATCTTCGACAGTTGAAAGGCATCGTGGATGGCCCGCTGCGCGGCGCCCGCTTCCTTGGCCGACACGACGAAGGAAATGTTCAGCTCCGACGAGCCTTGAGCGATAGCCACGATGTTGATCTCGGCAGCAGACAGGGCCCCGAAGACGCGGGCGGCGATGCCGGGATGTCCGGCCATGCCGATGCCGACGACGGCCAGCGTGGCCAGGCCCGTCTGCACCTCGACGCCGTCGATGTCCTTGCGGGCGATCTCGTCGCGGAAAACCTCCAGCAGACGATCGCGGGCCTTGCGCGCGGCGGATTCGGGAACGCCGAGGCAGATCGATTGCTCCGACGACGATTGCGAGATCAACGCCACCGACGTGCCGATGCGAAACAGCGCTTCGAAGGTGCGGGCAGCGATGCCCGGCACGCCTTGCATGCCGCTGCCGGTGACGGTCAGCAACGCTTGCCCCGACGCCGCCGACAGCGCCTTGACCGGATACTTGTCCAGCGTGCGGCGCGCGGAGATCTCGGTGCCGGCGGCGCGCGGATCGGCGAACGGCCGCACGTAAACCGGGATCGACTTGCCGACGATGGGGATCAGCGCCCGCGGGTGCAGCACCTTGGCCCCGAAGTACGCCAGCTCGGCCGCCTCGCGCACGTGCAGTTGCGGGATCACGCGCGCGTTGCCGACCACGCGCGGATCGGCGGTCAGCAAACCGGGGACGTCCTTCCACAAGGAAACCTGCGCGGCGCCCAGCGCCCGGCCCAGCAGCGTCGCGGTC
>DASXQB010000057.1:0-1717 GCA_036493295.1 Polyangia bacterium | reverse complement strand
GGGCGCGCCGGCGGCGATCGCGGCGTGGCACGCGGCGGCCGAGGCGCGGCGCATGAACTTTCGCCGCCTCAACGACGGCGCGCTGGGAATTTCGCTGGACGAGACCACCCGGGCCAGCGACGTGCAGGAGCTGTGGGCGGTATTCGCAGGCCTTGGGGTTGTCGGCTTCACCGTCGACGAACTGGCTCGCGAATTTGAAACCCCGGGCGCCTGGCCGCGCGCGCTCGGCCGGACGTCGGGCTATCTCAGTCACCCGGTCTTCAACACGCACCACTCGGAGACCGAGATGCTGCGCTACATGCGCGGCCTGGAAGGGCGCGATCTCTCGCTGACCCATTCGATGATTCCGCTCGGCTCGTGCACCATGAAATTGAACGCCACCGCCGAGATGCTGCCCATCACCCGGCCCGACTGGAACCGCCTGCACCCGTTCGCGCCCGTGGCACAAGCCGCCGGTTACACCATGATCTTCCAGCAACTAGAGACGATGCTGGCCGAGGTGACCGGTTTTCCCGGCGTGTCGCTGCAACCGAACGCCGGTTCGCAAGGCGAATACGCCGGCCTGCTGGTGATTCACGCCTACCACGCCAGCCGCGGCGAAGGGCGGCGCGACGTCTGTTTGATCCCGCAGTCCGCCCACGGCACCAACCCGGCGTCGGCGGCGATGGCTGGATACAAAGTGGTCGTCGTTGCCACCGATGATCACGGCAACGTCGATCTCGCCGATCTGGAAACCAAGGCGCGCCAGCACCGCGAGCAACTGGCCGCGCTGATGGTGACGTACCCGTCGACCCACGGCGTGTTCGAGGAGGACATCCAAAAACTCTGCGCCGTCGTCCACGAACACGGCGGTCAGGTGTACATGGACGGCGCCAACATGAACGCGCAGGTCGGCCTGTGCCGGCCGGCGGACATCGGCGCCGACGTTTGCCACCTGAACCTGCACAAGACGTTCTGCATCCCGCACGGCGGCGGCGGCCCCGGCATGGGTCCGATCGCCGTGGCCGCGCACCTGGCGCCGTTCCTGCCGACGCACCCGCTGGTGCCGACCGGCGGCGCGCACGGCATCGGCGCGGTGTCGGCGGCGCCCTGGGGCAGCGCCAGCATCCTGCTCATCTCGTGGGCGTACGCGCGCATGATGGGCGGCGCCGGCCTGACCGAGGCGACAAAGGTCGCCATCCTGAACGCCAACTATGTCGCCCGCCGCCTGGAATCGTCGTATCCGGTTTTCTATCGCGGCAAGAACGGGCGCGTCGCGCACGAGTGCATCCTGGACGTGCGCCACCTGAAAAAAGCCGCCGGCATCGAGGTGGACGACATCGCCAAGCGATTGATGGACTACGGCTTCCACGCTCCGACGATGTCGTTCCCCATCCCCGGCACGCTGATGATCGAACCGACGGAAAGCGAATCCAAGGCCGAGCTGGATCGCTTCTGCGAGGCGATGAACAGCATCCGCGCCGAGATCAAAGAGATCGAAGACGGCGCTGCCCCGCGCGACAACAACCTTTTGAAGAACGCCCCCCACACCGCCGCGGCGCTGCTGGCCAGCGAATGGAAAGCGCCGTACGCGCGCGAACGCGCCGCTTATCCGTTGCCGTCGATTCGCGCGCACAAATTTTGGCCGTCGGTGGGGCGCCTGAACAACGTGCTCGGCGATCGACAGCTGTTCTGCACCTGCCCGCCGCTGCAGTAGAACCGGGGACGCTTCAGGGCT
>DASXQB010000056.1:0-4616 GCA_036493295.1 Polyangia bacterium | reverse complement strand
GCGCGTGATACCGAGGTTGTTGTAAACGCGCTGGCTGGCGGCGTTGCCCAGCATGAATGAAAAGATGCGCGTGACGTCGCATTGCATGGCCAACACCATGATGCTGTTCATGGCGTCCATTTGCTTTTCGAAGGTCATGGTGGCGGTGGCGTCGGGCGGCGTGCCGGTGTTGCACGTGTTCGTTGAAACAGTGGTGACTTGCCGTTCGACTTCCGAAACGCTGGTGAAGTATTCGTCCAGCTTGGCCTTGTCGCTGGTGCCAAGACGCGGTTTCAAGCCCTGGGCCTGCGCCGTCACCGCGTCCAGCACGCTCTTGCGATATTTCGTTCGCCGCAGCTGATCCGACTGACTGGCGGTGGGATCGAAGCCCATGAAGATCAGATTGAAGGCGGTCTTGGGATCGGTGACCTTCGGAAGCGGCGTGGTGGGGCCCGACCAAGAAATCGCCCGCGAGTAAGGACAGCCGAAGCCGCTGTCGCAGCTGCCGGCCAGGGCGCCGCCGTCGATGCCCAGCGCCGCGTACGGGACGCGGGTGTTCATGCCCACCGTCTGCGCCGCGACTTGATCAATCGAGATCCCCAGCTTGAACTCCGACGCCGACTTCAACGCCGTGGCGCAGGTGATGAATCCGGACGTGCCCGCCGCGTGATCGCCTGGGCCCGGGTTCGGTCGCGAGGGATCGTTGCGGGTGCCGGTCAACACCATGAAGTCGGCGCGCAGCGCCTCGACCGGTTTCAACATCGGCGACAGGGTGTAAGTCGGGCCGGTGTCGGCCGGACGCCAGCCCACCATGTTGATCCCGCACGGCACGTAGTAATAAAGCACCCGTCGCGGCGGCGTGGCCGCGGCGGCGCGCGCCCGGCGCGGGAGCAGCGACTCCAGCAGTGGCAGCGCCACCACCGTGCCGGCGCCGCCCAGGAAGGCGCGCCGGGCGATGCCGCGCTCTTTCGATTTCAGCCAACCGAGACTCATTGCGAACCTCCCATGGCGACCGGCTCTCCGCGGCGTTTCAGAAATGTGTCGCTGACGACCAGGTCCTGCAGCAGCGTGCCGAACTGGAACCCGCCGTTCTTGAGGCCGGCGGCCAGGTTCGCCATCACCACGGAGTCCAGGCTGGTGGGCGCGGTTTCAGGCGGCCGGCCAAGCGCGTAGGTGTAAACCTTGGAGGCCACGCACGCCGGAAAGTGCGCATCGCCGACGATCATCGAACCCAGCTGGTGGATGCCCTGGAACGGTTTACCGTCGACGTAGTTACCCGACGAATCGACGGGCAGGCCGTTGTCCGTGGTTCGCCACGCGCCCACCGCATCGTAGTTCTCGAAGCCGAAGCCGATCGGATCCATCAGCACGTGGCAGGTGGCGCAGGCTTTTTCTTTGTGCATCTCCAGCTGCTGGCGC
This sequence comes from Polyangia bacterium, assembly GCA_036493295.1. Lineage (GTDB taxonomy): Bacteria > Myxococcota_A > Polyangia > Fen-1088 > Fen-1088 > DATKEU01. Next base: position 3,218 of record DASXQB010000056.1, on the reverse strand, counting down.
AGCGTCGCGCCGGGCGGGGTGGCCGGCAGCATGGTGTTCACATTGCCTGGCGGTGGCGGCACGTCGGTGCACAGCAGATCGTTCATCACCCACTTGCCACGGTTCACCGGCGAGGTGCGCGAGGTGTGCGACGTGCTGGTCAAGATGGTTCCGTGTCCCAGAAAGCCCCCGCGCTGATCGGTGGTCAGCGTGATCTTCTTCATGTCCTTCGAACCCACCGCCGGCAGGCCGTAATGCTGGGCCAGGCGATCGTTGAGATAGGTGAAGTTCGAGGTGATCAGCTGATCGGTCGGCGTGCCGGCAAAGACGACGTCTTTGAACAAAAGCTCGGTCTCTTGCTGCATGGCCGTGCGCAGGTCGGCGTCGAACATGGGGAACAACGTCGGATCGGGCGCGGCGTCCTGGATGATGCGCGTGTACAACCACTGGCCGGCAAAGTTATCGACCAGCGCGCTGGCCTTGCCGTCTTTCAACATGCGCGTCACTTGCGCCCGCAGCATGGCCGGATCGTGCAGCTGCCCGGCGTCGGCGGCCGCGAACAACTGATCGTCGGGCATCGAGCTCCACAAGAAATACGAAATGCGCGAGGCGATCTCGTAGTTGTTCAGCGGGTGCGGCGTCAGTGAGGCCGGATCGGGATCCAGCTCGACGCGGAAAAGAAAATCCGGCGCCAGCAAAAGACCCTGGATGGCCAGCTTCATTCCGTTGTCGGCGGTGTCGCCGCCGCTGGTGGCCATCGTCACCAGGCTGGCAAAGCGGGTCACCTCATCGTCGGTCAGCGGCCGCCGCCAGGCCTGCTTGCCGAACGCGCTGATGGTGCTGCGAATGCAGGCGTCGCCGGTGGAGAGATCGCATTTGACGATGCGGGCGCGTTGCGTGGACATCGCCTCGTCGCTCAAGGCTTCGGCGGCGTCTTCGTAAAGCTGCAGCTGCACCGGCGCGAGGCTCAGCAGATCGGCGATGTTGTCGAAGCCGGCGCCGCGGTTGTCGGCGGTGAAGGTGTCGGCCGGGCGGGTGGTGGTGCCGATCAGATCGCGAACCGTGTTGTTGTACTCGGCGCGGTTGAGACGGTGCATGGTGACGCGGCCCGGATCGGTGGGCGTCGTCGTTGAACCGATGCCTCCACCGCCCGCGCCGGTGTTGCCACCACCGCCTCCACCGGGAGGTTCAGCGGTCGCACCACCGGGAGACCCGATCTCCCCCGAGCAGCCCCACAGGCAGGCGCACGCCAGAATCAGACGCCGAACATTGCTGAAGGTCTTGGGCGACATGGGTCAGATTCCCCCTTGGTCACGTCACGGTCCGCGCCCGCCCGGAACCCGCCCCACTCGGTCTAACCAGCGATAGCAAAACGATAGCAAGCCGAAGGCCAACGATGACGCCGCACCGTCCATCGTCCATCGGGCGATCGACCGTTAACTGTAGGCGACACCTGTACCGAACCGTTGACACGGACGGCGCGGGCTCAGCGCCAGGCGAACCGAACCAGGCCGGCCACCAGCAGCGCGGCCCCAACCGTCAACGCGCCCCAGGCGATGCGATCGCGCGAGCGCGCACTGTTGGCGTTCTCCTCGACGGCGGCGTAAGTGGTGGCTTGCCGTCCACTGTCGCGGGCCGAGCGGGCCGCCAGATAAAACCCGCCGCTCACGGCCAACGCAACAGCGCCTCCGCCGAAAAGAACGCGGTTTAGCCGATCAAGCCGCGGCGACAACGGCGTCGGCGGGGGCGAAGGCGCGCGCGACAAGCCAGCGTCGGCGGGAGGCAACGGCGGCACGGCGGAAAGCCCGACGGCGTCTGGGCGCACCGCTGGCGTTGCAGTGACCGGCGGCGCCGCTTCGGCGGGAGCCGTCAACGGGCTGGCGCTGGCCGCGGCCGACGACGACGGCGAAGACCGCGCAGCGGCCGCAGCGTCGGCGCGACAACGAACCAAGTTGGCGCGCGCGCGTTCGGCCTCACGGTGCGGCGGATCGGCGTCCAGGAATTTCTGGTACAGACCGATCGCCGCCGCACATTGCCCGCCCAGGCGCAGCGCCTGCGCCCACACGTACAGCACGTCGCGATGCGCTTCCAGCGCGTACGTGGCTTCAAATTCAGCAGCGGCGGCGACGAACTGTTTTGCCTCGTAAAGCCGCAGACCGCGATCCAGATGCGCCTTGGCCTCGCCGCGCACGGGCAGGCCGGTCTCGGCACGCGCCGGCGCGAAGCGAACCATCATCAACAGCGCCAGCAAAGCGGCGCCGGCTTTAGCGCGGGAACGGTGCATCGAGATCGATCGGGCGGCCGGCCGCGCGGGCGCTGGCGGCGGCCTTGGTGCGCGCGCGGCGTTTGTGGGCGGCGGCCGGCGCGCGCGTGGCTGCGGACGGCGGTGAAGGGACAGCGGCCGCCAGCGGGTGCGGCGCGCCTGCGGGCGCCAGGGCGGTCGGCACCGCCGCTTCGACCGGCGCCATCGGACCGGGCGCGACTGCCGTCATGGTCGTCGACGGCAGCACGGCCGCAGCGCCCCGATCAACCACCGGCGCCGCCCGGCTGCGCGAGCCCAACCAGTAGCCACCGCCGGCCAGCACGGCCAGCGACAACACCGCCGCGGCCAAGGTCGATCGGCGCATTCCGCGAACCGGCACCGCCGTCGACTCGCCCGTCGGCTCGCCGGCGTCGCCGTCACCGGGCAGTCCCTGGTGCAGAAATCTTTCGGACACCTCGTCGATGCGGCGCGGCCGTTTACCCTCGAAGAGGGTGTGCATGTACCGGGCAAGTTCGACCGACGATGTCGCCAGGCCCTGCTGCTGGGCGAACGCCTCGAGATCGATCTGCAGTTCCTGCGCCGTGGCGTAACGCTGGTCGCGGGCGCGGTGCAGCGCGCGGCTGACGATGGCCGCCAACGCCGGCGGATAGTCGGGACGGTGAACGGTGGGCGAAGCGGCGTCCTCGTCGACGATCTGGCGGATGATGGCGTACTCGGTGTCGCCCTGGAACGGGCGCACGCCGGTGGTCAGCTCGTAAAGCAATACGCCCAGCGCGAAGACGTCGGTGCGGCGATCGACCGCTTCGCCGCGACACTGCTCCGGCGACATGCACGACACCTTGCCCTTGGTGGTGCCGGTCTGCGTGTGCGCGCCCTGAGCCGCCGCCTTGGCGATGCCGAAGTCGACGATCTTCACCCCGCCGTCAAAGCTGACCAGCACGTTCGACGGCGAGATGTCGCGGTGAACGATCCCCAC
>DASXQB010000055.1:0-6068 GCA_036493295.1 Polyangia bacterium | reverse complement strand
ATTCTTGCCACCACGGTCGTTTTTCTCGTCGGCTAGCGACGGCAAATTGACCGTCGACTTGTTCACCTTCGGCGCGGCTACGGGCGCGGGCGGCGGCGCAGAGGCGGCGGCTTTTTCCGCGGCGGCTTCCGCGGCCTTGGTGATGGCCTGGGCGCGCGCGATCTTCGCCAGTTCGGCTTTCTTGGCGGCGTCCGAGCCCATCACCTTGTCTTCCCACTGCATCTGCTTGTTGATCGCCCGATCGTCGATCAGAAGCTCGGCGGGTTTTTTCTTGGTGGCGTCGGCCGTGGCCGCTTGTTCAGCGGCGGCCTTCTTCGCTGCCGCTTTGCTTTTCGCGCTGGCAGCAAACGCGCCGGACATCGCTGCGCCACTGACGGCCAGCCCAGAAATAAACGCGGCGCCAAGAAAGAGGAGCCTCGACCGCATTCGGACCTCCACGTGCGACGGGGACTGAGATGTCATTATCGGTGGCTTGTTAGCGTACTTTCAAGGCTTTTTTTGTTTATGACGCGGATGGCGGTGGTTTTGGGCCCTAAAGGTGCCATCCGCTTAACGAACGGCGGCTGCCCGCCGATTCCTTTTGGCGCAAGGTCCGTTTCAAATCATGGCAGTCGAAGCGTCATTGGGACCGCCCTCTGCGGAGCCTCCAGCTCGCGGGTCGAGCATCGGACGTTACGTGGTGCTGGGTTTGGTGGGCAAGGGGGCGATGGGCGAGGTCTATGCCGCCTACGATCCCGAGCTCGATCGCAAGGTCGCGGTCAAGTTGCTGCGCGTCCGGCCCGGAAACGGCGTCTCCATCAGCGAGGGTCGAACCCGTACCCTGCGCGAGGCCCAGGCCATCGCCAAGCTGTCGCACCCCAACGTCGTGGTCGTCTTCGACGCGGGCACCTTCCACGACGAAGTCTTCATCGCCATGGAGTTCGTCGAAGGCAACACCGTCTCGTACTGGCTGCAGGCAGAAAAGCGACGCTGGCAGGACGTCTTGAAGGTGTTCCTGGCGGCCGGCCGCGGGCTGGCTGCCGCGCACGAAAAAGGTTTGGTTCACCGCGACTTCAAGCCCGACAACGTGATGGTCAGCGGCGATGGCCAGGTGCGCGTGATGGACTTTGGGCTGGCGCGCCAGCTGGGCGAGCGCGGGAGCACCACGGAAAAGCTGAACGCAGTGTCCATCGGCGAGTCCACCCGGCAAACGGCGTCACGGCTGACGGCGTCACGGCTGACGGCGTCGCTGTTCGCGGCCGACGCGACCACCACGCGGCCGGGCGGCGATTTGCAATCGACGCTGGTGCTGTCCAGCGGCAACACCAGCAAGGCCATCCCAACGGTGGCCGAGTTCGCGCCGTCGACATCGTCGGGCGCGTTCGACGCCGTGTTGACCCGCACCGGGTCGATGATGGGAACACCGGCCTATATGTCGCCCGAGCAATTCTTGGGCACCGGCGCCGACGCGCGCAGTGATCAGTTCAGCTTTTGCATCGCCTTGTACGAAGGGCTCTACGGACAGCGGCCTTTCTCGGGCAAGACGATGATGGTTCTGACGGCGAACGTGGTGCAGGGGATCCTCGACGATCCGCCGCCGCAAAACCGCGTGCCGCTGTGGCTGCGCAAAGTGTTGCTACGCGGACTGGCGGCCAACGCCAACCATCGCTTCCCGTCGATGGCCGAGCTTTTGGCTCAGCTGGAGCGCGATCCGGCCAAGACCCGTCGCAATCGCTTGCTGGTGGCGGGCGCGCTGGTGCTGCCGCTGCTGGTGGGCGTGGGCGTTCACCAAAGTGCGCAGACGAAAACCGCCGTCTGCGCCGCCGGTCCCGACAAACTGGTCGGCGTCTGGGAACTGAGCACGGGCGGCCGGCAAAGCGAGACGCCCTCAAAAGGCGCCATCCGCAACGCCTTCATGGCCACAAAAAAATCCTACGCCGCCGACGTCTTCGCCAGCGTCAGCCGCGCTTTGGACGGCTATGTCACCGGCTGGACAAAGATGTACCGCGAGGCGTGCGTGGCCACGCAGATCCGTGGCGAGCAGTCGGCGGAGGTCCTGGATCTGCGCATGTCCTGCCTGAACGAACGCCTGGGCGGGATCAAGGCGTTGACCAGCGTGTTTCGCGAAGCCACCGGCGCCGTGGTGGAGAACGCCGTCAGCGCCACCAACGGTCTTGGCGATCTGGCTCGCTGCGCGGACGTCGGCCTGCTGCGGGCGTTGGTCAAGCCGCCCGAGGACGCGGCGACGCGCGCCCAGGTGGACGACCTTCGCCATCGCCTGTCTGAGATCAAGGCGCTGGATGGCTCGGGCCGCTGGGCCGAGGCGATGCGGAAGGCACCCGGCGTGGTCGAGGCGGCGCGCGCGCTGAAATATCAGCCGGCGTTGGCCGAGTCACTGGTGGTGATGGGCGTGCTTCAGAACAAGTCCGGCGATCCGCACTCCGCCGAGCGCTCGCTGGAAGAGGCCTACCTCATCGCCGAATCGTCGCGCCACGACGAGGTGAAGGCCCAGGCCGCCACCGAAGAGGTCTGGGCGGTGGGCTACCTGGAAGGAAAGTACCCCCAGGGCGAAGCGTGGGCGCGCTATGCCGGTTCGGCCATCCAGCGCATCGGCGGCCACGAACGGTTGCAGGCGTGGCTGCTGAATGACCTTGGCGCGATCTACGATCTCGAAGGCCGGCAACCGGAGGCGCTGCAGGCGTACCAGCAGGCCATCGCGCTGAAAGAAAAAGTCTTGCCGCCCGAGGATCCGGACATCGCCAAATCGCTTGGCAACGCCGCGCTGACCTTGCAAGGAATGGATCGCAACCAGGAGGCGCTGGAATCGCTGGACCGCGCCATCGCGATCCTCGAGAAAACGCTGGGCAGCGCGCATCCGGATCTGGCCACGCAGCTTTCTAATCGCGGCGAGATCTTGAACGCCCTCGGCCGATTCACCGAGGCGCGCACGTCGTTCGAGCGGGCTGTGGCGATCTGGGAGCGGGAGCTAGGCAGCGACCATCCGTATCTCGGGTACGCGCTGACCGGCATCGGCCAGAGCTTCCTCAGCGAGCACGAGCCGCGCGAGGCGGTGGCGCCGCTGGAGCGGGCCCTGCGTATCCGCGAGGCCAAGGAAAACGTCGCCGTCCGCGTGACCGAGACCCGCTTCGCGCTGGCGCAGGCGCTGTGGGACGCACACCGCGAACGCCACCGAGCGGCGGCGCTGGCGATCAGCGCAAAAACTGGCTTCGCGGCAGAGCACCTGCCCAAGAAGGTCGCCGAGGTCGAGGCCTGGCTGGCCAGCCATGGCTCAGCCGAGCGCGCCTTGACGGCGGTGATTCCGCCCGCGCCGTGATCAGTTCCCGGCCGATGCTGCCGCTGCGATCTTCTGCACGGTGACGCGCACGAAGTCGTCCTGGATCTCCACCTGCGGATTGCCGGCATCGCCCAGCATCACCTTCAACGTGGTGCCCTGCGCGTCTTCGTGCTTGATCCACAGATTCAGAAATCCGTCGTGCCGGATCTTGTAGAACTCCATGGAGATCATCGATTCGGCTTTGGGTAAGGTGATCAACACCGCCTTCGGGCTGTCCTGCAGGTGATACGCCGAGCCGGCGGTCGAGCCGCGGATGGGGATCAAGATCGACGCGTGGTTGGCGTCGGCGCTGACGTCCGGTAGGTTTTTGCGCCAGGCGGCGCGGGCAATTTCTTTGTCGGTGCCGCGGTTGCGCTCGGTTGCGGTGGGGCGGTGCGCGGCTTCGGCCGTCGCGGACGGATTAGCTTCCGGTGCGGCTGGTGCGGACGCCGGCGGCGTGACGGCGGCGGAGGGCAAGGGCGGCGGAGGTGACGGCGTCGGTGTCGGCGTGTTTGAAGGCGGCGGCGCCGCCGGGGTGGTGGTCGCCGCAGCGACCGGGGCTGGTGGCGCCGGCTGCTGCTGCGGCGAGGGTCCGATGGTCGCCGGCGGTTGCGGCGCCTCGCGTGCCCATTCGGGTTGCGGCAGGATCAACTGGCCGACGCCGAACACCACACCCGCGGTGACGAACGCGACCGCCATTCCCATCAACTGATGATTGGGTCTGGTCCGGGCTGATTGGTGAGGGGCTGACTGATGAGTCGCGGTCTGTGTCTTCTGAGGCGGCATCGAACGCTCCACATCGCTGGCCGAGCGCGCGAAGCGTACAACAACGGGATCCACGCGCGCGACAATTTTGCAGCAGCGCGCGATGATTTTGTCGTCAGGATCTCCGCCGCAGCCAGGCTGCCACCTGCGGGATCAGCCGCTCGCGCAGGGTGACGTCCATGCGCATGCGTTCCAGCGTCTGGGCGGTGGCTTGCTTGGCGCTGTCGACGGGGTGCTGGACAAGAAAACGCTCGACGATGGTCAGGTGCTGGCGCGACGGCAACACGCCCAGCGCCTCGACCAGCCGCCGGAGCAGCATCGGCGAGTCGGCCTTTGCCCGCACGGCGTCCCAGCGATCGACCACCAGGGCCAGCGCGGGGTCGCGCGTAACTGGATTTCCCAGCAGCACGTTCAGATAGGACGTGAAGTCCTGCATGGGCACGTCGGGCGACAGCGCCAGCTCGACCGCGCTGGTGGTCAGCGCCGGATCCTCGACGCGCCCCAGGGCGTGCAAGTAGCGGCGCTTCGCCGCCGGATCGGCTTCGGATTGCGAGCGCCGGCGCAGCTCTTCAAAGCGGGCGCGGTCGGCGGTGCGCGCCGCCGCCGTCACCACCACGTCGAGGAGATTGGGATCGACACCCGCCGGTTTGATGAACCGTCGCTCGGCTTCGTTGATCGCCGCCGGCGTGCGCGCCAGCAGGACCGTCGCCCGCAGCAGCGCCGCGCGCCGCAGGCGGGTCTCGTCGTCTTCAGGGGCGCCGGTCGCCGCCTGCCAGCCCAGGCGCTCGGCCGCCGCCGCGAACAGCTCGCTCACGAATGATTGGAAGCGCGGGCGATCATCTTCGCCCAGGTGGCGGTGTTCGATCACCGACAGCCGGTTGACAAGCTCGTCGAGGACGAAATGATCGGATTCGTCGCGCACCGCCGCCACCAGATCCAGGAATTCGTCGACCGGTGCGGCCTGCGCACGGACCTGCGCCCACTGATCGGACAGCAGGGCCATGCGCTCGCTCGGCTCCAGCTCGGCGAAGGCCGTCGCCAGTTGGCGGCGCAGGCCGGCGTCGTAAGCGGTGCGATAAAAGCCGCGCGCCTGGGCGTTGCCCAGGCACCACGCGACCGGACCTTGCGCTTGCAGACGCACCGTCTGCTCGCCCTCGCCCAGCAGCACGGCTTGTTGCTGCACGCCGCGGCCGTCCCGGAAACGCAGCACCGCCGGCACCAGCCAGCGGGTCGGCGGGCTGTCCTCGCGCGCGTCGGGATCGGCGAAGAACCGCCGTTGCGACAGCGTCACCACGGTCGCCTGGTCGGCGTCGCCGCCGGCGGGCATCGTCTGTGGCGCCGACAGCGTCACCAGCGGATAGCCGACCTGGCGAATCCAGCCGTTGGCCAGCGCGACGATCGGCTGCCCGGATGATTCAGCCAGCGCGCCCCATAGATCATCGGCGGTGGCGTTGCCTTCGCGGTGGCGGCGCATGTAAAGGCGGATGCCTTCGCGGAAGGCGTCGGCGCCCAGGAAGCCTTCGATCATGCGCAGCACCGCGCCGCCTTTTTCGTAGGTGATGGCGTCGAACGATTCGCCGGCTTCCTCGGCGTTGTGGATGTCGGCGCGTATTGGATGCGCCGATCGCAGCGCATCCAGCAGCAGCGCCGAGCCCTTGCCGATCTCGAAGTCCATCCAGATGCGCCACTGCGGCCGCCACTGGTCGACGATCTTGTAGGCCATCCAGGTGGCGAACGCTTCGTTCAGCCACAGATCGTCCCACCACACCATCGTCACCAGATTTCCGAACCACTGATGCGCCAGCTCGTGCGTGATCACCTCGGCCACGCGCTTCTGCACGCCGAGCGGCGCGGTGGCCACATCCAGCAGCAGCGCCACCTCGCGGAAGGTGATGGCCCCGGCGTTTTCCATCGCCCCGGCTTCAAAGTCGGGAACGCCGATCTGATCCAGCTTGCCGAAGGCGTACGGCAGGCCGAAGTAATCTTCCAG
>DASXQB010000054.1:0-4740 GCA_036493295.1 Polyangia bacterium | reverse complement strand
ACCTGCGGGCCGAAGGCCCGTCAGGTTCAACGTCTTGTCAGCCGCCGCCCTGGCCCGCGAGCCGCCTCAGCGCCTCGTTCACAGATTCCGACGTGGGGAATTTCTCAGCAACGTCCGGGTCGAGGAGGACCACATTCGTGCCCTGCCGGTAGCGCTCTACATACTTGCCGCGCACGCCGCCCGTGAGGTCGTACTCCGGCAGCATCTCGTCGTCGTCGCCCTCAGGCTTCATATTGCTCTCGCTCATGACGAGTCATAAGTCTAGCACTGATGAGCCGCGTCGTCCCTGCGCGGTCCGTGTGGAACACAGCGAGGAGACGCCCTCGACGGCTCATGCCGAACAGCACAATGCGTTCCTCGGCCCACGAATGCCGGGGGTCGGTAATCGTGACCGACAGCGGATCGTCAAACGCAGTGGACGCCTCGGCAAAGGACACGCCGTGCTTGGCCAAGTTTCGCGCTGCCTTCTCGGCGTCCCATTCGAATCGCATGACTTACGCTCGCGCGGCAACGTTCACGCATTCAGCAGCGGCGCGCAAGCGCTGCAACGCGATGTATGCGGCCTTCATGTCGAAGCCGTGGACAAATACTGCCTGTAGGGATCATGGGGAGGTGGCATTTGCAGAAGGGCAAAGAAGTGACTCAGGAATTTGTCCGCAGAGGTCACAGCCCAGGTGGCGCAACCGTATCCAAGCAGCCGTTCCGGATAGAACGAATTGCCAGCACCAGCCAGGGGACTATCTGAAAACTTCCCTCGGAGACTTTTTTCAAGGCGGTGGGTTTCTTTTTGAGGAAGATGGTTCCCTTGGAGCTGCCATTCTGGCTCAAAGTGCACAAAATGATTCCGCAACTCAATCAGCGATCGAGCGTTGTCGTAGGGGGCCTGGCTTTTATCTAGGTCAGGTTTTCGAAGCAGCGCCAGGCAGAGTTCGTACTTCTCGATAATCGAATAGCGATCTCGTGTTCAGCGGCGGCGCGCAAGCGCCGTCCGCTGCAACACGTTGTTAGACGCCGTCACGTTCCGCTTTGTCCCACCGCACGTGAAGGTCGGGCCTTGGGGACGATGACGCCTGCACTGGGCGGAACTCGCCCGCCACAAGAAAACCACCGTCGGTCGAGGGGATCGTCGCCCGGACCAACTCTTCGATCGCTGGAGTAGGACTCCAGATGTCGAGCGGTGTCGTCGCTCGGAAGACCGCGGCACCACCGTTGATGGGCGTGAGGCGATACAGGGGCCCGTTCTCATCCTCAAGCACGAATACGTGTGGCGAACCGTGGAAGTCGGCGATGCCGGCCAGAATCCCGTCGACGTAGTCGGTCACCGCGTACACAGGTTCGAACTCTCCCCACATAGTCTCGCTCAGGCGTCTAACTAGTATTCTACAGCAATCCCCCGCAGGGATAATTGTTATCCCTGCAGAAGATGCACGATCGGCGCCGAGTGTCCCGAGTTTACGCAAAAACCGGTATCTGCCTCGCCCCGCCGACTCTCAACTGCTTCAATCCTTTACAGAGCGGCCAGCCGCAGCCGAGCAACGCTCGCAGGGATAAAGTTGTTACGCAGCAAAGACCCGACACCCCGACTCACCAGCACGCCGGCGCGGGTGTCCTCAGGTTCGCCAAACATTGCCCGCCCCCATCTCCGCCGCCGCCCCGGTAGCTTTCGCGGCGACGTTTCCCTATGCTGCGCGCACAAAGGGGGCAGCGGTGACGAGAGAGAAACGGATGGGTGGTTGGTCGACGGTGGCGGGCGGGATGGTGATGCTGGTGGCGGTGGCTTCGCTCGTCGGTGTTGGATGTTCCAGCAGTGGGTCTCCGCCGTCGGCAAACGGCAGCGGTGGCAGCAGCAGCGGCAGCGGCGGAGCGACGGGCACCGGCACCGGCTCCGGCGGAGTCAGCGGGGCCGCCGGAACGGGTGGCGGCAGCGGCGGTGCGGCGGGCGGCGGTGGTTCGGCGGACGGCGCGACGGAAGCGGGCAGCAACAGCGGCGGCGGGTCCGGGACCGATGCACCGCTGTCGGGCGATGCGCCGTCGGACAGCAGCGACGCGGGTCCGCCCGTCAACGGATTCATTCCCACGCAGGCTTGCCAGGATCGCGTGGCGATGTTGCTGACCAAGATGAGCCTGGATCAAAAGATCGCCCAGATGATCATGATGGAGCGATCGTCGGCGACGCCCGCGCAGGTCACGCAGTACGGGCTCGGTGGGATCTTGCTGGCAGGCGATGTCCACCCAGAGCTCAGCTCGCCGGCGGCGTGGGCCAACGAAACCGACACCTATCACGCGGCGGCGCTGGCCGGCGCGAACAAGATTCCCGCCCTTTATGCCATCGACGCGGTTCACGGCGATGCAAAGGTGGTGGGCGCGGTGGTTTTCCCTCACAACATCGGCCTCGGCGCGACCAACGATCCGGCGCTGCTGGAAAAAATCGGGCAAACGGTGGCGCTGGAAATGGGCGCCGTCGGTCACGACTTTACGTTTGGCCCGATGGTGGCGGTGGCGCGTGACGATCGCTGGGGACGCGAAGACGAATCATTCGGTGAGACGCCGGACCTCACCGGCACGATGGGGGCGGCCTTCATTCGCGGGCTGCAAGGGCGGTCGATCGGCACCGGGAAGGTGGCGGTGATTGGCTCGGCCAAGCACTTTGCCGGCGACGGGGGCGCGAAATGGGGGACCGCCAATGAAACGGACGTCAACCCGGGCCTGATCGATCGCGGCGACGCGCAGATCGACGACGCGACGATGATGGCCATTCACGTCAAGCCGTACCAATCGCTGGTGTCGGCGGGCGTGGGCGCGGTGATGGCCACGGTGTCGATGTGGAACGGGTTGCGCGGCCACGCCGACGGCAAGCTGCTCACCGACACCTTGAAAGGAACGCTGGGCTTCAAAGGTTTCATCATCTCGGACTACGACGGCATCGACGAGACCGTCCCCGGCGCCGCCGTCGAAGACAAATACACCACCGGCCTGAACGCCGGGATCGACTTCATGATGTTGTCCGGCGGCAGCCGCACGGTGGCGGCGCAGATAACGCTGGTCAAAAGTCTGGTACCGGCGCGCGTCCCGCAGACGCGCATCGACGACGCCGTCAGCCGCATCTTGATGACCAAATGCATGATGGGTTTGTTTGATGCGACCGGGAAGGTCGACCGCACGCTGACCGCGGCGCTGGGCTCGACCGACCATCGCGCGGTGGGCCGTCAGGCGGTGCGCGAGTCAATGGTGCTGCTGAAGAACGACAACAGCTTGTTGCCATTGCCAAAGACGATTGCCCGCGTTCATCTGGGCGGAAAAAGCGCCGACAGCATGGCCAATCAGTGTGGCGGCTGGACGATCACCTGGCAGGGCTCGGCCGGCGCGGTGGGAACCACGGTGAGAAAGGCGATCGGTGACGTGGTGACGCCGGCGAAAGTCACCTACGCGCTGAACGGTTCGGGCGGGACCGGCGCGACGGTCGGGATTGCGGTCATTGGCGAGACGCCTTACGCCGAGTGGGAAGGCGACAAAGCCGACCTGAGCATCGCCGCCGACGACCTGGCGGCAATCCAGGCCATGAAAGACGCCGGATTGAAGACGGTGGTCATCCTGATCAGCGGGCGGCCCCTGTTACTGGACAAGATCTTGCCGCTGGCTGACGCGGTGATCGCCGCCTGGCTGCCGGGTACGGAAGGCGAAGGCATTGCCGATATCCTTTTTGGCGACGCCAAACCGACGGGAAAGCTGCCGCAGTCCTGGCCGCGGACGATGGCGCAGATTCCCATCAACTTTGGCGACGCGACCTACGATCCGCTGTTCGCTTACGGCTATGGATTGACCTACCCGTAACGGGTGGACTGACTGAAACGAGGGGGACTGTCATGGGGCTTGAGCACTGGTCGTTGCGAACGAATGTCCGTAAGAAAAAAGATCTGCTAAAGGCGTTGGCCAATCTGTTGACCCGCGAAATCCAAAAACGCAGCACGGCCCGCGATCCGCTGTATCTGGATTATCGGTTCTTGCTGATCCTGTCGCAGTGGTTGGCCGAACAGGCCGGTTACACCATCGACCCGGCGGGCAATAACCCCGGCAACGTGATGGGTGGCGGCGACGCCGGATCGTTTCACCGCTCGACCAATCACGAGGTGGTGAACGGAAAGCTGACGGTGGTGCCGGCCGACTTTGCCGCGTATTCGACGATCGAAGCCGGCACGTCCGCCACGTTCGAACAGCTCTGGGACAAATGGCCGGTCGCTTATAACGCCTTGATGAATGGCGGCTCGATGGAGCTTTATGTGCAGGGTCTTTACCCGGGGCGCGGAAACTACGCTACCCAGCCGCACAGCACCTATCTTGGCCGGTTGCGCTTTCGCCTGAGCAATTGCATCACCGACTACATCGAAGTGGCCAAGGACGACCTCAAGCAGGTAAATGAATTCGTCGCCGGCCTGGGAAAAAGCGGCGGCACCGATGTCGACCAGGCCACCGGCCAGGCCGAAATGATGAAGGCAGTCTTCGAAGATACCCTGACCGAGCTGCAGGCGATCCAGGTGCGGGTCAGGGCCGCCCACGACATTCAGCCGTAGCGGGGCGCTAGCGCACGCAGTCTTTGCCGGCGTTGCGCTTGGCCAGCTCGGCGGTCAGCGGTTCATAGAACGACATCATCGCGCGCGCCGAGATCGCCTCGCCGGTGGCGTCTTTGATCACGGTCCGCCAGTCGCGGGTGGCGCCCAGCTTCATGATGCCGTGTAGAAAATC
>DASXQB010000053.1:0-22950 GCA_036493295.1 Polyangia bacterium | reverse complement strand
GCCATGACCGATACCGCCTGTCCCTACGGCCAGCAGACCACCAGCAAAATGGATTTCGATCAGTGGTATCGGCCCGCCGACGGTGTCAACAAGCAGTTCTTCTTGTATTTGATGTTCGACAAGCTGGCGTCCGGAGTAGCGACCTTTCAAAGCGCGCACTTTTTCCCGCTGGACGGGCAAGGGTGGGGCAATTCCGGCCAAGACACCGACGGTAACCTGCACAACTTCGGCTTCACCACCGAAGTGCACACCACCTTCAAATACGGCGGCGGCGAGACCTTCACGTTCACCGGCGACGACGATCTGTGGGTCTTCATCAACAACAAGCTGGCCATCGATCTTGGCGGTCTGCACCCGAAGGCCAGCAAGACGATCGATCTCGACATGCAGGCAGCCACTTTGGGAATCACGAAGGGCAGCAGTTATCCGTTGGATCTGTTTCACGCCGAACGCCACACCGACGCCTCGAATTTTCGCGTCGACACGAACTTTGTCTTCGTCAATTGCGGCGTCATCGTTCCTTAGAGTCCGCAAACCCGTTCTAAAACAGTTCTAAAACCGAACGCCGGCGCCCGCGCTGACGTCAATGCGAAGCAGGGTTTGATAGGCGAAGAAGGTGGTGGGACGGGGGTTCCACACAAGCTGCGGTCCGAGGATCAGCGCCCAACGAGGAGTGAGCGCGTATTCGATGCCGATGCTGGGACGGATCTCAAACGCCAACAAGCCGGGCGATTTCACGTCGCTGACGGAGTCCGGATAAAGAAGCTGGGAGTCGGGCGTCAGGCCGGTCAACAGCAACAGACCGACGTCGACGCCGCCGTAAACCGTCAGGCGCTGACCAAGGTCGCGGCGCAGCGCGCTTCCGACCAACAACGACCAGAAAGTGGCGGTGGAGCGTTCGCTGATCTCGGTGACGCTCAATTTGCCACCGGCGCGCAACCGGGCGCTCCCGATGTTGGCGACAGTGTGGCCGCCGCTGATGGTCAGGCCGGGCGTCACGCTGGATATCGCTTCTTTCGCGGTCCAGAACACACCGCCCGCCATGACTTCGATCGCGGACGTTGGGTTGGCGACGGCGGTCCCGACGGGTTCGCGCACGGTCACGTCGGCTGCGCTGGTCTCGACCGCTGATGGCGGGCGCGTCGCCGCTGGCGGTGGGGCAGCCATCGGCGGTGGACTGGTTTCGGCAACGGCGGGGCCGCGCGCGGCGAGTTCGACGCTGACGATGTGAGCGCCTTCAGCGACGGTGGCGTCGAAGTCCTGATAGCCGGCCTTCTCGACGTGCAGCTGATGCGCCCCGGGCGGCGCGATGGCCGGACCGTCCAGCGGCGTCAGCCCGACGTCGCGGCCGTCCAGCACGACGCGCGCGCCAGCGACCGCGCAACGAACCTCGATCGCCACCAGGTGCCGCCGCAGCTCGGCTCGCCGCCGGCTGGCGTCCTGTCGATAGATCTCCGGAGCGCCGCTGGCCTTGTCGATAAAGACAGTGAACGCGGCCACCGCCTCAATGGGCTTTTTCAGTCGCTCGTAGACGCGGCCAATGTCGTACTTGATCATCGCGTCGCCGCTGATGGCGTACGCTTGGTCCAGCGCGGCCGCCGCGCCGGCATCGTCGCCCTTGCGTTGCAGGTTGGCCGACTCGCGCAGCAAATCGTCTTTGGTCGGGGCGGCGACTGCCTCTCGTTGAACCAAAGCTGCGCCAAACAGAAGCAGAAACGTAACCGGAACCCGAGTCATGGCCGCCAGGCTAGCACGACACCCGGGGTTCGCGGCCGCTCACTGCGCCGGCGTCAGGAGGCACGGCTGCCGCAGAATATCCGCCTTTTCCCAGCTAGAAGGGCCGGTGCTGCCGGGCGGCGGTAGCTCGCGCCAATACTGGGTCAGGGTGAATTGCCGTAGCCGCGCGCCGTCGGTCTCGCTGTTGTAACGCCGGCAGAGGTAACGCCCCAGGACGGTCAGGTACTGTGGGTTGTCGCGGGCCAGATCGGAACGATATTTGTACCAGCGGCTATAAATCACGCCGCTCTCGGCGATCATCTTCGGCGCGGCCGCCGCCAGAACGTCGATCGAACGGCCGTCGGTCAGCTCGCCGGCGGCGGTAAAACGAGTGAGGCGCTTGGGCGGCTCTGGCGAGAACATGTTCCAGCCCTGGCTAAGACCCACCGCCGACAGCTCGCCGTAAAGTCCCGCCGCCCACTTTCCAGCGCGGTTGCCGGCAATCAGTTGATAAATGACCGCCCCCATCTGCAGCACCAGCATGATCCACAGCGCGGCGGTTGCGCGCGTCGCGCGCATGGGCGGTCGTGCTGTCGCTGCGGTTTGGTTGGCCGGGGGTGGGCTGGTGGGCTGCGGCCCGCGGCGAAACCAGGGTATCGCTTCGATCCATTGCCGTGAAAGAAAGATCGTGTAACTGGCCGGCAGCACCACCGAGAAGATTCCCACCCGCATGGTCAGTGCGATCCCCACGTGCAGCCCCAGCCCCGAAACCAGGCCCAGCGCGCGCAGCAGCGACCTGCGCCAGGGCAGTAAGACCAGCGGCGCGAAGCCAAGCTCGACGGCCAACGTGCCGAAGGCGACCAGGCGCGCCAGTGACAAATGCGCCGCCAACCAAAGTCCCCAGGGACGGCCAAAGTCGATGTTCTGCACGGCGTAATAAACCGCCGAGCCGTCTATCCAGCTTTGGCCGGTCTTGGCCAAACCGGCGAAGAGGTAAATAACGGCAATTTGCGCGCGCAACAGGCGGACGGGAAAACCCGGAACGGTCTCTTGCGCCGGCCGCCGATGCCAGGCGACGTCCAGGCTCATCGTTGCTCCTAGATCAACGAACAACGCCCAGAACAAAAGAATGCGCAGCACCGTATCGCCGCCGTCTCCAATGACGAGATTGCGCATCTGGATCGCATGGACCACCGCCCAGGTGGCCACCGCGGCCAGCCGGGTGCGATAGCCCAACGTGAAACAAGCGACGACCAGGAAACCGAAGATGAAAAAACAAACCACCCGCGCCGGTGACGGCGCCGTGCCGAAGAACAACAGATTCAGCGACGGGATGGTGGCGATCTCGGCGTCGGGGGCCAGCAAGCCCTGGCTTGAATAGAAGGTGAAGGCGTCGCGCAGCCGATCGGCAAAATCGGAGGCAATGACCAGCCCGATAACGATGCGGAAGATGGCCGGAACGCGCGCGTCCACCGGCTCGACGAGCCGTTCAAGAAGCGAGCGCGAGGTCATGACCGGCCGCAGTCTAGTGCAGGCCGGCCTATTGATGTCGACACGTCTGTGGCGTAATTTGCGGAGGATGCGATGGGTTCGGCAGGTGATTCTCGGGGTGATGGCGGTGTGCTTGGGCGCCGGTTGTGATCACCCGCTGCGAAACATGCCGCCCGTACCCGCGGGCCAGGTCCAGCAGGCCATCGCCTGCCCGGCCCTCAGCACAACGTGCAATCCGATCCTCGTCGATTCGAATATCCATCCCCTCATCGGCACCTGCACGCCGTGCGCTGATTGCGTCAGCACGGCGTGTGTCACCAAGGTGTGCAGCTGCGCCGGTGTCTGCACCGCGACCAACCAGCCCGACGGGACGAGCTGCGACGACGGCAACAAATGTAACGGCATCGAGACCTGCAGCGCGGGCGGCTGCGCGCCGGGCACGGCGGTGACCTGCACGGCGCAGGATCGTTGCCACGCGGCAGGCGCCTGCGATCCTGGCACCGGCACGTGCTCGAATCCCAATCAGCCTGACGGAACGAGCTGCGACGACGGCAACAAATGCAACGGCATCGAGACCTGCAAGACCGGCGCTTGCGCGGCGGGCACGGCGGTGACGTGCTCGGCGCTCGATCGTTGCCACGCGGTTGGCGCCTGCGATCCCGGCACCGGGACGTGCTCGAATCCCAATCAGCCGAACGGCACGAATTGCGACGACGGCAACAAGTGCAACGGCATCGAGACCTGCCAGGGTGGTTCGTGCGCCGCGGGCACCGCGGTCACCTGCAGCGCCATGGATCGCTGCCACACCGTCGGAGCCTGCAACCCGTCGACCGGCACGTGCTCGAACCCGTCGCAGGCCGACGGGACCAACTGCGACGACGGCAACAAGTGCAACGGCATCGAGACCTGCAAGAGCGGCCTGTGCGCGGCGGGGACGGCGGTGACCTGCACGGTTCTCGATCGCTGCCACAGCGTCGGAACCTGCGCTCCTAACACGGGGACCTGCTCGAATCCGGCGCGCGGCGACGGTGCCGACTGCGACGACGGCAACAAGTGCAACGGCCTTGAGACCTGCCACGGCGGCGTCTGTAGCGCGGGCACCGCGATCACCTGCACGGCGAAGGACGGATGCCACAAGCTGGGGACCTGCGATCCCGCGTCGGGCGCCTGCTCCAATCCGCTGGCGCCGGATGGGACGTCGTGCGGTAACGACAACAAGTGCTCGGGCACGTCAGCGTGCCACACTGGCGTTTGCACGGCCGGCGTGGCGATCAGCTGTCCCGCCCAGGACAAGTGTCACGGATCGGGCAGCTGCGACGCGACATCGGGGATGTGTTCCAACCCGTCCTTGCCCGACGGCACCAATTGCGATGACGGCGACCCGTGCAACGGTCCCGAGATGTGTCAGCACGGCGTTTGTGTTTCGGGGCCGCCGCTGGCGTGCGTCCCGCCCGACGCTTGCCACACCGCCACCTGCAGCCAGACCGACGGGATGTGCCTGTTCGCGGTCACCGGCAACTGTGCCGACGGAGGCCTTCCCGTCGACGCCGCTGACGACGGGGGTTCGACGGCTGACGGTGGATCCAACCCGGACACGGACGTCACTGCCGACGCCTCGGGCAATGATGCCGGCGCGCTCGATGGATCGAACGGCACTGGCGGCGCCGGCGCCCATCCCTCCGACGCGGGCGCCAGCGACGGCGGCCGGAGGCGCGTGGCGATTGGAGGGTGCCGTTACACGCCGGGCGGGTCGAACCGCAATCCAATCGTCCTGCTGGCGGTGCTCTGGGCGGCGCTGCGCCGGCGTCGAAAAAACCGCGGTTGAACGTCAGGTCGGCCGGGCAAAGCGCCGGCCCACGATTCTCAGTTGCCGGGCGCGGTCAAAGGGCGCAGCTCGTTTTTCAGGTGCAGGGTTCGATCGGCGTCGGCTCGCTTCGAGAATGTTTCGGGCAAAAAGTGCGCGCTGCTCACCCGGATGGAATGAACCGCGCGATCGCGAGGCAGCTTGAGAGGACCGGTCGCGGAGACGCTTTTCCCGTCGAGCTTGACGGCGATCGCCTCCTGGGCGCCTTCGATCTTGAACGTGACGGTTTCAGGCGCGGCGGCGGTTCGGGCTGAAACAGTGCCGGTCCGGGCGTTCTTGGTCGACGGTTGGATCGATGGCGTCGAGGCGACGGTTTCGTCTTTTTCGGCCGGGGCGCTGGGCGCGGCGGGAGCCGGTGGCGCGGCCACCACGGGCCGGACCGGCGCCGCTGCCGGCGGTGTCGCCGGCGGCGCAGGCTCGGGAGCCGCCGGGGTGGGCGCCTCCGTCGCGGCGGAAGATGTTCGCTTGGCGGATGGCGTCGACATCAGCACGGCCGCCAGGCCGACCCCGGTGACCAGGACGGCGGCGCCACCCGCCCAGTATCGCCACGCCACGCGCGCCGGCCGCTCTGAGATCTCGCCCGAGCCGCGGCCAAGCGTGGTGGCAGACACTCGGCGCGGGGCTGGCGCGGGGGCTGCGACCGGCGATTCCTCCTCGCTGTCGTCGCGATCGTCACTGTCGTTTCTATCGTGGTGACGGCGTTTTGGCAGGACCCTGGTGTGGCGGGCGAGCGCGGCCTCGCTGGTTGGTTCGCTCTGGGCGGGGGCGGTCGCGGCGTTGGTGCCGGGCAGCGAGGCCTTTGCCGCACGATCGAGGTCGGCCAGCAGCGCCTGCATCGACTGCTGCCGCTCTTCCGGCCGTTTCGCCAGCATGCGCAGAACCACCGCCTCCAGCGCCGGCGCAATCGACGCTTCATGAAGGCGCGGACTTTGCGGCGCTTCATGCAAATGCGCGGCGATCAGCTCGCCAGGAAACTCATAAGCGAACGGCGGCCGCCCGCACAACATGTTGTAAAGCACGCAGCCCAGCGCGTAGATGTCCGCGCGCGCATCGACAAGACCTGCGCCCCGGCATTGCTCGGGAGCCATGAAAAGAGGCGTCCCTAGCATCATTCCGGTTTGGGTGAGCCCCGGCCCTTCCTGCGCGCCGTCGCCCGCCAGTTTGGCCACGCCGAAATCGAGAATCTTCACCATGTCGCCGGCCGCGCCGGTGCGATCGGCGATCAGGAACAGATTGTCCGGTTTGATGTCGCGGTGGATGATCCCGTGACTGTGAGCGACGGCCATCGCGCCGGCGATCTGGCGGGTCAGCTGGAGGGCGTTGGCGCTGTCCAGACGGCGAACCCGCTCCAGCCGGGCGGCCAGGCTTTCACCCTCCAGCAATTCCATCACGATGTAACCGCTGCCGTCGGTGTGAAAGCCGAAGTCGAAAATGTTGACCACCGCCGGGTGGTTCAAGTCGGCGATGGCGCGCGCTTCGTTGAAGAAGCGGCGCACGACATCAGCCCGGCTGGACAGTTCGGGCAGCAGCACCTTGATGGCGGCCTTGCGGCCGATCAGCGCGTGTTCGGCGCGATAGACGGTGCCCATTCCGCCTTCGCCAATCTTGCCGAGAATCTTGTAGCTGCCGAGACTGTCTCCGACCAAGCGGCCCTCCCAACCCTAACGGCGGCGCGGCGCTCAGAACGCGAACTTGCCGAACGAACCTAAATCCTTGAACGCCTCGACCAGCCGGTTGGCCATGCCCTTTTCCGCCAGGTGCATCCAGACCCGCGGGTCGATGTACTTCTTGTTGGGCTTTTCCGGTCCTTCGGGATTGCCCAGCTGCGACTTTAGATAGGCGCCTTTTTCATCCATGTACTTCTTGACCGGATCGGTGAACGCCCACTGCGTATCGGTGTCGATGTTCATCTTCACCACGCCGTAGGAAACCGCTTCGCTGATCTCTTGCGGCGTCGAGCCCGAGCCGCCATGGAAGACGAAGTTCATCGGCTGGTTGCCGGTCTTGCGGGCGGCCTTCACGAACTCCTGCGACTGGCGCAGGATGTCCGGCTTGAGCTTGACGTTGCCGGGCGCATAAACACCGTGGGTGTTGCCGAAGGCGGCCGCCACGGTGAAGCTGCCCACCGGGCCGAGCTCGTCGTAGGCGCGCAGGATGTCCTCGGGGTGCGTGTAAAGCTTGTCGTGCGCGACGCCCGAGTTGTCGACGCCGTCTTCTTCGCCGCCGGTGACGCCCAGCTCGATCTCCAGCGTCATCTTCATCTTGGCGATGCGCTGCAGGTACTTCTTGCTGATGGCCAGGTTCTCTTCCAGCGGCTGCTCGGACAGGTCAAGCATGTGCGAGCTGAACAGCGGCTCGCCGTGGCGGGCGAAGTACTCCTCGCCGGCGCCGATCACGCCGTCCACCCAGGGCAGAAGCTTCTTCGCGCAGTGATCGGTGTGCAGCACGGCCGCGACGCCGTAAGCGGCCGCCACCGTGCGCACGTGCAGGGCGCCCGCCACCGCGCCGGCGATCGACGCCACGTGGTTCGTGTTGTCCAAGAACTTGCCGCCGTAGAACTGCGAACCGGTGTGGGAAAACTGGATGATCACCGGCGCCTTCGCATCGCGCGCCGCGGCCAGGGCGGCGTTCGCGCCGTGCGAGCTGATGACGTTGACCGCGGGCAGCGCGCAACTTTGCTGCTTGCAATAAGCGAACAGCTCCAGCAATGCGTCTCCCGTGACCACCCCCGGTTTCAATTTCAATGGCGCCATTTTTTCCTCCCCGATCTAATAACCCATCGGGCCCGGCGGCGCGGGCATTTTCCGTCGCCACGGCCAAGATTTCCCGCCTTTGGCGCGCGGCAGCTTTGCCGGCTGATCGGCCGGGGCGGGCGCGCTTGACAGCGTCGGATGCAGACACAGTTTCTGGATCACGCCATGCCGTCCGACCCTTGTCAGGTCTTGATCGCCGGCGCCGGGCCGACTGGTCTGGCATTGGCGCTGTGGCTGGCGCGGGCCGGCGTTCGCGTCCGCATCGTCGAACGCGAATCATCGCCGCCACAGACCTCGCGCGCGATCGCCGTGCAGGCGCGGACGCTGGAGCTGTACCGCCAACTGGGCATCGCCGATCCGATCATCGCCGCCGGGCGGACGCTGGATGCATTGAATGTTTGGGTCCGCGGCCACAAGGTCGCGCACGTCCCGTTCGGCGACATCGGCCGGGGCCGCAGTGGTTATCCGTTTGTGTTGATGCTGGCCCAGGATCAGCACGAGCGCTTGCTGACCGCGGCGGTGGAAGAAGCTGGTATCTCAGTCCAGCGCGGGGTTTCGTTGACCGGCTTCTCCTTCGACGACGACGGCGTACAGGCGCGCCTGGCCACGCCCGATGGCGGCAGCGAAGTGTGCGCCGCCCGTTATCTGGCCGGCTGCGACGGCGCGCGCTCGATCGTGCGGCACGCTTTGAAGATTGGATTTCCCGGCGGCACGTACGGGCATCTGTTCTACGTCGCCGATCTGCAAGCCGCGGGGCCCGGTGCCGATGGTCAGTTACACATCGCCCTGGACGACGCCGGCTTTTTGGGCGCGTTTCCGCTGAAAGGAACCGGGCACGTTCGCTTGATCGGAACCGTGCGCGCCGATGCGGTGGCCGCTGAGCCGTCCGCCGCCGGCGCGGAGGGTTCGACGCTGACCTGGGACGATGTCGACCAGCGCCTGCTAGAAAGCGTCGGCCTGCGCGTGCGAGAAATGCAGTGGTTTTCGACCTATCACGTGCACCACCGGGTGGTGGAACACTTCGGCCAGGGCCCGGTGTTTCTGCTCGGCGACGCCGCGCACATTCACAGCCCCGTTGGTGGGCAAGGAATGAACACCGGTATCGGCGACGCGTTCAACCTGGCGTGGAAGCTGGCCGAGGTCCTGCGCGGTCGGGCGCCCGCGTCTCTCCTCGACACGTACGAGCAGGAGCGCCGCGCTTTCGCCCGTCGTCTGGTCGCCACCACCGATCGTCTTTTCACCCTGGCGACGCGCGACGGAGCCATCGCTCGCTGGGTGCGCACGCACGCCGTGCCGCCCACGATAGCGCGCGTCTTCAGCACCGACCGGGGCCGCCAGTTTTT
The DNA here is from genome assembly GCA_036493295.1 of Polyangia bacterium. Taxonomy (GTDB): domain Bacteria; phylum Myxococcota_A; class Polyangia; order Fen-1088; family Fen-1088; genus DATKEU01. The sequence goes on along the minus strand of DASXQB010000053.1, from coordinate 13,783 downwards.
GTTCGCCACAGTCTCGCAGACCCGCATTCGCTATCGGCCGAGCGCGCTGTCGCACGGGCATGCCGGCGCGTTGCACGCTGGCGATCGGCTGCCCTGGCTGGACGGCGCCGCGGACGCCGACAAAAACGACAACTACGCGTCGCTGGGCGCGCGCCGGTGGCAGGCGCATGTCTACGGTCAGCCCAAGCCGGGAATCGAGGCGGTGGAGGCGGCGTGCCGGCGCCGGGACATCCCGCTTTTGAAACGTGCCTGGCAACCGTCCGCCGCCGAAGCCGGGTTTGAACCCGGCGCGCTTTATTTGATCCGGCCCGACGGGTATCTGGGTTTCGTCGATCCCGACGGCGGCGTCGCCGACGCCTTGGAGGCGTATCTCGGGCGCCATTTTTTCAACTAAAGGGCGCCCATCCAGCGGCGCGCCTAGTTGACCTTGAACGGAATGTTCGCCGTGCCGCCGTGGCCTTTGCCGTCCAGCGCGTAAACGAAGATGCGGTACTGGCCGGCCTGGGTGGGAACTTTGACCGACAGCATGGGTGACGTTCCTTTGACCGGCGCGCCCACTCGGGGCTCACGATCCTCGGGGCCGCCCTTCAGATCGGGCTGCTCGGGATCCTGCAAGATCTCCCAGGCGAACGACAGTGAATCTCCGTCGGGGTCGGTGGCCGTCACCTGCGTGGTCACCGTCTGTCCAGAGGTCAACGTCACGCTGTCGGTGGCGACCTTGCCGTTCAGGGTGAAGGCCGTGACGTCGGGCGCGCGGTTGCTGGGGTACGCGCCCGACCATTCAAAGGACATGGTGTCGACGGTGGCCAGCGATTCGCCCATCAGGCCGAGATTGGAGTTGGTCTCCAAGAACATGCCGTACCAGGTGGGCGTGCGTTCGATCTTCTGTCCCCACAGGAAGACGTAATCGCCCAGGATGCGGCCGGTGTGCGCGAAGCTGTCGTAACGGGTTTTGTACACCCGCGACTTGGCGCCGCTGGTCTCTTCAATTGGTCGGTTCCAGGCCGTGATGGGCGACTCCCAGTGTCCGGTTGGTCCCCATTCGGTGATGATGACGGGGCCGGTGAAGGTAGACGGTTTGATATCGTTGTTGACGTTTACCACCGCCGCATAGCTGTTGATCCCGATGGCGTCGATGCCCGGCGACCATTGCACCACGTGATTGATGGCGGTGACGTTGGCCCCGGCGATCACGGTGATCACCGGATGGTTGGGATCCTGCGCGTGAATCATCTGCGCCAGTTGACCGACGAAGGTCCACGCGTCCTGGGTGTCGGCACCCAGATTGATCTCGTTGCCCAGCGCCCACATCAGCAAAGACGGATGGTTCTTGATCGTCGCCAGCAGGTTGGTCACCTCGGCCTTCTTGCCGTTGGTGAAAGCGGGATCCGTGTAATCGCTGGCGGTCTGTGAAAGCCCGATGCCCATCAGCACGGTCATGCAGTTGCTCTTGGCGCCGTCGAGAATTCCCATCGCGCCGTCGCTGCCGAAGGTGCGGGTCGAGTTCACGCCGTAATCGTGCGCCAGGACCAGGTTCGATCCACCGGCGATGCCTTTGATGTAATAGGGCGCGCCGTCGCGGGTCATGGCGAAGGTGGCACCGCTTTTGGTGATGCGCACCTGACCGGCGCCGCCGAGGCCAGTCGCCGGGCACGCTGCTACCTGGCCGCCGCTGTCGCCACCAGCGTCGGTGATCGGATGCGTGTCGACTGAACCAGCGTCGGTGGTGCCGCCGCTGCCTTTCGATCCACCATTGCCACCATTGCCACCATTGCCGCCGCTGCCGACAGCTCCTCCGGTGCCGGTGCTGCCGTTGCCGTCGGTGGACGCGCCGTCGGTGCCGGCGTCGGTGCTGACGTTGCCGCCCGTTCCCGTCGTCGCCGAAGCGCCCCCCGCGCCGCCGCTGCCGTTGCCTGCGCCGCCGCTTCCGGCGCCGCCGCTGCCGCTGCCGCTGGCGTTGCCGCCCGCGCCGCCGGATCCACTGGACGCCGCATTGTTGGATGCGCAGCTCGCCGCCACCATCCCCAGCACCGAAAGCCCCGCCACCAATCCACGCTGACCATTCGTCATCGCCCCCCCCCGAAAAAAGTTAGCGGGCGGATATTAACTGATGACCTCGCGTTGTCGAGCGGCGCTGCCCGGGTCTGTTGTGTCGCGTCTTACGGCAGGGTGTGGCGCTGGAAAGCTTCCCACACCACATCGGGAACGGGCGCGCCCTGGGCTGCCGCTTGCGTGTAAAGGACGTGGCCAGCGTTGATCGTGCACAGGGTGACCTCGGCGCCGCCGGCGCACTGTTTGTTGGTGTTGCAGATGCCGTGCGTGGTTTCCGGCGCGCCGGTGCACTGATCAAGCTGGGTCCACTGCTCGAAATCCGCTTGCGCGCCAGGGAACATCCCGCCCGCGTAAGGCACCAGCAGATCGCTTGTGCCGCGGAACATGATCACCGACAGCGGCCGCGACGGCTGGCAAGGCATGGTGCCATTGCCCATTGAAACGGGCGCCGTGGCGGCGAACAGATCGGCCGCCCGGCAAGCCAGCAGATGTGCCATCGCTCCGCCGTTCGATAGTCCAGTCGCATAGACGCGCTTCGGATCAACGCAGCCATCCTGCGAGACCTTGGCCACGACGGCGCGCAGGAATCCCTCGTCGTCGACGCCGTTCATCTGGGACGTTCCGCAACACAGGCTGCCGCCGTTCCACGAAGCGTTCAGGCCGTCCGGATACACCACGATGAATCCGCTGGCGTCCGCTTTTTGCCGCCAGCCTGACAGCAGCTCTTGCTCGATGGCGTTCGACGTCAACCCATGAATGTCCAACAGCAACGGCACCGGACTTTTCCCGTCGTACCCGGTGGGGACGTGAATGATGTAGTCACGGGCCGCCCCGCCAAATTGCAACATCACCGTTTGATCACCCGGCTGCAAAGGGACGGTGCCGCAGCCGCTTCGGGCGCCACCGTCGGTTCCGGCATCCGTTTCCAGTTGGTGGGTTGTCCCGCAACCCATCATCAAACCAACGGTGAAAAGCGCGATCGGAACGACGGCTCTCATGGCGCACCTCCTGTAAGAACCGCTGACACCGCTGGCCGCAAAATCAGAAAAAAATTCCCGCGGATGTCTATGCGTACCTTGGTCGTTCGTCGTCCTGGTATCAATCCAGATGGGAGGCCCAACATGAGACTCGTCGCAACCGAATACCTGTCCCTCGATGGTTATTTCCACGAACCAGGCCAGTGGTCACGTCCGTTTTTCTGCGAAGAAGCCGGGCAATTCAAGTGGGCCGAACTTCAGGCGAGCGACGCCCTTCTGCTGGGCCGCAAGACCTATGAAGGTTTCGCCCAGGCTTGGCCGGGCATGCGCGAGCAGACCGGCGCGTTCGGCGCGAAGATGAACGACATGCCGAAGTACGTCGTCTCGTCGACACTGACCGAGGCCACCTGGTCGGGATCGCAGCTTATCCGCAAGGACGCCATCGACGAGATCCGGAAGTTGAAGGAACGTCCTGGCAACGATCTGCTGCTGGCGGGCAGCGGTCAGCTCTTCAACGCCCTTCTTCGGGCCAACCTCATCGACCGCTACCGTTTCATGGTGCACCCGATCGTGCTGGGGAAAGGCGCCCGGCTATTCGAAGAAGGCCTGGGCGACAAAGCATTGAAGTGCGTGGAAACCAAGTCGTTCCGCCTGGGCATCGTGGTGGCCGAGTACGAACCGCTCAGCGGTTGAAGAACGCGGGCGGTTCACGTGGTCAGGACCAGATCGATGCGTGCGATGAAACGCGATTGGGCGGTCAGAACCTCCTGCGTCTTTCGAACCAGGGCCTTGATGTCGGCGCCGCGCAGGGTTTCGTCGACGTCGATGCGCGCGATGACCCACAATCGTCGTGGCCCAAGAAAGGTGACCACCAGCTCGGTCACCGCGCCCACGCCGGGCTGGGAGGCGATCGCGGTCTCGACGCTCTTGTAAATGGCCGCCGAGGCGCGCCGGCCGATCAGAAAGTCGCCGTTTCGCATGCCCAGCTGCAGCGCCACGTACCCCAGGACCAGGCCGATGACGATCGCCGCGATGCCGTCAGGGATCGCCGAACCGGTGAGCTGGTGCAGGCCGAGGCCGATGGCCGCAACGACGTTCCCGATCACCGCCGCCGCATCTTCGGCAAAGATGGCGCGCGCGATGGGATCAGAGCTGAGCGAGAAGTGCTCGCTGAATTCACGGCGGAGTTCAGCGGCCTCTTCGCGCAGCTGCTGATAGACCCGCCGCAAGGACAGCGTCTCGAGGACCAGCGAGATGGCCAGCACGACATAAGCGACGGCGAACGACGTTCCCTTGGTCGATGGGTGAAGCAGCGCCGCGATGCCCTGCCGCACCGACAGCAAGGCCCCGCTGAAGAACACCGCCAGCGAAGCCATCAGCGCCCAGAAGTACGCTTCTCGCCCGTGACCGAGCGGGTGTTCTTCGTCAGCGGGGCGCTCGCTGCGTCTTTGCGCCACCAGCAACAAGACCTCGTTCCCGGAGTCAGCCAGCGAGTGAAAGGCCTCCGCCAGCATGGCGCTTGACCGCGACAGCAGGGCGGCGACCAGCTTCGCCAGCGCCACCCCGACATTCGCGGCCAGCGCGACCATCACGGTGAGGACGCCCTCCTGCGTGGCGGACGTTGGCTGCGGTTCGGACATGGGCCGCCCATCTTGGCAGATGGGCGGCGCGCTGGTCGACGCTACAGTGACGGATCGATCACTCGACCCAAGGTAATGGCCGCCATCGCGCTTTTTGATCACGCGGCGAATTCAAACGTTCGCCCCAACGGGGGTTAACACGCCCGGGTCCCAATCTTCTTCGTGAGGCCGGCGGGAACGCGCCGGTCACCAACCCACGAAAAGGAGAACCGTCATGCGAACCATCATCAATACTCTCGCCGCCGTCGCTGTTTCACTGTCGCTGACGCTGGCCAGCGCCACCGTCGCCCACGCCGCCGACAAGCCGGCGGCCGCCGCGGCCAAGGCTAAGGTCGACTGGAAGATGGTCGAACAGCACCTGCGCGAGCATCAGCAATATCCCGCCAGCAAGGCCGACCTGGTCGCCGCCTGCAACAGTCTGGTGGACTTCAAAAAGAGCGAGAAGCAGTGGTTCGCTGCCACGCTGCCCGACCGCACCTATCAATCCGCCGACGAGGTGATGGCGGCGCTACGAGGCAAGTAAGACGGGAGCCGCCGGCTTGCTGGGCCGGCGGCTCTTATCGGGATCTTCAAAAATGGCCCACCAGCGTGAAGCCGCCGCCGTGGTTGTCGACGGCCGCCGAAAATCCCAGCAAGGGGTGGATCGCGGAATCGTCGGAAGGCGGATTGTCATAGCGCGCGGGATCGTCGCCCGTGACCAGCAGGTAAAGGCCGGTCAGCAGCGCCGCCCCGCCCAAGCTGGTGACGGCGATGCTGATGTTCACCTTCGTGGCGCGCCCGTCCGCCAAGTCGTTGGCGGCTTGGAGCTTGGGAGCACATTCGGGTGATCGATAATTGGCGCCCGCTTGATCACAATGAGCGCCGGGATTGAAGGTGACCAGCAGCGCATCGCGATCCTTGCGGGCCTGGCTCAGCTTCGGCACCAGGATGGCAAGGGCGACACCACCGGCGCCACCGATCGCCACGCCCGCCGCCGTGGACAGCCATCCCCAGTGTCGTACCGAACGAGCGTGAGCGACGTACGCGTCTCGCGTCTCCGGCGTCGGCGTCAAGGTGACGTGCACCCGCGCTTCGGCGTTCTCGGGGATCGCCAGCAGCCGCTCGCTGGGCACAAAGCCGCCGCGCACCACGCGCACCATGTGCCGGCCGGCGGGCAGCGCGACGGGTGCGCGATACACCCCGCGCGCGCCGCCGTCGACCACCAGCTCGGCCTCGGGTTCGCTGGCCTCGACGGCCAACGTCCCGCGTGCGCTGCCGTCGCCCGTGTTCTCGGTGGGCGCGAACGCCAGCTCCGCGGTGGCGCCGTCGCCGATGGCGATCTTGCTGCTGGCGGTGTTGTCTCCGGCGCGACGAACCTCAACCAAACGGTCGCCCGGCTGGATTGTGATCGAGCCAGCCAGGGGCGTGCGTCCGACCCGCTCACCGTCGACGAGGACGTCGGCGTCGACCAGGCTGGCGCGCACGAACAGGTGCGCCGCACGCCGCTCGCTGGGAACGAGATCGAAGGTGATCTCGGCGGTGATCCCGCCGGCGACGGTGACTTCCTTGCGCGTCGGCAGATACCCACTGCTCAGCGCCGTCACCAGTCGCGTCCCCGCCGCGACGGCGATCGGCTTGTCGTTCGGCGTGATCGCGAGATCAACGGCATCGACCTGGATGGTGGCCGGCGCGCTGGTGAGCACGTGCAGAAACCCCACCTTCAGCGCTTGCTCGTCGCGCCGCTGGTGCGCGATGCCGAGCTGCTGCGCCGACAGCGGGCCGGGAGCGGCCAGCACAACGTCGAGGGCCTTCACCGATTCGACGGGCCGATTCAAGTTGGCGGAGAGCACGCCGATCAACAAAAGAGTCTGCGGCGCCGGGACGAGATTGTAGGTGAGCTGAAACTCGGCCAGCGCGCCCGCCTCGTCGTGCTCCTTGAGCAAGGCCATTGCCCGATCGAAACGGGCCCGCGCCTCGGCGCGTTTGGGGGCGGCGGCCGGGGTTTGCGCCCAGGCTGTCGGTTGCCCGCTCGCCAGCGCGCCCATCGCAGCGGCGAGTGCGGCGGCGACGGCGAGGGTGAAACGAAACTGCGGCCGGCGCACGATCAATAGGGATTCGTCCCCAGCGATTCGGGGAGGGGCGCGCGTGGTGTCTCGCCGTTCTTTGTCGCGCGCGCCGTCTCGGCGTCCTTGTGTCAAGAGATTGGTTGCGGGTTCAGCGAGCGGCGTCGCTGCCGGCGGCAACGCCCAGGGCGCGGCGCGCCTCGGCGGCATGCCAGCCGTGCGGTGCCAGGATCAAATAGCGGCGGTAGGCGGTCGCGGCCCTGCCGTGGTTGCCAGCCTCGGTCTCGGCGTGGGCCACGATGACGTAGGCCTCCGGTAGGGTGGGATCGATGGCGATCGCCTTGTGGGCCCAGGTGCCGGCGGCGGCGGTGTGGCCGCGGCGGTGCTCTGCCTGCGCCACCCGCATCGCCAGCCCGCTGTCGCTCGCATGCACGGCAAAGGCGGCCGAGCAGGCAGTGACCACGGTCGGCCAGCGGCCTTCATCGGCGGCGGCGTTGCAGTCGGCCAGGCGATCGGGACCTGCGGCGAGCCCAGCGCCCACGGCTGGTCCTGCGATCGCGGCGACCGGTCCGGCTTGCGGCGGCGCCGTCGCTATGGGCGGCGCGACGGTCAGCGCCGGCGCAATGGCGACTGCCGGCGCGGCCACGGCGGGTCGCCGCCCGAAGGGCCGGTGGCCCGCCAGGTTCGCGACCAGGATCGCCGCCACCGAAACCAGGCAGATGACGATCAGCCGAGCGCGCAAGGTCTCGCCGCGCGCGCGGGTGGCCGCTTTTTCCTGGGCCACATGCAGCGCCTCGACGGAAGCGTGAAACTCGTCGGCCACCGATTGATCGCGGGCGAAAGAGCGGAGCGGCAGCGGGCTTTCTGTTTCCAATGGGGCTCCGGTTGTTTCCATGCCTCGATTGAGACACTGCCCGCGATGCGGCGCAAGAAAAGCACCTGTGCCCGCCACCCGGGCACGGTCTTGAACGGTGCCGTAGGCGTTCACTGACGGCCGTCGACGCGATAACTCGCCAGCGTGGGCGGCCCGGCGAAGAACCCGCGCACCTTTCCCACCACGTTCATCGCCGCGCCGCTGGCTTCGTACGCCTTGGCGTCCTGTTCGGTACGCCAGACGGTGCACACGATGCAACGGGTGGGCTCGTCGACGTTTTCCATCAGGTAGCAATCGACGTTGCCGGCGGTGGCTTTGACGATGGGTACGCAATCACGGTTGTAGACGGTGCGCAGGTCGTCCAGCTGTCCCGGCGCCACTGCGAACGATCCCAGTCGAATCCACATCGCGTTCTCTCCTTTGGCGTCAGGTGTTCCGCAGCGGGTGCGAGCGAGGGGCAGGGGTGATGACCGTATAGTACGCCCGTGCCGCCCCCGACTTCGCCGTCGATCCCACCGCCGCCCGAACGTCCGGACGACCTGCGCGCCTGGGCGGAAACCCACGGGGTTGCCGCGCGTCTGGACGATCTGGTGATCGGCGACGACGGGCCGGCGGGGACGTTGCTGCCGGCGCGCAACGGCGAGGCGCTGACGTACCGGCAGGTGCTGCTGGATGGCGCGGGAAAATCCGCGCGCCGCGGGTTCGACGACACCGAAGAGACCGTGCGCCGCGTGCTGCACCGGATGGCGACGCTGGTGGTGGCGGGCCGCGCGCGTGACGCCTGGCTGGAACAGCACGGCCGCGATCCCGAAGACACTGTGCTCGCCGCTTTCGCCGCGAAGCTGAGCGCGGCGCTGCGCGAGCGGGAGTCGGCACGCTTGAACGCGCCACGCGCGTTGGGCACGTACGAACCGGGCGAATTGCGCGTGATCGCCGCGCCGATCCCGCTGCTGCAATATCAAGAGTGGCCGCTGGTGGGCGCGCGCCGCGACAGCGACGACGGCGGCGACGGGATCTGTCTTTACCTGCTGGGCTGGAACGACGGACCGCTGCGCTGGGGGCGCGTCCGCGACGGCCGCCCGGTCGAGGCGAGCGAACTGCCCGTCGACCTCCAGCAAAGCGCGCTGCAGGCGTTCGCCGATCACCTGCGCGATCCGCGCCGCGCCGCCGAGCACGAGGCGCTGGCCGACCTGCTGCGCGTGCCGACCTGGCAGTTCGCGCTGGGCACGCTGGACCAGACCCTGTCGCGGCTGGAAGCCGATGCCGGCGCCGCCGGGGAGGCCGCCGAAGAACGGGTGGCCTTTCGCGTGACCGCCGGCAGCGACGGCAGCCTGACCGTCACCCCCACCCTCCAGAAGCGCGTGCGCGGCGGCGGCTTTTCGCGTGGCGCCCGCGTGCAGTGGTACGAGCTGCCGGAGCGGCGCGCGCTCACCCCGCCCGAACGGCGCGCTTACCAGGCCTACGACGATCGCTTCGCGCGCCGCTCGCAGGCGTGGGGCGGGGCGCTGTCGCCGGCGCAGCTGTTCGGGATCTTCCGGGCGCTGATCGATCACCCGGCGGTGTTCCTCGACGGCGGGCGCGACGGCCAGCCGGACGGCCCGCGCCTGGACATTCGCCAGGGCCGCTTGCTGTTGCGGTTCGCCACCGCCGCTGACGGCAGCCTGACGCCGCATTTTGCGTTGCTGGGCCAGACGATGTCGCCCGCCGACGTGGCCGCTGCCCTGCGCGACGATCGCCACGTCATTCACCTGCTTCGTCCCGACGCCGGCGCGCCGCAGCTGCTGCTGGCGCAGATCGGGCCGCAGGCGGCGGCGATGGTGCGTGCGCTGTCTCTGGCCCCGGCGCGGTTTCCCCCCGAATCGCACGACGCCCTGGCCGCGCGCCTGGAGTCGTTGCAAGAGACGGTGGACATCGAATTCCCGTCGACCTGGACGCGCACGATCGCCGCCGCCGACGGTCGCCTGGTGGTGCGTTTGCAACTGGCGGCGTCGGGTGCCCTGGAGGTGCGGCTGGGCGTGCGGCCGGTGCGCCTGGGGCCGGTGTTCGTTCCTGGCGAAGGCCCGGCGCTGGTGCTGGAGGGACAAGGCCGCGATCGCCACGGCGCCCGGCGCGATCGCGCAACCGAGCGCCAGAGCGGGCACGCGCTGGCCGAACGCCTGGACCTGGAAGCGGGCACCGTGCAAGAGCCCTGGTGCTGGCGGGTGCCGGAAGGTGATCCGGCGCTGCACCTGGTGGCGACGCTGAAAGACCTGGAGAACACCGTGGTGGTCGAATGGGCCGACGACCACCAGCTGCTGTCGCTGGGCACGATCGGTCGCCGCGACATGCGCATGAAGGTCGCCGACCGGCGCGACTGGTTCGACATCGAGGGCGGTGCCCAGGTCAAAAAGAAACGCCTGGGCAAAGCCGGCAAAGACAAGGGCGGTAAAGACGTCGAGGAAGTCGTCCCGCTGGCGGCGCTGTTCGCCGCCATCCACGACGGACGTCGTTACGTGGTGGTGGGCGCGCATGGATTCGTGCGCATCGAAGAGAGCCTGCGCGAAGCGCTGGCCCGCGCCGAGGGCGGCGTGTTCGAGAAGAACGGGATCATCCAGATCGCCGCCGTGGCCAGCGATCCGTTGCTGGGCTTGGTCGAGCAGGAGGAACAGCTGGAAGCGAGCGTCGCCTTCACGGCGCTGCGCCGCCGCCTGCGCGACGCCGCGGCGGCGGTCGATCAACCGCTGCGCTTGCCGCCAGCGCTGCAGGCGGCGCTTCGTCCGTACCAAGCGGCCGGCGCGGCCTGGATGGCGCGTCTGGCGGAGTGGGGCGCCGGGGCCATCCTGGCCGACGAGATGGGCCTGGGAAAAACCATCCAGACACTGGCTCTGCTGATTCATCGCGCTGCCGCCGGACCGGCGCTGGTGGTGGCGCCGACGTCGGTGGTCAGCAACTGGGCCGACGAGGCGGCGCGCTTTGCGCCACAGCTAAGCGTGCGCCTCTATCGCGGGCCGCAGCGTGAAGCGGCGCTGCGCAGTCTGGGCCCCGGCGATCTGGTGCTGACCAGCTATGCGGTGGCGGCGCTGGACGGCGAGGCGCTCGGGCGCGTGCGTTTCGGGTCGCTGGTTCTGGACGAGGCGCAGGCGATCAAGAACGCCACCACCGAACGGGCCAAGGCGCTGCGCGCGCTGGACGCCGAGTGGCGCCTGGGGCTGACCGGCACGCCGATCGAAAATCATTTGGGCGAGCTGTGGAGCCTGATGCGCGTGCTGTCACCAGGCCTGCTGGGAAGCTGGGAGCAGTTTCGCGCCCGTTACGCCGTGCCCATCGAAAAATTCGGCGACGACAGCCGCCGCCGATCGCTGGCCGCGCTGCTGCGGCCGTTCGTTCTGCGCCGCACCAAGGGCGAGGTGGCGCGCGAGCTGCCAGCGCGCACCGAGGTGGTGCGCGTGGTGCGCCTGTCGCCCAAGGAGCAGGCGCTGTACGAACAGATGCGCCAGGCGACGCTGGATGAGCTGCGCGAGGCGAAGAAGAACCCCGATCGCGACGGCAGCGACCTGCGTTTTGTGTTGCTGGCCGCGCTGACCCGCCTGCGCCAGCTGTGCTGTCACCCGCGCCTGCTGTACCCGCACACCCACGCCGGCAGCGCCAAGGCGTCGCACCTGCTGGATCTGTTGTTCGAGCTGCGCGAGGGCGGGCACAGGGCGCTGGTGTTCAGTCAGTTTCGCAGCTTTCTGGATCTGCTGGCCCCGCGCCTGCAGCAACAAGGGCTGCGCGTGCTGGTGCTGGACGGCACCACGCCCACCAACGTGCGCGACGAACGCATCGCCGCCTTTCAATCCGGCGCCGCCGACGTCTTTTTGATCTCGCTGAAGGCGGGCGGCTTCGGCGTGAACTTGACCGCCGCCGACACCGTCATCTTGATGGACCCGTGGTGGAACCCCGCCGTCGAGGATCAAGCCACCGCGCGCGCCCACCGCATCGGCCAGCGGAACCCAGTGACCACCGTGCGCCTGGTCGCGCGCGGCACCATCGAAGAAGCCGTGCTGGGCTTGCACGCTGCCAAGCGTTCGCTGGCGGCCGGCGTCCTGGACGGCACCGACGTGGCGGCGTCGTTGCCCAGCGACGAACTGATCGGCCTCATCCAGCGCGGCGGCGAGCTCGGCGACTAAAAAACGAGCGCACCTTCGGCGAGGCGGCGGCGGGTGGCGAACTCTGGAATGATCCGCGCCTCGTGATGAAACCACCGCCGCGTTCGATAGTGAAGAAGCGGCACAAATCGCCGGCCACCCGTTCTCCGGAATCACGACGTCGCAACGGGCGTGCATTGGTAAGGTGGCCCGGTCGAGAACGCCGCTAAGATGATCCGGCGATGCTTCTCCGACATTGCGGGCTCGCGATCTGTGGCGTGCTGTTGGGTGCGGCCGCCGCTCGTGCCAGAGCGGCGCCGACCGAGGACGCGATTGCCCCCTGGCTGCGCGTCATCCGATCGGACGGCGCCGAGGCGTGCGCCAGCGCTGCGGTGTTGGGCCAGAAGATCGAGCAGCGGCTCGGCCGTTCTCCAGAGGAGGCGTCCCACGGCTTGCGGATCACGATCGTCGCGCGGATCCAGAGCCGCAGCGATGGTCATGGCGGCTGGTTGGGAGAGATCGACGTTGTCGGGGCTGACGGAACGACGACGGGTCATCGGGCGCTAGAGCTGGGCGGCGAATCATGTGAGCCCGTGATCGATACGTTGGCCTTCGCGACGGCGTTGATCCTAGATTCCAGCGCAGCCGCCTACGCGATTACGCCACCACTCGTGTCGCGGTTACCAGCACAGATCGTGGACCTGGATGACGAGCCGTCACCGCCCTCGCATCGGTCAGGCTGGATGCTGGCCGTCGAGGGTGGGGCGGCGGTCGGGGTTGGACTGTTGCCGGCACCCGCGCCGGCGGCCGAGGCCTCTATCTTCGTCATGCCGCCGAAAACGCCGCTCCTGTACGCCTCGGTCGGCGTCTGGACCGAGGAGCGGGCGGCCGTCGCGATGGATCGAGGCGCGACACTGGCCATGGCGCTGGGCGGTCTGGGCATTTGCCCGGCGGTGAAGACCATCGCGTCGGCGACTGCGGTGTCGTGCCTGGGCGGGGACCTGGGACGTCTGCGCGCTCGCGGTTTCGGTCTGGATAGCCAGGCAACTCAAGATCGCTGGGCCGCCGATCTCACCGCCGGCGCCCACCTGCGCTGGCCGATCTGGGGCGGATTCTACGCGGCGCTGGGTGTCAGGCTGGTCGTTCCGCTGATCCGCGATCAAATCGCCTATCGCGACACTGCCGGCGAGACCCAGGACATCTTCCGGATGCGCCCGGCGGCCGTCGTGGGGCAATTGCGACTCGGATACATCTCGCGATGATAATTGGGGCCCCGAGCCTCCATACACTGGGTGTGGGCGAAGCGACCGCGAGCCCCAGTTTCCGGGAGGTCTTCCATGCGCAGGCTCGATTCGTCTGGCGATCGTTGTTGGCCCTGGGGGTGCGGGAGGCAGACGTTCCCGACGCCAGCCAGCACGTCTTCCTGGTCGTGCACGAAAAGCTGGATCGCCTGGAGCCGGACTGTTCCGTCCGTACGTTCGTATACGGCGTCTGCCTGCGGGTCGCGTCTGACTTTCGCCGCCGGGCCCACGTCCGGCACGAACGCCCGTACGCCGAACCGCCCGAACAGGTCATCCCCCCGACCCAAGAGGATCGCCTCTCGGACGTTCAGGCCCTGGCTGCCTTGCAGGCCGTGCTTGACGGACTGGACCCGGCGCAGCGGGACGTCTTCGTCCTATACGAGTTGGAGGAGATGGGCATGAGCGAGGTGGCGCGCGCCGTCGGCTGTCCTTTGCAGACGGCCTATTCCCGGCTGCACGCCGCGCGCAAGGCGGTTGTAGCGGCATTTGAAACCCGCGAAGACGGTTCGCTGGCGTCGATGAGGCGCCAACCGTGAAACGCGAAGGCGATCTGTCGCGCCTTACGTTGCAGGTGCCGCGGGAGTCGGCACTGGGGCGTGCCCTTTCCGCGGCCCAGACCCGAAGACCGACCGAGGAGCAGCTTCATGCGCTGGAATGTAGCGTTCTGGGGTTGATCCAGGCTGGTGCGCCAGTGAGCGCTTCGGCGAGTGCGCTGACTCCGTCGGCGGCGCGTCCGTTGACCGCGACGGGTGCGTTCAAGCTGGTCGTCCTGGTGGCTCTCGTTTCCGTCG
>DASXQB010000052.1:0-34421 GCA_036493295.1 Polyangia bacterium | reverse complement strand
CGCGCCGCCGGCGTTGTTCACCAGCACATCAACCGCCGCGAAGGCCGGGGGCAGAGACGCCACCGCACGCTCGACGGCGCCGCGATCGCGCACATCCAGCTCCAGCGGCAAGAGACGCTCGCCCAGCTCCGCGTGCAACCCAGCCAAGCGATCCACCCGCCGACCAGAAGCGATCACGTGCGCGCCTTCGTGCACAAATCGGCGGGCGATGGCCGCGCCAAAACCAGCGGTGGCGCCGGTGACGAACAAGATCATCGACATCCTCCTTAATCCAGCGCGGCCGTGACCGGTTTGTACGGCATTCCGTGCGCCTTCGCCACCGGTTGGCAGGTGACGTCACCGTCGAAGGTGTTGATGCCGGCAGCCAAGGCGGCGTCGGCGCGCGCGGCGGCGACCAAGCCGCGGTCGGCGATCTTCTGCGCGTATTCGATGGTGGTGTTGGTCAGGGCCCAGGTGCTGGTCTGCGCCACCGCGCCCGGCATGTTGGGAACGCAGTAGTGGACCACGCCGTGGACTTCGTACGTCGGGTGGTCGTGGTCGGTGGGGCGGCAGGTCTCGATGCAGCCGCCTTGATCAACGGCCACGTCGACCACGACGCTGCCCTTCTCCATCTGCGAGACCAGCTTTTCGGTGACCAGCTTGGGCGCGACCGCGCCGGGGATCAACACCGCGCCGACCACCAGATCGGCGCGATGAACGGCTTCTTCGACGTTGTGGGGGTTCGAATACAAGGTCTCGATCGAGCTGCCGAACACGTCCTCGAGATACCCCATCCGCTTCGCCTGAACGTCGAGGATGGTCACCTGCGCGCCCATACCGATGGCGATGGTGGCCGCGTTGCGGCCGACCACGCCGCCGCCCAGGATCACCACCCGACCACGCCGCGTACCGGCCACGCCGCCCAGCAGGACGCCTTTGCCGCCGCGTTCTTTTTCTAGGCAGGTCGCACCGACCTGCACCGCCATGCGGCCGGCCACCTCGCTCATCGGGCGCAGCAACGGCAAGGTGCCGTCGCCCAACTGGATGGTCTCGTAAGCGACACCGCGAACCTTGCGCGCGGCCAGCTCGCGGGTCAGCGCCGGTTCAGCGGCCAGGTGCAGGTACGTGTAGAGGATCAGCCCTTCGCGAAAGAACCGAAACTCGGCTGGCAGCGGTTCTTTCACTTTCATCACCATGTCCGCGTTCCACGCGCCGGCTGCGTCGGGAACGATCACCGCACCGGCCTGCTGATATTGAACGTCGGCGATGCCGCTGCCGTCGCCGGCGCCTGCTTCGACAACCACCTGATGACCGCCGCCGATCAGCAGGCGAACGCCCGCTGGTGTCACGCCCACCCGGTATTCGCGCGTCTTGGTCTCGCGAGGCACGCCGATTTTCACGGCGCGATCATATCACCGGATGGTCATTTTTTCGGGAACCCGCGCCGCCCGGACGCTGTCCTTCGATTGCAGGCGCGCGGCGGTTGATCGCCGCAGCCGCGACGTCCCCCGACGCCGGAGGTGTGCCATGGCCGTGTCAGTCGAACCGGGAAAACGCCGTGCTCGCAAGCCGACCAACAGCGAACTGAACCTGGTCCCCTACATTGATCTTTTGACCTGCATGATCGCCTTCCTGCTGATCGCCGCCGTGTGGACCAGTCTGGCGCGATTGAAGGCCAGTCAGCGCGGCGCCGGCGAAGCAGGCGATGAAAGCCAACCGCCGCGCACCCGATTGACGGTGTTGGTTCACGGTGACGGGTTCAACATCGTGATCAACAATCAACCGCAGCCACTGGGAAAACGCGAAGGCGTCTACGACTTCGTCGCGTTGGGTGAGCAACTCCACCAGCTAAAGCTCCAGTATCCCGATCTGACGGAGCTGATGATCCTCTCGGAGGATCCGATCATGTTCGAGACCTTGATTCAGACGATGGACGTGGTCCTGGCTTCAGGATTTCCCGATGTGTCGCTGCAAGACGCGACGAAGAACGACGATCGCTAGAGTGGCGCGCGCCGGCTGCGCTAACGCTCCGCCCGCAGCTCGATCGACGGGATGCTCACATACACGGCGGCATGTAGCCGTCGATGCGAAGGCCGGCGATGACGACGTTGTTCGGCGCATCGCCGACGAACAGCAGGCCGCGCACGTTCGCGCGGGCCATGGAGTAGGTCCAGGTCGGCTTGCCCAGGCTGATGGTCGTCCACGACGCGGTGTCGAACGGAAAAAATTGCGTCTTCATCTGGCCGCTGGTGCTGGGCACGGCGGTCACCCACTGGGCGCCACCATCGTAATGAAAGCCGGGCCGCATCTGGATCCACAAAGGCGCCGTCGAGCTCCAGGTCAGCGTGATGCCCTGCGCGTTGCTGAAGTCCTGATCGTGCTGCGTATCGAAACCGTTGCCGATCAAGATCTCCAGGACGTGCCAGTCCGAACCGACGAACGTTTCCTTGGCTACGTAGCCGGTGCCTTGTTTGACCAGCAGCGATCCGCTCATCGGCGTGGTGGTCCCTTCACCCGTGGCGTTCCAGTCCTCGATGCGATCGAGGGACGGCTTGGTGCATTCCATCAACGGCGGCAAGCCACCGTCGGGACCGACCAAGACGCCATCGCTGCCGCTGTCGGTGGCCACCGATCCGTCGGTGGACGCGCCACCGCTGCCGCCCGTGCCGGGGGCCACCGCGCCGCCGCTGCCGGACGCGCCGCCACTTCCGCCGCTGCCACCGTTGCTGCCGCCGGTGGCGCTGGGGCCGCCGCTCCCCGAGGCGCCGCCGCTCCCCGAGGCGCCACCGCTGCCGCTCCCCGAGGCGCCACCGCTGCCGGGCGCCGCCGTGTCACTGGACGCGCACCCCGGCCCCACCGCCGTCAGGCCCAGGATCAACATCGCGGCCAAGTTGGTCGCTGCCCTGAATGGAACACCTGTCGCCGGGCTTGCCATGGAGCCTCTGTAGCCCGCCGCCGGCCAAAGCGATCACGGCGAGCGGGAGCGAAAAATGCGCGGCGTCAGGCGGCCAGCAACTGCCGCAGACTTTCCATTGCCGCCACGGTCTGCTTCGGCACTTGTTTACGGATCGCGCCGGCGAATAGCTTCACGAAAAATCCCAGCGGCGTGATGTCGATGGTGTGGGTCAACTTGGTCCCGTTGCCTACCGCCTCCATCTGAAAGTCCACCGCGACGTCCATATTGTTGTCCGCATAGTGCATGGTCAACCGCTGGTCGGGCACGCGCGCGGCGATCTCTCCGTCCATGGTGCCGCTACGGCCGGCTTCGTTGTATGCGTAGCGAATCTTGGAACCAGAGGCGTTCGGACCTGGCGTCAGCCTTTCGATGCCGGTGCAACGAGACAACCATTTGGGCGTCTGCGAAAAATCGTCCAGCACGGCGAACACGCGCGCCGGCGGCTGCGGGACCTCGATGGTGTGGGCGAAGTGAATGGACGACATGATGGGCGGACTATATGCCAGCCGTGCGCGCCTGTTTATGGCTTGGCGACGCCGAGAAAAGCGTGGCGGATCGCCTCGCCGCACACCACCGATTGATAGTACGGCGCGTCCGCCAGCATGCCGGTCAGATTGCGGAGCGCCTCGCGCGCCAGGATGCCGTAGTACTGCTTGCCGGCGTCGATCCACGGATAGAACCCGAACAGGCCGGGGCTGCTGAAGGCACCGTCGCCGTTCGGATCGTCTTCCACCCAGTGGCCGTACGAATAGTGCCAGGCGCGCGGCACCGGGCTGCTGTGCGCTTGCGGGCAGGTGGCGGGCAGCGTGCAAACGGCGGCGCCGCCCAGATGATCGTGCAACGCCAGCCCGCCCGACAAGATCTTGCGCAAAAAGCCCGCGTAGGTCGCGGCGCTGGCCTTGCCGCCGCCGGCCGGCTGCGGCTGCGTGAAGGACAGCTCCAGCTCCATTCCCAGCAGCTTTTTCAGGTCGGCGCCAAGCGCGCTGTTGTCGTCGGCGCCCAGACCCAGATCGGCGGCGTACTGCTGAAAATGCGCGCCGCCGTAATTGAAGAAGCCCACCTCGGCGGCGGTGACGTCGCAGTTCTTGGTCGCGGCGCCGGCGGCGCCCGGCTGCCCGCAGCAACTGGCCACGGTGTCGCCGGCCATGCAGGTGTTGAAGTTGGTGCGGCCACTGCGCATGGTCATGGCGTTGGCGTCCACGGCGGACAGATCCGCCTTGAAGCGTTCGACGACGTAAGCGCCCCAGAAAAATTTCGACGCCGAAGCGATGTTCAGCGCGGTGTCCGCCTTGATGAGGCCAGCTCCCGTCGAGCCACCGCCCAGTGTTCCATTGACGTCGCCGATCTCCCAGTAGAACGGGGCCAGGCCGGTGCAGGTGGGGTCGGCCTCGGCGGCGGTCTTCGCGGCGGCGACGGCGGCGGCCAGCGGCGCGCCGGCGTCGGCAGCGGTGCCGGATGCATCGACATTTTCGCTGTCAATGTTGGCAACGTCAGCGCCAGCGGCGGTGTCGTCAACGACGACCGTGTCGGCATTGGCCGCGCCATCGGCGATGGCCGACGTGCGGCCGCAACCAAAAGCGCAGCAAGCAACCAGTGCCCATCCCGCCGCCGCCCACCAGCCGCACCCCGATCGCCGCATCGTGATCACTATGACCCAGCAAAAGCCCGCCACGCAAAATCGGCGCGGCGATTTCACGTTCGCCCGGGGACGATGCGCGTGGCAAATTGGGCGCATGGCACCTTCGCTGATCCTGCACACTGATCCGTTCTGGGTATCGCCTTACGTCTTCACGGCGTTCGTGGCGTTGAAGGAAAAAGGCGCCCTTGCCGAGATGCGCGCCGTCGATCTGGGCCAGGGCGAGCACCGGCGCGAGCCTTATCGTTCGGCGTCGCTGACCGCGCGCATCCCCGCGCTGGTGCACGACGGCTTCTGGCTGACCGAATCCAACGCCATCGCCGAATACATCGACGACGTCTTCCCGGCGCCGGCGCACCGCCGCCTGTTCCCCGCCGATCCGCGCCAGCGCGCCCGAGCCCGCCAGGTGATGGGCTTTGTGCGCTCGGATCTGGGGCCGCTGCGCGACGAGCGCTCGTCGGAGACAGTGGTCTACAAGATGAAGGTGGGGCCGCTGTCGCCGCCCGCGGCGCGTGCGGCGGCTAAGCTGTGCGAGCTGGCCGGCAAGCTGATCGGCGACCAGACCGCCACCGCGTTCGGCGAATGGTCGATCGCCGACGCCGACCTGGCCTTCGCCCTGCACCGCCTGATCGCCAACGGCGATGAAGTGCCACCAAACGTGCGCGCCTACGCCGAGGCCCAGTGGGCCCGACCGTCGGTGCGCGCGTACATCGAGCACCCGCGCGCGCCCTTCGTCCCGTACAACACTTGAGGTCCGATGGCGCGCCGCTCGGCGCTCAGGTCGGGCGCGCCGTCAACCAGGCCACCGCACGATCCTCGGCCCAGTAGCGCGCCTTCCACGGCCAGCGTCCGGCGATGAAGGCGGCGTGACCGCCCCAGCGGGTGGTGACGATCTCGACGTCGGCCGACGCCAACGACTGGGCCCGCCGGACCACCTCGAATGGCAAGAACGGATCGTCCTCGCTGCTGATGCACAAGGTGGGCACCTCGATGCGGTCGAGAAAACGGATCGAACTGCACTTGCGGTAGTAGTCCTCGGCGCCCTGAAATCCGTGCAGGGGCGCGGTGGCTGCGTCGTCGAATTGATAGAACGTGCGCGCGGCGGCGATGCGCTTGGGCTGCAGCTGGGCGACCGACTTGATGTGGCCAAAGCGGATGACGATGTCCAGCGCCTTGGCCTTCAGCGTCTTCAAGAAATGCCGCACATAAAACCGGCTGCCCGCCCGTTCCAGGTGACGCGCCGCCGCCAGCAAGTCGTATGGGACCGAGATGGTCACCGCGCCTTCGATGCGGCTGCGGGCCCCGGTCTCGCCGAGAAATTTCAGCAAGACGTTCCCGCCCAGCGATGTGCCCACCGCGTACAGCGCCTGCGCCGGCGCGCGCGCAATCAGCGTGTCGACGACGAACGCCAGATCGCCGGTCTCGCCCGAGTGATAGAGCCGCGCGGTGTGGTTGGGCAAGGACCGCGACAGGTGCTCCGGATCGCGGGCGCAGGTTCGGAAATTCAGCGCCGTGATGTTCCAGCCCGCCTGCAAAAACTGCTGCGCCTGGCCCTGGATGTAAACCGCGTACGAGCTGCCTTCCAGGCCGTGCAACAGCAGCACGCGCGGCGCCTCGGCGGCGGCGTCGACGTGATCCAAAACCAGATCGTCACCGTCGGGTGTGGCCAGCACCTCGCGCCGAAATTTCACCAGGCGCTGCGACCGCCCGTAACGCCCCCACGTGGTTTGAAAATGCGCGCCGCGCACCCACCAGGCGGCGCCAATCGGATCGGGCATCGCTGGCCTAGCCGGTGGCCTTGGCCATCCCGACAGTCCCGGCGCCACGACGAAGCGCCCCGATGGCCTGCCGATAATCATGCCCCGCCGCCCCGAACACCGCCGACCCGGCCACCAGCACGTTGGCGCCCGCCGACACCACCATCGGCGCGGTGTCCGCAGTGATGCCGCCGTCGACCTCGATGTCGACCGACAGCTTGCGACGGGTGATCGCCGCCCGCAGCGCGCTGACCTTGGGTACCACGGCGTCGATGAACTTCTGGCCGCCGAAGCCGGGATTGACCGTCATCAACAGGACCATGTCCAGATCCGGCAAGATCACGTCCAGACCATCCAGCGACGAATGCGGGTTCACCGCCACCGACGCTTTCTTACCCAGCGAACGAATGTGCTGAACCGTCCGGTGCAGGTGCGGCGACGCTTCCAGGTGCACGCTGATCAGATCGGCGCCGGCGCGGGCAAAGTCGTCGACGTAGCGTTCGGGCTCGACGATCATCAGGTGGACGTCCAGCGGCAGCTTGGTCGCCGCCCGCACCGCCTTGACCACCAGCGGACCGATGGTGATGTTGGGGACAAAGCGTCCGTCCATCACGTCGACGTGGATGTAATCGGCGCCGGCCGCCTCCACCGCGCGCACCTCTTCGGCCAGCCGACCAAAGTCGGCTGAAAGGATCGAAGGCGCGATGCGCAGGGTCATGGCGGGTATCTTATCCGGTCGCTCGCAAGCGCACGGCGAAAAACGCGTCGGCGTCGTCGCGGTGGGGCCACGTGCGGACCGGCGGCTCGTCGACGAGGAAGGTGGGGTGACGTTCCAGGAAACGCGCCACCACGTCGTCGCCCTCGGCCCGTTCGAACGTGCACACGCTGTAGGTCAACGTTCCGCCCGCGCGCACGAGCGGGGCCACGGTGTCCAGCAACTGCGCCTGGGTTTCGGCCAGCGCTGTCAGCTCGTCTGGTTCCCGGCGGGTCAGCGCCTCCGGATGCCGGCGCAGCACGCCCAGGCCGGAACACGGCGCATCCAGTAACACTCGATGGTACGCGCGCTCCCCGGTCCAGGGCTGGGTCAGATCGGCGGCGCGGGTGGTGACCCCGCGGACACCCAGGCGGGCGAACAACCGGCGCGCCTCGTCCAGTTTCGCCGGCGCGATGTCGACGGCGTCGATGCGCGCTTTGCCGTCGGCCAGCGCCGCCAGGTGCGCGCTTTTGCCGCCCACGCCGGCGCAGGCGTCCAGGATGCGCTCGCCCGGCGCCGCGCCCGCCAGCGCCACCACCCGTTGCGCGCCCGCGTCCTCGACGGCGAACCAGCCTTCGCGCCAGGCCTCGGTGAGAAACGGCGAATCCATCTTGCGCACCAGCAACGCGTCGGCGGCCAGCGCCGACACGTCGATCGTGGCGCCCGGACGTTCCACCAGCAGCCGCGCCGCCAGGGTCTGCCGATCGGTGCGCAGGCGATTGGCCCGGATGGTCAGCGGGGCGTGCGCGGTGCTGGCGTCAGCGAAGGCGGCCACCTCCGACGGCGGCAGCTCGGCCATCACCAGACGCGCCATCCATTCGGGAAAGCCCGCCGCCGCGACGAGATAACCCAGCGGATCGCGCGCTGGATCAGGCAACGGTGGCTCGCCCCGATCGGCCACCCGACGCAAAAGCGCGTTCGCCAGCCCCGCCAGGCGCCCACCGCGGATCGCCTTGCACGCCTCGACCGCGTCGTTGACCGCCGCGTAGGCCGGGATGCGATCGAGAAACAAGATCTGATACGCCGCCACTCGCAGCGCGATGCGCACGCGCAGATCGATCTGGGAAAGACCGCGGTCGGACACCGCCTCCAGCGCCCGATCCAGGCGTGACTGCCGGCGCAGGACGCCGTAGACCAGCTCGGTGGTCAGCGCCCGATCCTCGGACGAAAGGGCGCGCTGGCGATCCAACGCCGCGGACAGCGCGCGATTGGCGTAGGCGGATTCTTCCGCCACGCGCGCGAGCACCGCGCGGGCAACATCTCGACCGGTCAACGTATGGGGGGCCATGGTGATTTGAATGCCGCCGCGCTCAGCGCAAGACCGCAGTGGCCAGCGCCGGTTGTCCCGCCAGCACCGCCGCCGCAGGCAAGCGTTTGCGCCCCGGCAATTGCACCTCGGCGAAGGAAACCGAGCCGTCGCCGCACGCCACGATCAAACCGTCCGCGCTCGCGCCACCGACGGTACCGGGCGCACCGCCGGCACCCGGCGCCAGAACCCGCGGCCCGAACAGTTTCAACGGCTGGCCGTCGAAAAGCGCGAACGCTCCCGGCCAGGGATCCACGCCCCGCGCCCGCGCCGACACCGCGCGCGCCGGCCGCGTGAAATCCAGGTGGCCGTCTTCCTTTTTCAGCAGCGGCGCCAGCGTCGCTGCGGCGTCGTCTTGCCGCTGCAGCGTCACCACGCCAGCGGCGATCACTGGCAGCGTGCGCGCAAGCAGCGCCGCGCCCAGCGCCGACAGACGCGCCGACAGCGTGGCGCTGGTGTCATCGTCGGCGATGGCGGTGTCGGCGACCGCCGCCACCGGGCCGGTGTCCAGGCCCGCCTCCATGCGCATGATGCTGACGCCGGTGCGCGCGTCGCCGCCGATGATCGACCACTGGATGGGCGCCGCCCCGCGCAGACTCGGCAACAACGACGCGTGCACGTTCCACGGCCCGAGGCGCGGCAGGTCCAGCAGCGCCTGCGGCAAGATGCGCCCGTAGGCCACCACCACGAACACGTCGGCGGCGAATGAACGCAGCGTGGCCTCGAATTCGGGCGGGCGAATTTTCTCCGGCTGCAGCACCGGCACATCCAGCCGGGCAGCCGCCACCTTCACGGCCGGCGGGGTGAGCTGGTTGCCGCGACCGGCAGGGCGATCCGGCTGGCTGACCACCGCCACCAGCTCAGCGGCCTCCGCCGTCGCTGCCAGACACGGCACCGCGAACGCCGGCGAGCCAAAGAAAATCGCCCGCGGTTTACCGCCGCGAGTGCCCATCTAGACCGCCGACTCTCCGGCGACGGTCAGATGACTTTGATAAAGCTGGCGCAGCCGCGCGTCGGAGAGGACGCGCGCGCCTTCGGCGATCACCGCGTCGATGGCGGCCAGCGGGCCGGCCAGATCGGCGGACAGCTCGGGCGCCAGCGCGTGACGAGCAAACTCGCGGGCCAGCGACTGATGGGCGCGCTTGATCTCGTGCGCGGTGGCCTGCCGCGAGACCCCCAGCACCTGAAAATAGTCACCCTCGCGCACCAGGGCGTACCGCGCCAGGATGCGCGCGCGATCGATCTCCCGATCGCGCTCCCGATCCTGCGCGGCGCCGTCGGCGGAGACCGCCGCGCCTTCTCCGGTCGGAGCCGCCGCCGCATGGGCCTGCTCGCTGCTGGCGACAGCGGTCATCGGCGCCAACCGGCGCAGCACCAGCAACGCCCACGCCACCGCCAGCAGCGTCGTCTCGTCGACTCCAGGAGCGACGACCAGATCATCCAGGGCGCGCGCGCCGTCGAACAGGCCCACCGATCGCCGTTCGTCGTCGGTGGCGGCCATCTGTTCCAGCAGCGCGGACAGGCCCGTCTCCTTGACCACGCGCAGGACCGAAGCCCCGCCACCCAGCCGCGCGCGCAGCCGAGCCGCGCTGTACTTGCGGCGAATGCCTTCCAGGATCAGCGCCGCTGGGTGTTCGGTCAGCAGCACCGTCTCTTCTTTTTCGGGGCGATCGGGGCTCATCACCCACTCGCCCGTTTCCCAGGCGAACAACGAATAGATGATCTCTTCGAAATGCCGCCGCACCAGCGGCCCCAGCTCGCCCGCCTTGATGAAGCTGCTTTCCACCAGCACCACGCCCAGGCGGCGGCCGGTGGCGATCAAGATCTCCACGCTCTTCGCCTGCTGTTCGGCGGTCAGCCGGCCCTGGCGCACCAGCATGTCGCCCATGCGATCCGCCGGCAGGTTCGAGCCGGCCAGGATGGGTGCGCCGCGTTCGAAGACGATGGCCTTCTCGACGCCGTCGCGCTTGAACGTCAGCCAGCCGGTCAGTCGTTCAGCGAAGCAGCGCCCCAGCAACCAGGCGACGTCGTGCGCGGCCAGATTGCCGTTCTCCAGCGGCGCGGCCACGCCGGCCCCGGACGAACGCCCGTCGGGCGGTGCGCCCGCCACCACGCCCCCCGAATCGGCGCTGGCCATGCGCGCCACCACGTCGCGCGGGACCTCCAAGGTCTTCTGGCTGCTCTCGTCGCGCAGCTCGTTCAACGCGGGATCGCCGTCGCCGCTGTCATCGGCGCCGGCCTTCCCCGCCGCCGGCGTCGACGCCGCCACCTCGGCGGTGGCGTGGCGCGGACGGCCCACCGGCGTTCCCGAGCGTTCGCGCTGGCCGACGTGGCGGATGGCCTCACGAATGTCGTCCTCCAGCGCGGCGTCGATGCTCTCGTCCAGGTTCATCAGGAATGCATCGCTGGTACCGCTGGACCCGCGCAACGAACGGGGCGCTGGCGGCGATTCGCTCTGCGCCACGAGAGGCTTGAGATTGGGCGGCGTCTTCAGCCCGTGCGGTCCGCTCTTGGGCGTTCGCCCGCTGCTGGATTCGCGCGCGCCGTCGCTGCCGCTGTCGCTGCGCCGCTGCGGCACCCCATCGCCAGCGCCGCCCGCCGCCGCGATCGGCCCGCTGCCCTCGCCGGCGCCGCTCGACGCACCCGCCGGTAGAGACGGGCCCAAGAGCGATCGCGCTTCGGCGATCAGATCATCGGGAGACACCGGCCGCATGAAAAAACCGTCGGCCAATCCTTTGAACCGCGGCTCGTCAGCGGCGTCGCCGACCAAGAAAATCGGGACCCGCCCGCGCGGCACCGCGCGCACCTTGCCCAGCGCCACCGTGGGATCCGGGCTCACGATCTTCGGCGCCATCACGATCAGATCCGGCCGCGACGCCGAGATCCAACCCGACAAACTTTCGCCCGGCTCCACCGCCACCGTTTCAAACCCCGCCGACACCGCCGCCCGGCGGAGACGATCCGCTTCGTAAGGCCCAGCGATGATCAGCAACTTCATGCGCGCAAAAGATTAACACGGACACCGCGCGGGCCTCCTGCGGCGCCAAACGGTCTTAAAGCACGCTCTGCGGATCGACGTCGACGCCCAGGCGGACGTCGGCCGCCCGCTTGACGGCGGTGGCGGCGCGCGCGGCGGCGGCCAGCGCGGCGCGATCCTTGCCCGACAGCCAGATCTGATAACGAGCCCGGCCGCGCACGCGACCGATGGGCGCCTCGGCCGGGCCCAGAACGCGCACGGCGCTGCCGACCGCCGCGCGCACCGCTTCGGCCACCGCCGCCGCGTCGACGCGCAGCTGAGCTTCGTCGCGCGCATCCAGGCGCAGGGCCACCATGCGGGCGAACGGCGGGTATTCGGTTTGCCGGCGATATTCCAGCTCTTGCCCGACGAAGGCGGCGTAATCATGCGTGCGCACGTTGACGATGGCCGGATGATCGGGCGCGTACGTCTGCACGATCACCCGCCCCGGCCGATCACCGCGCCCGGCCCGCCCGGCCACCTGCTCAAGCAACTGAAACGTCCGCTCGGCGGCGCGAAAATCCGGCAGGTGCATGCCCTGATCGGGCTGCAGCACGCCCACCAACGTCACGCCGGCAAAGTCGTGGCCCTTGGTGACCATCTGCGTGCCGACCAAAATGTCGATCGCCCCCGACTGCATGCCTTCCAGGATCGGACCCAAGCCGCGCGTCTGCTCGCCCGTTTCGTCGGCGGCGTCCGCGGTGTCGCGATCCAACCGCGCCACCCGCGCGTCGGGAAAGCGCTGGCGAATCAGCGTCTCCACCCGCTCGGTGCCGGTGCCCAGGCGCTCCAGCTTGGGCGACGCGCACGAAGGACAGCGCAGCGGCATCAGCTCGGTGTTGCCGCAGTAGTGACAGACCAGACGCGCCCGCTTCTGGTGGTAGGTCAGCGAGACCGCGCAGTGCGGGCACTGCACCACCTCGCCGCAGGCGCGACACAGCACCACCGTCGAGAAGCCGCGCCGGTTCAAAAACAGAATCGTCTGCTCGCGCGCCGCCAGGTTGGCGGCCACCGCCTCGGCCAGCGCCGCCGACAGCAAGCCATCCGGGCCCACCGGATGCCGGCGCAGATCGATGATCTCCACCGACGGCAGCGGGCGCGGCGTCGCCCGCTCGGGCAAGGTGAGCAAACGAAAACGACCTTGCAGCGCGTTTTGATATGACTCCAGCGACGGCGTCGCCGATCCGAGGATGGCCACCGCTCCGGCCCGCTGGGCGCGGACCACCGCCAGGTCGCGCCCGTTGTAGCGAACGCCGTCTTCCTGCTTGAACGATCCGTCGTGCTCTTCGTCGACGACGATGACGCCCAGGCGTTGCACCGGCGCGAAGATCGCCGACCGCGCGCCCAGCGCGATCCCCACCTTGCCCTCACGCAAACGCCGCCACGCCGCCAATCGTTCGCGCGCCGGCAGCGCGCTGTGCAGCACCGCCACGTCCTCGCCGAACCGAGCCCGAAAGCGCGCCGCCAGCTGCGGCGTCAGCGCGATCTCCGGCACCAGCACCAGCGCCCCCCGCCCGGCCGCGCGCGCCTCGGCGATGACCTGCAAATAGACCTCGGTCTTGCCAGAGCCCGTGATCCCGTGCAGGACAAACGTGGCAAAGCCTTTTCCCAGCGCGCCAGACAACGCGACGATGGCCGCTGCCTGCGCGGCGTTCGCGGTCAGCGGACGCCGGGGCGCCGTCACTGCGCCAGGCGCCCCTGTCGCTACAACCTCTGCCCCCGACGCGGCGTCGCTGTCCGCCGCACCGATCGGCAGCGGGCGGTGTTCCAGGCGCGCCACGCCGCGCTTGACCAGCGCGCGCAGCAGAGTCTTCTCGGGCACGGTCAGCGTGCGCGTGTCGACGCCCGCGGCCTGCGCGCCCAGCTTGGCGAACAGCGCCCGCTGCCCGCCGGCGCGCGCCGGTAGATCCCCGCGTCGCTCGTCGACCGCCACCGCGAATGTCACCGTCGGTGGGGGCCGCCGATCCACCACCGCGTCGCCGACCTCGACCAGACCATCCTCCGCCAGCGCTGACAGCCGCGCGCTGGCCCGCCCCGGCAGGCGCATGATCGCCCGGATGGGCAACGTGCCGCCGGCGGCGCCGAGAGCGTTCAAGATCGGATCGCTGTCGCCCGGTCCCGACGGTACCAGCCACGCTTGCTGCCCGGCCCGCCTGCCTTCCAGCGCGCGGCGGCCCTCGTCGGTCAGGCGCACGCTGCGCACGGCGACGGCGCGCTCGCCTTGCGGCAGCGACGCCCGCAGCACCTCGCCCAGCGGCGCCTGGTAGTAATCGGCGACCCAGCGGCAAAAGCCGATCATCTCTTCGTCGAAGGGAGGTTCACCAGCGACGATCTCTTCGATGTCGCGGGTGGTAGCCGACGACGCGCCGGCCGCGGATCGCCCGACCACAAACCCGGTTACGGTGCGTGGTCCGAACGGCACCACCACCTGCGTCCCCACCGGCACGCGCGCCGACGGCCGCGGATCGCGGTACGTGAAGGTGCCCCACACCGGCAGCGCGACCGCCACCTCCAGCAGCGACGCGTCCCCAGGCATGTCATCGGCCATCGCGAACGAAGATTGTCAGCCGCGCTCCAGCTCGTCGAGCAGGCGCCGCGCCCCCGCCCGAACCTCGGCGCCGATGTCCTTGCGGTGAAGCGCGTAGTACAGAACCGCCAGCACGTACCCGGCCCGATCGCCGGCGTCGAAGCGCAACCCTTCCATCTCCACGCCGTGCAGGCCGCGCCGCGCGCACAGCGTGGCCAGCGCGTCGGTCAGCTGGATCTCGTCGCCCCGTCCGGGCGGCGTGTGCTCCAAAATTTCGAAGATCTCCGCCGGCAAAACATAGCGGCCGATGATGGCCATACGCGACGGCGCGGTCCCGGGCGCGGGCTTCTCGATC
This sequence comes from Polyangia bacterium, assembly GCA_036493295.1. Taxonomy (GTDB): domain Bacteria; phylum Myxococcota_A; class Polyangia; order Fen-1088; family Fen-1088; genus DATKEU01. The sequence goes on along the minus strand of DASXQB010000052.1, from coordinate 20,135 downwards.
AGCTTCGACAGCTTCCAATCGCGCCCGCCGACGTTGCCACCCTCGACGATGCCGTAAAGGTGTTCTTGCCCGGGCGGCACCTCTTTCAAGCCGATCACCCCGGTGCCGCGGCGTTCGTATACGTTCAGAAGCTGCTTGATGCCGGGCGGCTGCGCCTCGACCAGATCGTCGCCCAGTAACACCGCGAACGGTTCGTCGCCGACCGCCGCCTTGGCGCACAGCACGGCGTGGCCCAGGCCCCGCGCCTCCGGCTGGCGAACCGCGCTGATCTTGGCCAGCGTCGACAGCCGCCGCACCGATTCCAGATCCGCCTTCTTGTTTCGTTTCTCCAGCAGCCCTTCCAGATCGCCGGCCCGATCAAAATGATCTTCGATGGCCGATTTTCCCCGCGAGGTGACGAAGATGACCTCTTCGATTCCACTTTGCGCGCACTCCTCGACGATCAGCTGGATGCTGGGGATGTCGACGATGGGCAGCATCTCTTTCGGGATGGCCTTGGTGGCCGGCAGGAACCGCGTTCCCAAACCCGCCACCGGCAAGACGGCTTTACGAACTTTTTTCAACGGTGACAGCGACTGGGACATGAACTCCTCTTTAGGGCGGCAGTATATCAGCCGGAGCAGGGCCGCCCTCGGCAAGCGCGCGGTGCAGGTCGCGCCGCCGGGCGCGGTGCCGCGGGTCGCCTTCGCTTTCGCGTCGCTGGCGCTGGACCTCGGCGCGGGTCATGCGCAGGCGCCGATGGTGGGCCAGCCATTCGACGCCGTAGTCGATCGCCCCCAGCGCCAGCAACGCCAGCGCCAGGCGCAGCCCCAGGCGCGCCGCCAGCACGCCCAGCGCCGCCGCCACACGGACTGGCGGCGCGCCGGTCAGGCCCACCAGCGACGGAACCAGCGGCCGCAGCGTCGCCCAGGCCACCGCCGCCAGCAGCGCCAGCTTGCCCAGCACCAGCAGCGCGGCCGAAGGCGAGCGCCCGCGCCCGCGCCCGTTGCCCGCGCCCGGCCAGTCGAGGCGCGGCGACACGATCACGGCGCGGGTCTGCCAAAGTCCGACGCCCAGCGCGCCCACTATCGCCGCGCCCAGGATCGGCGCCAGCGCCCACGCACCGGCGGTCAGCCCGGCACGCAAAGCGCCGGCGGGCGCCGACGGGCCGCTCACGCTGACCGCCTGCGCCCACTGGGTGGCGCAAAACCGCAGCGCTCCTCGCCACAATGACGGTCCCACCAGGGCAAGAGTCAACGCCGCGGCCGCCGCTCCTGCGGCACCGATCAGCGGCCGGCTGACCGCCAGCTCGCCGCGCCGGCGCGCCTCCGCAAGTCGTTGCGGCGTCGGTTCCTCGGTGGGTTCGCCTCGCGCTGAAGAACCGCTACCAGCCATCGCTCAGGCGCTCGCTCCCCTATTTCGCTGGCGGCGTCTTCGCGGCAGCGGCGTTGCTGATCGCCTTCGCGCTGTTGGTCATCTGGCCCATGAACGCCTGCTGATCGAACGGCTTGACCGGCTTGGTGATGGCCGACGCCGCGCTTTTTCCGTGGGATTGCAGCTCGAAGGAGATGGCGGCGGGCACGGCCGTCCCGCCCGGCGGACCCATGGTCTGCTGTCCCTGAATCTTCACCAGGCCGAACGGCGGCACGTCGCTGCTGATCCAGAACTCCAGCGGATCGCCCTTGGCCGTCTTCTGGCGATAGTGCTTGCCCTTGAAGGTGCCACCGGCGACGGTGACCGTCTCGTCGTTGACGAACGATTTGGGATCCGGCTTCTCGAACTGCTTGTGCTGCGCGGTCTCGGGCGGCATCTCCATTGGATCGTTCGCGCCCATCTGCATGACCAGCTTTTTCACCGCGCCCGTTTTTGACGGATCAGCGTCGACGGTGGTCTGCAGAATCATCTTGCCGCCCGCGGCCGCCAGCACGCCGCCGTCAACGGTCATCTCCAGGGTGACCAAGTTCTTGGTCCGCGCCAGCAGCGCCATCCGCGTGGTCATCGCCGGCAACGTGGCCACGACGATCCTGTACTCGGCCCACGAACCAACCGGCACCTTGTGCAGATCCAGCGCCGCCGGCATGGGCGGCCCGTCGGTCAGCTGAGCCCGTACAGCCGGCGAAGCCGCGAACGACAGCGCCAGCACTCCTGCGAATAGCAGTCGCCTCATGGCGCCGCAGTGTATGCGATCTAAAACCCGACGCCGAGTTTCAGCGACCAGGTGTCGACATAGACGCTGGTGAACGACAGACCCTTGGTAAAGCCGTTGACCGGGTGCAGGTATCCGAGCGCGACGCTGAGGCACGCGTACTTGGCCATGAAGATCTCCGTCCCCACGTCGACGCCGTAGTGCCAGTAAGCGGTGGGCACCGAGCTGCCGAACTGCATGCGCCGCATGTAGCCGCCGCCGGCGAAGGCCTCGGCGAACGGGGTGAAGATGTTGCCGGGGATCTGCGCGCCCAACGACGAAGACTCGGCGATGAAGTAATCGCCGCCGCCCATCAGCTTGCCGCTCTCCGCGCCGTACTGGGTGGACAGGCCGAAGCGCACGAACGACGACACCGGGTACAGATCCAGCGAGACCACGTCGAACGGTTCAGATGCCGCGACACCGATGGTCGACGCTGGATCGCTGGCGCCGATGCGCACGAAGGAAAAGCGCCGATAGCTCAGCTTCAAGCGCGGCACGTAGGTGGCCGACGAATCGTCGTGCGTGCCCGGCTGCATCTTGCGCGTGACCGCATCCTCGCCGGTGGGGCCGGAAATCGGCGGCGATGGCAGTGACGGCGACGCCGCCAACGTGGCCGCGCCAAGCGGCTTGCCGCTGTCCACAGGCGCAGAAGGGTCAGATGCCGCCGGCAGAACCGCGACGGGCGCAGCAGCCAGAGGTGGCGGGTTGGTCTGGGCCCCCGGCCTTGGCAGCGGCGTCGCCGACGACGCCGCGCTGGCGGTGGGCAATGCGACCGCTGCGCGGCTTTTCAGCCGGCGGGCCACTTTCGGATCGTCAATATCCGATGAAGCAGACACGGCCAGCGCCGACGGCGCACCAACAATCGCCGAGCCGTCGGGATTTGCCGCGCGCGCCAGCCCACCCGCGGAAGATGCGCCCATCGCCGCCAGCGCGCCGATCGTTGCTGCCCAGCGCCGGCTCAGCACGACGTCACTTGCTGCCGGCCGCCGGCGGCGCGCGAAAGCTGGCGATCATCTGCGTGACCATGTCGTTGTCGACCAGCGGGACCGCGGCAGAAAAATGCATGCGGAAGCTGACCGCCGCCGCGATGTTGATGTACGCGTCACGATGGTAGACGGAAGCGTTTTCTTGCCAGCTCATCTCCACGCCGGTCGAGCCGGACTCTGACGCCACCGTCGTCGGGCCGCTGCTGGATTCAACCGGCGTGCGACTGGGCGCATCCGCTTGCAGCGCCGAGGCCGCATCCGTGTTCTGGCGGTAGATGTGCAAGGTGTACGTGGAGTCGCTCTCTGACGGCAGCAGCGTGACGATCTTCGACGGAACCACGAAGATGGTCTCTGACTGTGAGACCGTCTCGCGCCAGGGCGGCTCAAGCAGATTGAACTGGTACTCGCTGCTCGGGCTTTCGTACACCACCGTGCCCGGGAACGAAGCACTGCCAGCGTCGACGCCACCACAGCCGATCGCCACGGTCCCCAGGACCGCGCCGAGGGCGGCGATGAAACTGTGGCGCACTGACCGACAACCTTTCGAAACAGCGGCTGCAGTCAGCCCGCACATGGGGCGAAGCCTCAACATGCAAGCTCCAGGGAGTGATTCTAGCACCCGAATTTCGACAGAACCGGAACAGTGCTTGAACAATCGACCGGGAAAAAATTCGCCGGGACGGTCGAAAAATTATCGCCTCAGCCGCGGAAACTGGCGATGGCGCGGTTTACTAGGTCCAGCCATCCGGCGAAACCGCCAGCCAGCGCCCCGTGCAAGGCGCCCAATCCCAACAAAATCATGCCCACGCCCAGCAACGCCTTGACCGGCAGGCCGAGAAAATAGATCGGCAAATCCGGGGCCACGCGCCCGAGGGCGGCCAACGCCACGTCGGCCAGCAGCAGCGCCACCACCAGCGGCGCCGCCAGGGCCAACGCCGTCGCCAGCAATTTCGCGGAGGCCAGCAGCACCACCAGCGCGGCATTTTGCATGCCCATCACCGATGCGTGCGAAAGGCCCAGTGGAACCGCCGCGTAACTGTTCATCAGCGCCGCGACCATCCGAGAAAGACCGCCAATTTCCAGAAAGATGATCGTCGCCAGCAGCAGGTACAGCGTGCCCAGCGGACTGGGCGCCCCGCCATCCGACGCGGGGGTCAAGATCGCCGCCGCGTTGGCGCCGCGCAGAACGTCGCCCAGCTGACCGGCCACCTCAGCGGCGTGAAAAGCCAGCGATGCCACGAAACCAACCGCGGCGCCGACGGCCAGTTCGCGCCCGACGATCAAGATCCACACCAGCGGCCCGGCCCCGTCCAGACCAGCGGCGCTGTATGCCGCGGCCACCAGCGGCCACGCCAGGGCTGACAGCAGCGCGCCCAGGGCCAGGCGAAGGCTCAAGGGAAGGTGGCGGCCGCCGAACGCCGGCAGCATGATCGCCACCGGAGCCACGCGCGCCCCGCCCACCACCAAGATGGTGGACATTCGAAGAAGAGCATCTTGCGCCATCCCCGTCCCTCAGCGCACGGCGGGAACGGCTAGCAACAGCGCGTGCGTGAAACGCAGCAGCTGCGCTCCCAGCAACGGTCCGGTGGCAATCAGAACCAGCATCACGACCACCAGCTTGGGCACGAAGGCCAGCGTCTGATCGTGCACCTGGGTGGCCGCCTGGACGATCCCCGCCACGATGCCGATGGCCAGGCTGGCCAGCAGCGGCGGGGCGGACAGCACCAGCACCAGCAGCAGGCCCTCGCGCACGGCGCGCATGATCAGCTCGGCGCTGGGCCCGCTCACAGGTAGCTCTCGATGAGGCCGCGCACCACCAGGTGCCAGCCGTCAGCCAGGACGAACAACAGCAGCTTGAACGGCAGCGACACCGTCGGCGGCGACAGCATGTGCATGCCCAGGGCCAGCAACAAATTCGCGATGACGAGGTCGATGATCAGAAACGGGATGAACAACAGGAAGCCGATCTCGAAAGCCCGGCGCAGCTCGGACACCACGAACGCCGGCGCCACCACCATCAGGTCTTGCTCGGCGATCCCGGCGCGCTCGGCGGGCGTGCGCATCTTCAGCGCCAGGTCGTAGAACATCGCCCGATCGCGGCGATCGCCGTGCTTGAGCAGAAAATCGCGCAGCGGTTCCTTGCCGCGGTCGCCGGCGGTGACCAGCGCCTGGATGGTCTCGCCGCTCAGCAGATCGGCGCCGGCGCCGACGTTCAACACCGGCTGCACCGCGCGGTAGATGCGCTCGCCGGTCGGGGCCATCACGAACAGCGTCAGCAACATGGCCAGGCCGGTCAGCACCTGGGTGGGCGGCACCTGGGCGGCGCCGATCGCGCTGCGCAGGATCGACAGCACCACCGACACGCGCACAAAACAGGTCAGCATCAGCAACGCGAACGGAATCAGCGACAGCGCCGCCATGGCGGCGATCAGCACCAGGGGACGCGACGCGAACGTCTCGGTCTTTGACGAGGCGGCGAACGCCATCCGCGACGCCACGGTGCAGAGAATCGCCGCGCCGGCCAGCGCTGCCCGCTTCACGGACGCGGACCCGCCGGGGGCCGATGAAAGACCCGTCCAAGAATCTCCGCCACGCCCGAAGGCGAAGACGGCTCGGCGGCGATCGCCTTGGCCTTGTCGCTGTCTACCTCGGCCAGCAGCGACATCGGCCCGTCGCCGACGCCGACCAGGAAGCAACGCCCGGCCGCTTCGATCAGGTACACCGCGCGGCGCGGCTCCAGCGGACAGCGGGCCAGCACGCGCACGGCGCCGCTTGGCCGCCCGATGCCGCGCCCGGCGAGAAACCGCAGCGCCAACCAAGCCACCAGACACACCACGCCCAGCGACACGAACGACAGCGCGATGCCATCCCACCCAAACGAAGGCAGCGCCGTCTCGCCCATACCCGGCGTTATACGCCAGGGCTATCGACCACTGTCAACCGCGCAACGTCGCGCGCGACCCCGCGCCTATTCTTCGTCGTCGTAGTAGAGCGAGTCGCGGTTCTGCAGGAACGTCTGGATCGCTTGCGAAGCCTCGGGCGACAGGTTGATGAAGCGAACGCCCATCCCGGTTGAACCGTCCACCCGGTGCAGCGATGAATTCTCGCGAATCCAGCGCACCTCGGTCTCGACGTCCAGGTGCGTGTCACTGCCGGGCAGGGAGAACTTGATCTTGATGCGGTCGCCGATGCGGCGCAGCTGGTGCGTCGCGATGAACAGGCCGCCGGCGCTGATGTTCTGGGTGAGGCCCGTATAGAAGTTGTGATCGCTCTCGAGATCGACCTTCACCTCCAAGTCGAACCGCTCGGCGACTCGGACGGCTTTGTGCGTCTCTTCTACGACTGCCGCAGCTTTGGCCCCCGCGCCTCTCTCCATGGAACTATCTCCTTTACCTTCGAGTTTCGAGGGCTAAAACCCCTACCCGAAGGTACGTCGACAGGAGACTTGGAAAACTGTAGGGGCCGAGCCCAACGGCCGCCCGGCTGTTCCAGGACATGGGACAGCCGCGGAGGTCGTCCCACCAGCGGGCTAGTCGCCCTTCTTATTCGTCTTTTTTGGGCGCCTTGGGCGCCTTGGCCTTGGCGGGCTTTTTGGCGGCCACTTCGCCCTTGTCGGCCGCTTCGCCCTTGGGAGCGGCCTTCTTCTTGGCGGTGGCCTTGGCCCCGCCTTCGGCCTCTGAGCCTTTGCCCGAAGCCGCCTTGCCGCCCTTGCCACCCTTTTCGGTGGTCTCGGGGGCAGGTGCCGGCGCGTTCTCGTCCGGCAGCAGCTCCAGCAGCGACATTGGCGCCGCGTCGCCCGGGCGCTGGCCCAGCTTGACGATGCGCGTGTAGCCGCCGCGCCGCCCGGCAAACCGAGGCGCGATCTCGTCGAACAACTTCAGCACCGCGGTCCGGTCGCGCACCAGGCGGCGCGCCATGCGCACCGCGTGCACCACCCGCGCCGACTCTTCCGTCGAACGCCGGTCCGGCTTCTTCGTCAGCACGTCGCCCACCCGGCGCGCCCAGGTGATGGTCCGCTCCGCCAGCCGCCGCGTCTCCTTGGCCTTGGCGTCAGTGGTGCGGATGCGCTCGTTGGTCAGCAGCGCCGCGATCAAATTGGAAAACAGCGCCTTGCGGTGCGCCGACGTGCGCGAAAGTCGAACCCCAGCTTTACGGTGTCGCATTGTCCGTCCTTACAAGATCGTTACGAAATCGTACCGGTTACGATTTCTTGGGCGGACCGTCGCCGGGCCAACCTTCCAGCTTCATTCCCAAAGACAATCCCATCTCCGACAGGATCTCTTTGATCTCCTTGAGCGACTTGCGGCCGAAGTTCTTGGTCTTCAGCATCTCGCTCTCGGTCTTCTGCACCAGCTCCCCGATGTAGCGGATGTTGGCGTTCTGCAGGCAATTCGCCGAACGCACCGACAGCTCCAGCTCGTCCACCGACTTCCACAGGTTCTCCGACAGCTTGGCCTGCTCTTCGGTGACCGTGGTCTCGTGCGCCGGCTCGGCGCCCTCTTCGAAGTTGATGAAGATGGACAGCTGGTCCTTGAGGATCTTGGCGGCGAAGGCCACCGCGTCCTCCGGACGAACCGCGCCGTTGGTCCAAACCTCCAGCGACAACCGATCGTAGTCGGTCTGCTGACCGACGCGGGCGTTGGTCACCTGGAAGTTCACCTTGCGGATGGGCGAGAACAGCGAATCAATCGGAACCACACCCACCGCCGTCTGTGGGCTCTTGTTGCGGTCGGCCGGGACGTAGCCGCGGCCGGTGCCGATCATCAGCTCCATGCGCAGCTTCGCGCCCTTCGCGCAGGTGAGGATCAAATGGTCGGGGTTCAAGATCTCCACGCCGTCGGAGGTCTGGATGTCGCCCGCCTTGACCTTGCCCTCGCTGTCCTTCTCCAGGCGCAGCGAACGCGGCTTGGCGTCGTGGCTCTTGACCAAAACCTCTTTCAGGTTGAGCACGATGTCCGTCACGTCCTCGACCACGTCGGGGATGGTGGTGAACTCGTGCAGGGCGCCTTCGATCTTCACGGCGGTGATGGCCGTGCCCTGCAACGACGACAGCAGGATGCGCCGCAAGCTGTTGCCGATGGTGGTTCCGAACCCGCGCTCGAGCGGCTCGCAAGTGAACTTGCCGTAGGTCGGCGTCAGAGAATCAGCCTCGACCTCCAGCTTGCGCGGCCGGATCAGGTCCCGCCAATTGCGCGTGATGTACGCACTCTGCTGAGAAGACGTGGAGTGGGTGGAAACGGTCGCCATTGGATCTCCTATCAGGACTGCCAGGGACTAACGAGAATAAAGCTCGACGATGAGTTGCTCGCGGATGGGAAGCGTCAGGTCCTCGCGCGACGGCAGCGACGTCAGCCGGCCCTTGAACGCGTCCTTATCCAGCTCTAACCATTTGGGGACCCCGCGCCGATCAACGGCGCCCAGGCTCTCCAGCACGCGGGTCACTTTCTTGGACCCTTCCTTGACCTCGATCTGATCGTTGGTGCGGCACAAGAAAGACGGGATGTTCACCTTCTGGCCGTTGACCCGAAAGTGGCCGTGGCGAACCAGCTGGCGCGCCTCCGCGTGGTCAGAGGCAAATCCCAGACGGTAAACCACGTTGTCCAGGCGGCGTTCGAGGAGCTGCAGCAAGTTTTCGCCGGCCACGCCCTTCATTCGCACGGCCTTGTGGTAGTAGCCGCGGAACTGCCGCTCGGCCAAGCCGTAGATGCGCTTGACCTTCTGCTTCTCGCGCAGCTGCGAGCCATAGTTCGACAGCTTGCGCCGACGAGCCTGGCCGTGCTGACCGGGGGCGTAGGCGCGACGCTCGTAGCCGCATTTGTCGGTGTAGCAGCGGTCCCCTTTCAGGAACAGCTTCATGTCTTCACGCCGACACAGTCGGCACACGGGACCAGAATAATTCGCCATGACTCAGACTCTCCGCCGCTTGGGCGGGCGGCAACCGTTGTGCGGGATGGGGGTGAGATCGCGGATGAGGGTGATTTTGAAACCGGTCGAGGCCAGCGCGCGCAGCGCTGACTCACGGCCCGATCCCGGCCCCTTCACGAAAACGCTGAGCGACTTCATACCATGTTCCTGCGCCTTGTGCGCCGCGTCCTCGGCGGCCAGCTGGGCAGCGAACGGCGTCGACTTGCGCGATCCCTTGAAGCCCTTCACCCCCGACGACGACCAAGCCACCACGTTTCCTGAAACGTCGGTGATGGTGACGATGGTGTTGTTGAAGGACGCGGTGATGTGCGCAATCCCGCTTTGGATTTTCTTCTTGACCTTCTTCGCCTTCGACTTGGCCTTAGGCTTGTTCTCTACCGGGGTCGTCGCCATTGAGGTGATCCTTTACCCAGCGCTCTAAGCGCCGGTCTCCGTCTTCTTCTTGATTGCTTGACCCTTGCGCGGGCCTTTGCGCGTGCGCGCGTTGGTGTGCGTGCGCTGTCCGCGCACCGGCAGGCTCTTGCGGTGACGGAGGCCGCGGTGGCAGCCGAGATCCATCAGGCGCTTGATGTTCATCGAGACGTCGCGGCGCAGATCGCCTTCGACCTTCATCTGCTTGCCTTCGATGACCTCGCGGATGCGCCGGGTCTCGTTGTCGTCGAGATCGTCGGTACGCTTATCCAGCGACACCTCGGCCGCCTTCAAGATCTCGCGCGCCCGCGCTTTGCCGATTCCGTAGATGTATGTGAGAGCGATCTCCATGCGCTTGTTGCGCGGAAGATCGACACCTGCCAAGCGTGCCATTCGTTTAGCCCTGCCTTTGTTTGTGCCGAGAGTTCTCGCAAATGACACGCACGATGCCGCGGCGGCGGATCACCTTGCACTTGTCACATATCTTTTTGACGGACGCTCGAACCTTCATGAATCGCTCCCCATACCGCGAAAATCACTTGGGATAAACAACATCAGGATCTGGACAGCACAACCGGGCCATTATCGGTAACGGCCACAGAATGCTCAAAATGGGCGGAGAGGCTACCATCTTTGGTTACAGCCGTCCAGCCGTCGTCTTTTACCAGCACGTCCGGGCTGCCGGCGTTGATCATCGGTTCGATGGCCACCACCAAACCGACCGACAAACGCCGGCCATTTCCCGCTTTTCCATAGTTCGGGACGTGGGGCTCCTCATGCATGGCCCGGCCGATGCCGTGGCCCACGAACTGGCGCACCACCGAAAAGCCCTTCGGTTCGACGTGCGACTGCACCGCCCAGCCGATGTCGCCCAACCGGTTGCCCGGAACGCACTGGGTTATGGCCCGCTCCAGCGATTCGCGCGTGGCCGTCATCAGATCGGCGGCGTCCTGCGACACCTTGCCGATGGGGATGGTGCGCGCCGAATCGCCGCACCAGCCGTCTTTGAAGGCGCCGAAGTCGATCGACAACAAATCTCCCTCTTGAAGGACCACGTCCTTGCGCGGGATGCCGTGCACGACCACCTCGTTCACCGACGTGCACAGCACCGCCGGGTAGCCGTGGTAACCCAGGAACGCCGGTTCCGCTTTCAACTGGCGCAGCTTCTGGGCGGCGATCTCGTTCAGCTCCCAGGTGGTCATGCCCGCCTTGGCCGAGCTTTCCAGCACGTCCAGCACCTCGGCGACGACCAGGTTGGCCTCGCGCAGCTTGGCGATCTCGGACGGGCTTTTGAGAGCGATGGCCATGGCAACGTCAGTCAGCTCAACAGCAGCGCCGCGTAGATGCGACCGAACACCTGGTCCATGTCGCCGATGGCGTCGACCGGCTTCATCGGCCAACCGTGGGTTTGAAAGTATTCGATCACCGGCTTGGTCTTGACGCCGTATTCCTGCAGGCGGTGGCGCACGATGGTCTCGTTGTCGTCGCTGCGCTGAAGCAAGTTGCCGCCGCAGCGATCGCAGACGCCGTCGACCTTGGGCGGCTTTGCGGCGAGGTGATAGCTGGCCTGGCAGCTTTCGCAGATGCGACGGCCAGTAATACGGGCGACGATCGCCTCGTCGGGCGCGTCGAGGACGATCACAGCGTCGACCTGGCGATTTTGCTGGGCGAAGATTTTCCCCAGCGCTTCGGCCTGGGGAACGGTGCGCGGAAACCCATCCATCAGAAAGCCGCGCGCGGTGTCGCTTTCGGCGATCCGCTGGCGGATCACGTCGATCATGATCTCGTCGGGTACCAGTTCGCCGCGCCCGAGCAGCGCGCCGACCTGCGCGCCGAGCGGCGTGTGCGACTGCACGGCCGCCCTCAACATGTCGCCCGTGGCGACGTGCGGGACCCGAAGCGCGGCCGAGAGGCGCTGCGCCTGGGTTCCTTTCCCCACGCCGGGGGGGCCAAACAAGATGAGGGTTTCACCCAATCCTTAGGTTCCGAGGGCTCCGGTGGCGCGGCTACCGCGCCCTCGGATACGCGGTCCGCGGGGACCGGTAAAGCCTTCGTAGTTACGGGTGATGAGGTGCGATTCGATCTGTTGAACGGTGTCCAGGGCGACGCCGACGACGATCATCAGGCCGGTGCCGCCAAAGTGGAACGGCACCTTCATGTTGGTCTGCAGCAGCGACGGCAACACGCAGATGGCCGAGATATAGATGGCGCCGCCGAACGTGATGCGGGTCAACACCTTGTCGATGTAAGCCGCCGTGGCCTTGCCGGGGCGAATGCCCGGGATGAAGCCGCCGTACTTCTTCATGTTGTCGGCGACGTCCACCGGGTTGAAGGTGACCGCGGTGTAGAAGTAGCAAAAGAAGACGATCAGCGCGATGTAGATGGTGTTGTAGCGCCAATCGCCCGGGTGCAGCGCCTCCGAGATCCGCTGCATCCACGGCGTCTGCACAAACGACGCGATCTGCTGCGGGAACATCAGGATCGACGAAGCAAAAATCGGCGGGATGACGCCGGCGGTGTTCACCTTCAGCGGCAAGTGCGTCGACTGCCCGCCGAACATCTTTCGCCCGACGACGCGCTTGGCGTACTGGACCGGGATGCGTCTTTGCCCGCGTTCGAAGAAGATGATGGCCGCGACCACCAGCACGATGATCACGCCGATGAGAGCCAGGTCGAACGCCGTGATGTCCCCCGCCTTGGCCTTCGAGAACATGCGCACCGCCGCGTCCGGCATGTCGGTGACGATGCCGGCGAAGATGATCAGCGAGATGCCGTTGCCGATGCCGCGCTCGGTGATCTGTTCACCCAGCCACATGATGAACGCCGTCCCGGTGGTCAGCGATACCATGGTCAGCAGGCGAAAGCCCCAGCCGGGGTTGATCACCACCTGGCCGAACTGGGCGTAGGCCCGGTTGTTCCCTTCCAGCCAGCGGGCGATGAAGAACGACTGCACCAGCGACAGGATCACGCAGCCATAGCGCGTGTACTGGTTGATGCGTCTTTGTCCGGCGCCGCCTTCCTTGTTGATCTGCTCGAGCTTGGGAATGACGACGGTGAGCAGCTGCAAGATGATCGACGCGCTGATGTACGGCATGATGCCCAGCGCGAAAATCGACATCTGTTCCAGTGCTCCGCCCGAGAACATGTTGAACAGACCCAGGAACGTTCCCGAGGCCTGGTTCACGATCTTGGACATGATGGCCCGGTTCACGCCCGGCGTGGTGACGAACGCGCCGATGCGATAGACCGCCAGCAGCGTGATCGTGAAGAAGATCCGCTTGCGCAGCTCGGGAATCTTCCCGATGTTTTGAAAACCAGAGGCCATGACGATTGCCTGGCGCCGGCCTTAGCCTGCGACCACTTCCGCTGTGCCGCCCGCCTTCTCGATCTTTTCCTTGGCGGTGGCCGAAAACGATGTCGCCTTGACCACGAATTTCTTGCTGAGATCGCCCTCGCCCAGAATTTTCACCGCCCGCGAGGTACGAGCAATCATGCCGGCACCCTGCAAGCTGGTGATGTCGATGGTGCCACTGGCAAAGCGTTCTTCCAGCGCCCCGACGTTAACGGCGGCGATGTCCTTGCGGAAGTGGTTCTTGAACCCCTTCTTCGGAAAGCGGCGCTGCATCGGCATCTGACCGCCTTCGAAGCCCAGACGCGCGCCGTGGTGGCCGGTGCGGGCCTTCTGGCCTTTGACGCCTTTGCCGGACTGCTCGCCGGTGCCCGAGCCCGGGCCGCGGCCGATGCGCTTGCGGTTGCGGGTGGATCCGCGCGGACCCTTCAACGTATGCAGTGTCGTTCCCATGGTGCTCTCTTCTCTTCTCGGCGAAGTTCTAATCGCCAGATTCAACGTGAACGAGATGTGAAACGGCGCGAATCATGCCACGAACGGCGAGATTGTCCGCCAGAACCACCGTGCGTCCCATCTTGGTCAGGCCGAGGCCTCTGATGGTGCGCTTCTGGGGCTCGGGGCGATTGATGCCGCTGCGGATCAGCGTGACTCTCAGCTTCTTGGCCATGACGATTTCTCTCCCTCGCCTAATCGCGAATTTCGGCCAGCGTCTTGCCGCGCAGGCTGGCGGCGTTTTCGGCGCTGCGCAGCTGCTGGAGGGCGTTGATCGTGGCGTGAATGACGTTGTGCGGATTCGACGTGCCGATGCACTTGGTCAGGATGTCCTGCACGCCGGCCACTTCTAGCACCGGGCGAACCGCGCCGCCGGCGATGACGCCGGTACCGGCGCTGGCCGGCCGCAACAGCACCGACCCGGCGCCGAAGGTGCCCAGCACCTCGTGCGGGATGGTGGTGCCGGCCAGCGGGATGTGGAACAGGTTCTTCTTGGCCTGCTCGGTCCCCTTGCGAATGGCCTCCGGAACCTCGTTGGCCTTGCCCAGCCCGGCGCCGACATAACCACGTTGATCGCCGACGACCACCAGCGCGGAGAACGAGAACCGACGCCCGCCCTTGACGACCTTGGCGACGCGGTTGATGAAGACCACGCTGTCGACCAGCTCGCCGACCTCTTCGTAATTGATGACCATGCTGTTCCTTTTTTCCCGTCTACTGATTCTTTAGAACTTCAGGCCCGCTTCGCGCGCGCCGTCGGCCAGAGCCGAGACGCGGCCGTGATACTTGTAGCCGGCCCGATCGAAGACCACCTTGTCGATGCCCTTTTCCAGGCACTTCTTGGCGATGGCGGCGCCGACCTTCTTGGCCCGTTCCTTCTTCTTTGTCTTGGCGTCACCGGCCGCAGCGGCGGCATCTTCCTTGGAAAGCTGATCGGACACCGACAACAACGTCTTGCGCGACAGATCGTCGATGACCTGGGCGTAGATGTGGCGCGTGCTGCGGAACACGGCCAGGCGCGGACGCTCGGGCGAGCCTTCCACCCGCTTGCGGATCGCGCGGTGACGTTTCTTGCGGCTTTCACTCTTGCTATTGGCGGACATCGTTTTTCCCTCGCTCGACTAAGCGGCCCCGCCGCCAGTGGCGCCGGCCTTGCCGACCTTGCGCTTGATGGTTTCCTCGACGTACTTGACGCCTTTGCCCTTGTACGGCTCGGGCGGGCGAATCTCGCGCACCTTGGCCGCGGTCAGGCCCAGCAGATCGCGATCGGCGCTGGTGAGAGCGATGCGGTTCTTTTCCACCTTGGCGCCCACACCCTTTGGCAGCTTGAACACCACCGGGTGCGAAAAACCGAGCGCCATGTTCAACGTGTCGCCGGTGACCTCGGCGCGATAACCGACGCCGTTGATCTCGAGCTCGCGCGTCCAGCCGTCAGTCACGCCCTTGACCATGTTGGCCAGGTGCGCCCGCATGAGACCGTGCTTGGAACGGTTCTGGCGCGAATCGTCGGCGCGGACGACGTTGATCTTGTCGCCCTCGACCTTGATGGTGATCCCCTCCGGAACCGCCTTGCTGAGCTCGCCCTTGGGACCTTTCACGCCGACCTGGCCCGCCTTCTGGGTCAGGGTCACGCCCTTGGGAAGCGGCAAAACTTTTCTTCCGATACGTGACATGGGGTTACCAAACCTCGCAAAGAAGCTCGCCGCCCACACCGGCCTTGCGCGCCGCCCGATCGGTCATCAGGCCTTGCGAGGTCGAGAGGATGGCGATGCCCAAACCAGAACGAATCTTCGGGATGGTCCCGTGGCGAACGTACGTTCGCTGGCCGGGTCGCGATCGCCGGCGCAGGCCGGTGATCGCGTTGGTGCGCGGGTCAGCCCATCGCAGCTTGACCACAATCTCAGGCAGTCCGGCCTCGCCGTCGCGGGTGCCGAAACCGGCGATATAGCCCTCTGACTGCAAGAGCTCGGCAAGGCGCTCCTTCAACTTGGAGGCCGGCGCCGCCACCTCCGCATGACGAGCGAGGATGGCGTTCCGGATGCGCGCGAGGAAATCGGCAATGGGATCAGTCATTGACATTCAGCACCTACCAGCTCGACTTGATGACGCCGGGGATGTCGCCCCGCAGCGCAAGGTTTCGGAAGCAGATCCGGCACAGATCGAACTTCCGCAGGAACGCCCGCGCTCGGCCGCACTGCTTACAACGGTTGCGATGACGAACCCGCCATTTGGGGGTCGGGCGATGCATATCGACGGTTTTTGCCATGATTTAGGTCCTGAAAGGCATTCCGAGGTGGCGCAGAAGCGCGCGCCCCTGCTCGTCGGTGCGAGCGCTGGTGGAGAAGGTGATGTTCATACCCTTGGGTTTCTCGATGCGTTCGTAGTTGATCTCCGGAAAGATGATCTCCTCGCGAACACCGAGCGTGTAATTCCCGCGGCCATCGAAGGCCTTCGGCGAGACGCCCTTGAAGTCGCGCACGCGCGGCAGCGCGAACGAGACCAGCCGGTCGAGAAATTCGTACATCTGATCGCGGCGCAAGGTGACCATGGCCCCGATCTTCTGGCCGGCGCGCAGCTTGAAGACGGCGATCGATTTCTTGGCCCGGGTGACCACCGGCTTTTGCCCGGTGATGGCGCCCAGCTCTTCCACCGCGGTGTCCAGCACCTTCGGGTTGGTCACCGCTTCGCCGAGGCCCATGTTGATGGTGATCTTCTGCAGGCGCGGCGCCTCCATCGGATTCTTCAGCGAGAACTCGCTGATCAACTTGGCGCGCACTTCACTGTCGTAAAGTTTTCGTAAGCGCGGTGCGCCGGTGCGTTTGACCCGCTCCATCGCCACCTGGGCCTTGGCCCCGGCGCCCTTGCCGCCACCTTTGCCGCCCTTGGCTTTCGCCTCGGCGCGGGCCGCCTTCTTGGCGGCGGCCTCGGCTTCTTGCTCGGGCGTCAGGGTGGGCTTGGCGCCCTTCTGCGCTTTGTCCGCTTTATCGTCGTCGGCCATGAACTGGTTCCTTTGCCTTGCTCTGTTCCAAATCGCGTTTCGTTAGGACGTCTCGAACGGGGTGCTGCACTTGATGCACAGCCGGCGCTTCTTGCCGTCCTCGCGCTGTTCGACCTTGGCGCGACGGGCGGCCGCGCACTTGTTGCAGTAAAGCGACACGTTCGAAGCTTCCAGGCCGCCTTCTTTTTCCAGGATGCCGCCGCGTGGGTTGCGCTGGGTGGGCTTGGTGTGGCGCTTGACCATGTTCACGCGTTCGATCACCACACGGCCGGCGCTGGTCAGCAGGCGCAGCACGCGGCCGCGCTTGCCCTTCTCCTTGCCGGCGATGACGACGACGGAATCTCCTTTGCGAACGTGCATCACAGAACCTCCGGCGCCAGCGAGATGATCTTCATGAACTTCTTGGCGCGCAGCTCGCGGGCCACCGGCCCAAAGATGCGGGTGCCGATCGGCTCGTTGTCCTTGTCCACCAGCACCGCCGAGTTCGCGTCGAAGCGGATGTACGAACCATCCGAGCGCGAGACCTCTTTCTTGGTGCGGACGATGACCGCCTTGGCCACCTCGCCCTTCTTGACCTTGGCGTTGGGGATCGCCTCTTTGATCGAGACGATAATCACGTCGCCCAGCGACGCGTACTTGCGCTTGGTGCCGCCCAAAACCCGGATGCACATGATCTTCTTGGCACCCGAGTTGTCGGCCACGTCTAGCGTCGTTGTTGTTTGAACCATGGTTTCACCGAGCTTCTTTCCGTCAGTCCGTTTCGGCCTAAGCCTCTTGCGGCCGCTCGATCAGCTTTTCCACGCGCCAGCGCTTGTCGCGCGACAGCGGGCGGCTCTCGACGATCAACACCTTGTCGCCCGTCTTGTATTCGTTCTTCTCGTCGTGGGCTTTGTACTTGGTCCGGCTGGTCATGTACTTGCCGTACTTCTTGTGCGACAGACGGCGTTCCACCTGGACGATGCGGGTCTTCTGCATCTTGTCGCTGGTGACCACGCCGATGAATTCGCGGCGGTGAATCTTGGGGCGATCGGGATCTTCCGCCGCGCCGTGATGTTTTTCGGGTGAAGCCACGATCATTTCTCCTTGGTGGGCGCCGGCGCGGTGGCCGGAGCTTGGCGCAGGCGTTCCGCCAGCACGGTGTTCACCCGCGCGATGTCACGGCGGGCCTGGCGGATCAGCATGGTGTTCTCCAGCTGATTGGTGTTTTTCTTGAGGCGGTTCTGGAACAGATCCTCGGCCAGCTTCTTCGCCGTGCGAAGCAGCTCGTCCGGATCGTTACCGCGAAGATCTTTGGCGCGCAGGTGCTTGCTCATAACACCTGCTCCCGACCGACGAACCGGGTCTGCACCGACAGCTTGTGCTCTGCCAGGTGGAACGCCTCGCGGGCCAGCGTCTCTTGCACCCCGTCGAGCTCGTACATCACGCGACCCGGCTTGACCACGGCCACCCATTCCTCCGGGTTGCCCTTTCCTTTACCCATCCGGGTTTCGGCGGGCTTCTTCGAGATGGGCTTGTCGGGGAAGATGCGGATGTAAAGCTTCCCGCCGCGCTTGACGTGACGGGAGATGGCGATACGCGCCGCCTCGATCTGCCGCGAGGTCACGAACCCGCAGGACATCGCCTGCAAGCCGTACTCGCCGAAGACAACCTGCGTGGCGCCCTTGGAAACGCCGCGCATCTTGCCTTTTTGCTTCTTACGCCACTTAACTTTTTTGGGAGCGAGCATGGATAACCCCTAGGCCAGACGAGCAGTCCGTTGCGGCAGGACCTCGCCTTTGAAGATCCAACATTTGACGCCGATGGCGCCGTAAGTGGTGTGCGCCTCGGTGGTGCCGTACTCGATGTCGGCGCGCAGCGTGTGCAGCGGGACGCGACCCTCGTGGTACCACTCGTAGCGCGCCATCTCGGCGCCGCCCAGACGGCCCGAGCACGCCAGGCGGATGCCCTTGGCGCCGAACTTCATCGCAGTCTGCACGGCTTTTTTCATGGCGCGGCGGAAAGCCACCCGACGCTCAAGCTGGGTGGCGACGTTCTCCGCCACCAGCTGCGCGTTGGTCTCGGCCTTGCGGACCTCTTGAATGTTCAGGAACACCTCGTTCGAGGTCAGCGCCTGCACTTCCTTCTTCAAGGTCTCGACGCCCGCGCCGCGCTTGCCGATGACGATGCCGGGGCGCGCGGTGAAGATGTTGATCTTCACCTTGTTCGCCGCCCGTTCGACCTCGACCGACGACACGCCCGCGTGTCCCAGCTTGTGTTTGACGAACCGCTTGAGGCGGATGTCCTCGTGCAACCACTTGGAGAAATCCTTCTCCGAGTACCACTTGCTGCTCCAGCCGCGGATGACGCCCAGCCGAAAGCCAACCGGATGTGTTTTCTGTCCCATCTAAGTCGCCTTTTCCTTTTACTCGGGGATATCGACCACGACCGTCACGTGCGACGTGCGGCTGTTGATCCGGTTCGCGCGGCCCATCGATCGCGCCATCCAACGCTTTTGCACCGGGCCGCAGTCGATGGCCACCTGGGTGACCACCAGCTTGTCGGCGTCGGCCTTTTCATTTTCCGTCGCGTTGGCGATCGCCGAACCAAGCACCTTGGTCAGCATCACCGCCGCCTTGCGCCGCTGCAGCTTCAGGATCGACAGCGCGTCGTTCGCCGAGCGGCCGCGGATCATGTCGGCCACCGCCCGCACCTTGCGGGGCGACTCGCGGAAGCGTCTCAAAATTGCCCGTGCCATGGTCGCGTCTCCTTTACTTCTTGTCGCCGGCGGGCGCCGCCGGTGAACCGCCGCCCGGACCGGCCGCCGCCTTGCGGTCGCCCGAGTGGCCGTGGAAGGTGCGCGTGGGCGAAAACTCGCCCAGCTTGTGACCAACCATGTTCTCCGTGGTGAACACGGGAACGAACTTACGACCGTTGTGCACGGCGAACGTCAGGCCCAGCATCTCGGGCATGATGGTCGAACGACGCGACCAGGTCTTGATGACCTTCTTCGACTTCTGGCGCTGCGCCTCGACCACCTTCTTCAAAAGGTGCTGGTCGATGAACGGGCCTTTTTTTATTGAGCGAGCCATTTCTTCTCCTTGGACCTGGCGCCTTACGACTTCTTGCCGCGTCGCTTGATGATCATCGAATCGGTCCGCTTGTTCTCGCGGGTCTTGAGACCCTTCGACAGCTGACCCCACGGCGAACAGGGATGGCGGCCACCGGACGAACGGCCTTCGCCGCCGCCCATGGGGTGATCGACCGGGTTCATGGTGACGCCGCGGTTGTGCGGGCGGCGACCCTTCCAGCGCGTGCGGCCGGCCTTGCCGATGTGCACGCTGCCGTGTTCGATGTTGCCGACCTGGCCGATGGTTGCGCGGCAGTCGAGGTGCACGCGACGAACCTCACCCGAAGGCAAGCGCACCTGGCCCCAGTCGCCTTCCTTCGCCATCACCTGCGCGCCGACGCCGGCCGACCGGCAAAGCTGCGCGCCACCGAGAATCTTGAGTTCGATGTTGTGGATGGTGGTGCCCAGCGGGATGAAGCGGACGGGCAGGTTGTTGCCCGGCTTGATGTCCGCGTTGCGCGACGAGACCACGGTGTCGCCGACGCTGAGACCGTCCGGACACAGGATGTAGCCCTTTTCGCCGTCGACATAGTGAAGCAGGGCGATGCGCGCGGTGCGGTTCGGATCGTATTCGATCGTCGCCACCTTGGCCGGCACGCCGACCTTGTTGCGACGAAAGTCGATGACGCGGAAGCGCCGCTTGTGGCCGCCGCCGCGAAAGCGGCTGGTGATGCGACCGTAATGGTTGCGCCCGCCGGTGC
>DASXQB010000051.1:0-13848 GCA_036493295.1 Polyangia bacterium | reverse complement strand
GCGTCACCTAGCGCCAGCCGGTGCCGCGTCTGGTGCAGCTGATACCACAGCGTTCCGTCGGCGTCGGTGGTGACGTGGCGATCGTCGACGGGCCAGCCGATGCGCGCCACCAGGTCGGGATCGCGACGGCCGAGCGCCTCGAGGTTCGCGCGCAGCATCGGCGTGCCGGTGGTCGCGACGGTCATCGCAAGGATCGTCCCCAGCGGCCCAGAATCCAGGCGGTGGCGTTGTCCTGGCGCGAGTACACCGCATACCCGTCATTGGCCGAGCGCCCCGCCGGCAAAAGCTGCCAGAACAAACCCAGCGGCGCCGCGTTCCACGCAAACAAATGGCCGAGCCACCCGTCATAGCTGGCGGCGCGGTCCGGATCCGATCCAGCGAACCCGCACTCGCCGAGATAGCCGACCTTACCGACAGCAGCGGCCAGGGCCTGATGCCGCTCGATCCAGATCTCCGTGTCGCGCGCAGTGGAAAGGCCGTAATTGCCCGGATAAAAGTGGTAGCTCAGCATGTCCAGATCGTCGACGGCGGTCAGCTTGGAATAGCTGGCCCCTTCGTCGCCGCGTACGGCGTACAGGTTCGACAGGCCGGCGTACGGGATCGGGTCGTCGTCGAAGCCGTCGCCACCGTCGGCGACCAGCTGGTTCGGGGCGATGGCTTTCAGAAAACCGGCCAGCTCGGCAACGGCGTCGGGCAGCTTGCTGGTGCCGCGACAAGATCGGCAACGCAGCTCGTTGCCGATCTCCCAGGCCAGGATGGCCGGCTCGTCTTTGTAAGCCACGCCGGTGAAGGTGTTCACCCGGTTCACCAGCATGAAGACATAGTCCTTCCACCACTGCTTCATCTGCGGCGTGGTGAAAAAATCGTCGTGCGTGTACGGCGTGCCCAGCGCTTGCGTGGCCCACGCCGCGTACGCCGGCAGGCCGCCGTATTCGGCCCAGTTGTTCACCAGCGGAATGATCAACCGAATACCCCGTTTTTTCGCCTCCCACACGGCCTGGTCCAGGCCCAAGAGGCCCTCCTCGCGAAAGCCTTCGTCGGGGTTGTGGCGAATCGACGACGCGTCGGTGGGGGAATCGTTGAAGCCCCAGATGCGCGCCACCGGCAGCGACAAGCAGACCAGATCGTCCAGCACCTCGCGCACCACGCGCAGGGCGGTGGCGTCCTTGTCCTGCTGGGCGTACGACAGAAGCTGCTGCAGGTAATAAAGGTTCGTGCCGGTGGCGCGGTAAGGCGACAGGTGATTGAACAGCAGCGCCCCGTCGTCGCGGCCGACGAAGCCGGCGATGGGCGGCAGCGGCGGGCAGCCGATGTCTTCCAGCTCGTCGGCGTGGGCAGGAGGCTCGGCGGGCGCCACGACCGCCGGCGCGCGCGGTGAGGAACTGTGGCACCCGGCGGTCGAAAGAGCGATTCCCATCGCCGCGAACAAAAGGCGCCGGCGAATGAAGCGGCCTGCGGTGCCGCCCGCGTTCAGAGCAAACTTCCTCTCAAGATCATCGCTGCCATGGTGAAGTAAATGACCAGTCCGCTGACGTCCACCAATGTTGCCACGAAGGGCGCCGACGCGCTGGCGGGGTCGAACCGCAGACTGCGTAACAAAAACGGTAGCATCGATCCGGCCAGCGTGCCCCACAGAACCACACCCACCAGGCTGGAGGCGACAGTGGCGGCGATGCCGAAGTAATGCTCGCCGTAGGTGTGAAAGACCGCCTGCCAGGCCATGATGCGAATGAAGCCCAACGCCGCCAGCACCAGGCCCAGGCCCAGCCCGGCCAAAAATTCGCGCCGCACCACCCGCCACCAGTCGCGCAACCGCACCTCGCCCAGCGCCATGGCCCGGATGACCAGCGTGGTGGCCTGCGAACCGGAGTTGCCGCCGCTCGAGATGATGAGCGGGACGAACAGCGCCAGCACCACCGCGCGGGCGATCTCTTTTTCGAAGTAGCCCATCGCGCTGGCGGTCAGCATCTCGCCCACGAACAGCACGCTCAGCCAGCCGACCCGCTTGCGCAGCATCTGAAACAGGCGGATCTCGAGATACGGCGCCTCCAAGGCCGCCACGCCGCCCAGTTTCTGCATATCCTCGGTGGCCTCTTCCTGCACCACCTCGACGACGTCGTCGGCGGTGACGATACCTTTCATCCGCCCTTCGCCGTCGACGACCGGCAGCGCCACCAGGTGGTAGCGCCCGAACTCGCGGCTGACCGATTCCTGATCCATCTGTTCGGGGATGGTGACCACCGACGTGCTCATCACGTCGCGCACCCGGGTCTGCCCGGCGGCGGTGAAGAGATCGCCGAAGGACACCGTGCCCAGCAAATGCTGATCGGCGTCCAGCACGTACGCGTAGTAGATCGACCGCGGCTGCTCGCGCGTCTGCCGGCGCAGGTAGCTGACCGCCTCGTCGACGGTGATGTCCGGGCGCAGGCGAGCAAAGCGCGGGTTCATCAGACCGCCGGCGTTGTCCTCGGCGTAGGCCAGAAGCGCGCTGACCTCGCGCCGGGTGGGATCGTCCAGCAGCGCCAGCACGGTTTCGCGCTTGTCCTGCGGGACCGCCTGGATGAAGTCGGCGGCGTCGTCGGGCGGCAGCAGGCGCACCCACGATCGTTGGTCGCGCGCCGGCAAGGCCAGCACCACCTGCGCCTGATCGCGGGCGTCCAAGCCGAAGAAAAATTCCTCTGCTTCGTCGCGGGGCAAGTGCGCGAAGGCCTCCACGCGGTCTCCGACGGTCAGCAACGGCCAGACGTCGCGGATCTCCACCAGCGACAGGGGTTCACGTTCAATCGGCGGCGTGGCTGCGGTCATGACGGCGCTCCGGGGCGCGAGGTGTTGCGTTGACTACGACTCGGCCTCCGGTCGGTACTCGCAGGCGTCGTAAAACTGCCGGCCGAACGCGGTGACGAAGAGATACTTGTGCTGGATGTCGGGGACGATCGGCTCGTCGCTGGGGCCCAGCTGGGCGGGCCGGCGCGCTTCGATGCGGGCCAGGGCTTCCCGCACGCGCGGGTGCTGCTCGACCACCTTGAACATGCGGGCGTCTTCCGAGACGCGGGCGGCGCGGATCTCGGTCAGGCCCAGGCGGCCCAGGTTGTCCAGGTACATCGGCGCCCGATCGGGGAAATCACAGCCGGCTTGTTCGCCCAGCAAATTGAAGTTCCGCAATTCGGTGTGGGTGTAGCCGCCGAACTTGTATCGGGCCTGCACGGTGATCACCGGGTAGGGACCGTCGGTGTCGAAGAGGCTGAAGATGCGCGCCTCGTCGGGGGTGATCTCGCGCAGCACCTGCACGAAGGCGGGGTGAACACGGCGAGCGGTGGCGCTGTCCATCGATGCGGCCAAAAGATTCAGGTACCGCTCGCGGAGGACCTCGTCGGCGCGCAGCGATGCTGACAGCACCTGAGCGGTCAGGATCGGGTTGGGAGCCAGGCGCCGGCGCTCGGGGATGGCCCGGCGTCGTTCGCCAAGCTCGCGCAGCATGCCGGGCACGCGCGCCGCTGCCTGCGGAACAAAACCCAGCGGCGACATCGCCAGCCGCGCCACCACTTGCAGGCCACCGCCCAGGTCAGTCTCGGCGCCGCCGGTGGCGCGCGGGCGAACCATCAGGTCGCGGATCGCCCGCGTCGCGCTGGCCACCTTTTCCCTCTCCTTGCTGAACAGCATCGGCCGGCAGGTTACTCCATTCGGCCGTCAATTGTTGGCCGACTTGGAGCTCCATTCTTCGCCGGTTTCAGGAAGGTTTCGTGGCCGCTCGCGCCGGCCGAATGTGTCAGCACCGTTGCTTGACAGCCTTCCGTCGCCGATGAGACAAAGCGCTTCGGTCTCCCAGACCGATCAGTTTTTTTTACTTCTGAGATCGACGTGTCTACCATCCCAGCCATCGTGCGTTCGTCCAAGGCGTCCCTGCCCGCATACACCCGCAGCGTGCTCACCCTGCGCCAGCTTCTGCGCGACGTGGCCGCCGGGATTCGCGTCCTGCAGACCCGCGACGGCCTGGATCTATCGGAAGCGCAGATCACCGAACGGGCGCGCAACATCGTCGCCGGCCTGATCGGCAACTATCGCATCGAAGCGCTGGAGGTCAGCGCTCCTCGTGCCAGCCGCGCAGACGCCACCGACGAAGCCGATCACGACCGGGCGCCCTAGGCGCCGCGCTCAGGCTCAGGGCGCGGGCGGAATCACCGCCTCGATGAACGACAACAGCGTCGCGCGGTAGCTGTCCAGAGTCAGCGTCTCGGGGGACATCGTCGTGGTCCGCGCCCGGCACCAGGGTCAGCTGCGACGAAAGCCGGCTCGCGACGAAAATGCGGCGTGCGCAGGCAAGCGAACCGGCGCTGACGAGACCGGCGCGGAAAACACGCCCGCATCATATGCCAGCGGCGCCGGGCGTCGCGGCAGCGGTGACGCCTGGGGCGGCTATTGCAGCAGACGGGCGCCGATGGGTGATTCGTCGGCGCCGAGGGTGGCTTTGATCTGGCGCAGGCTGTCGTGCAGGGCGTCGACCTCGTCGCGCAGGGCGCGCACCTCGGCCTCGCCGTCCGCGCGCGTCCCTTTCGCTGCGTCCTGAATATCGGCCAGCGTGGTGAGAGCCCGGCGCAGATATTTGACGCCGACGATCAGCGCGTACGCCCCGGCTTTTTGCAGCGTTTCCATGCCCCGACTATTTCCATCGTCAGCCGCCCTCCAGGACTTGAAGGCAAATTGCGGTCGCCCCGTATTAGCCGCTGGAACGCAGCGGCGGATCGTCGTCGCGGCTGGCGTCGGCCGATCGAACCTCGCCGGCCTGGGCGTCGCTCGCCACCGCGCGCACGCCCAGCGGCGGCGTGTCGGGCCGGCCGCCGCGGACCATGGTCAAGGGCGGCATCGCCGTTTCGACTGTCCCGGTCGTCGCGGCTTTGGCCGGCGCTGCTTCGGCCATTGCCGTCGTCTTGGCGCCGGACCGCTTGCGCGGCCACAGCACGTACACCATCAGGGGAAGGAAATAACCGAACTCGGACAGCAGGCTGATGATGCCGGCGCGCGACAGATAGTCTTCGACGCGCGGGGCGTCGGGCAGCACCCGCCACGGCGACATGAAGCGATGGCTGGAAAACGGCCACAAAAGCGGGATGCCGCGGCCGCCTTCGCCGAGGGTGTCGAGCAAGCCGTGGCTGCCGACAGCGACGGTGATGGCGAAGGCGGTTCGCAAGGCCGGCACGCCCATTCGCCGCGCGAACAGCCCGCACGCCAGGCCCACCATCAACGCGGTCACCAGCGAGTGCGAAGCGCCGCGATGGCCGATGGCGCCCCAGTCGTGCGCGCCCAACGCCACCGGGATCAGATCGGCGTCGGGCAGAATCGAGAACACCGCGAACAGCAGGATGGCGGTGTAGCAGCGCCTCCGCGAACGATGTCCGGCCCCTGCGCTGTGCAGCTGGCCCGTCAGCATTCCGACGGCGAGATGACCAAAACTCGCCACCCTAAAGCGTGGCCTGGGGCGCGTTGCGCGGCCAGCGACAAAATTACGTTTGCCGTGAATTTCTCCTCGATTTGCCGCGGATATGTCGGTCGTCAGCGTTAAAGGCGGCTCGTCCGGCTACCGGTGGGGACGACGCCCACGCGGGTCGTGGCCAACTGCAGTATCCTGCGCCCGATGATCCGCTTTCGGGACGTCAACAAATGGTTCGGGAAAAACCACGTCCTGCGCGACGTCACCCTGTCCGTCGAAAGCGGCGAGGTGGTGGTGGTCTGCGGGCCATCGGGATCGGGCAAATCCACGCTGATCCGCACCATCAACAAGCTGGAGCCGATCGACAGTGGTTCCCTGGTGGTCGACGGACAGGACCTGGCCGACCAGAAGTTGGCGATTAACAAACTGCGCGCGGAGATCGGCTTCGTCTTCCAGCAGTTCAATTTGTATCCGCACCTGACGGTGCTGGCCAACATCACGCTGGCTCCGCGCCTGGTGCGCAAGGTGCCGCCGCGCGACGCCGACGAGCAGGCGGCGGCGTTGCTGGCCCGGGTGGGCCTTTCGGAAAAGCGCGACGCCTATCCGTCGCAGCTGTCGGGCGGCCAGCAGCAGCGGGTGGCCCTTGCCCGGGCGCTGGCGATGAAGCCGAAGATCATGTTGTTCGACGAGCCGACGTCGGCGCTGGATCCCGAGATGATCGGCGAGGTGCTGGCGGTGATGAAGGACCTGGCGGGCACCGGCATGACCATGATGGTGGTGACGCACGAGATGGGCTTCGCGCGCGAGGTGTCGAGCCGCGTGGTGTTCATCGATCAGGGCGCCGTCCTGGAAGACGCCGCACCGGCCGAATTTTTTCTCAGCCCGAAGCACGCCCGCGCGCAGCAGTTCTTGAAGCAGGTGCTGTCGCCGATGCACTGACGTGAACGAAACCCAGGCAGCAAACAAAAAAAGGGGATGACCAACATGAAGCGACTTTTCTTGGCGCTGCTGGCCACGGCGGCGGTGCTTTCGTTCCGCACGACGCCGGCCGCCGCGGCCGATACGCTGGCCGACGTGAAAAAGAAGGGCGTGCTGGTGTGCGGGGTGAAGGATTCGCTGCCGCCGTTCGGTTATGTCGACGCCGGCTCGCGCGAGCTGGTCGGCTACGACATCGATTTCTGCAAGGCCCTGGCGGACAAGCTGAAGGTGAAGGCCGAGTTGAAGCCGGTGACGTCGGCCAGCCGCATCCCGCAGCTGCAAGAGCGCAACATCGATCTCATCGCCGCCACCATGACCCACACCGCCGAGCGCGAAAAACAGATCGCCTTTTCCCACACCTATTTTGTCACCGGGCAGAAGTTCCTGGCCAAGGTGGGGACGGTGAAGACGCTGAAGGATCTCGAGGGCAAGAAGGTGGCCACCGCCAAGGGCTCGACCTCAGAGCAGAACGTCGCCCAGGCGGTGCCCAGCGCCACCGTGCTGTCGTTCGACGACTACCCGCAGGCGGTGCTGGCGTTGCAGCAGGGCAAGGTGGTGGCGGTGACCACCGACGAGTCGATCTTGATCGGCCAGCTGAACAACCTGCACGATCCGCACTATGAGATCGCGTCGCTGCAGATCTCCGAGGAGCCTTACGGCCTGGGCATGCGCAAGGGCGACACGGCGTTCGTGTCGTTCGTGAACAAGACGCTGCTGGAGATGGAAAAGAACGGTCAGGCCCGCACCATCTACGACAAGTGGTTCTCGTCGACGTCGGGCACGCCGCGCCCGCGCAATTTTCAGATCACCGCCGGCAAATAAACCCGTCCGCTGGCCGCCCGTGCTGAATTACACGTTCGACTGGTCGACGGTCACGTCGGGCAAGTATTTCGGCTGGCTGGTCTCGGGGCTGAAGGTCACGGTCGAACTGTCGGCGGTGTCGGCGGTGGCGGCGTTTGTGTTGGGCCTGCTGGTGGCGGTGTTGCGCCTGGCGCCGGCGCGGCCGCTGCGGGCAGCGGCCGCGGCGTACATCGAGTTCTTCCGCAACACGCCTCTCGTGGTGCAGATCTTCTTTTGGTACTTCGGGTCGTACAAGATCCTGCCCGACGCGCTGAACACCTGGCTGAACGACCACAACTTCGAGTTCGCCGCCGCCGCCATCGGCCTGTCGATCTACACCTCGGCCTTCATCGCCGAGGACATTCGCTCCGGCATCCTGGCGGTTCCCAAGGAACAGATGGAGGCGGCGCGCAGCGCGGGGTTTTCGTACCTGGCGGCGATGCGCCGGGTGATCTTGCCGCAGGCGGTGCGCATCACCGTCCCGCCGCTGCTGAACCAGTTCTTGAACCTGCTCAAGAACTCGTCGCTGGCCATGACCATCGGCGTGGCCGAGGTGACGTATCAAGCGCGGCAGATCGAAAGCTACAGCTTCAAAGGTTTTGAAGCGTTCACGGCGGCGACGGTGATTTATCTGGGATTGTCGCTGCTGCTCACCGCGCTGGTGGCGGCGTACGACCGCGCGGTGCTGAACCAGGCGCACGGGCGCTGACGGACACCCGCCGTGGATTTTTCGGTCATCAAAGACAACCTGACCTACTTTTTGATCGGGCGTTTTCCGCACGGTCCGCTGGGCGGCGTGGCGCTGACGTTGATCCTGGCCGTGGTGTCCCTGGTGCTGTCGCTGTTTGGCGGCTTGATTTTAGGGCTTTGCAGCGTGTCGCGGCGGCGCTGGGTGCGCTGGCCGTCGGCGGTGTTCATCAACACCGTGCGCGGGATGCCCCTGCTGATGGTGATCTTCTGGACCTATTTCCTCTGGCCGGCGCTGCTCGGTCACCCGACGGCCGAGAGTCAGACCGTGGTGTTGTCGCTGACCGTGTTCACGTCGGCGTACATGTCGCAAATCGTGCGGGCGGGGATCGCCGCCGTGCCGCGCGGACAGACCGAAGCGGCGCTGGCCGCCGGTCTGTCGCCGCACCAGACGCTGTGGCGGGTGGTGCTGCCGCAGGCCCTGCGCAGCATGATCCCGTCGTTCGTCAATCAGTTCGTCTCGATGATCAAAGACACCTCGCTGGCCTTCATCGTCGGCGTCGACGAGCTGACCCACGTGGCGACCCAGGTGAACAACCGCACGCTGACCCACCCGACGGAGATCTTCCTGTTCATCGCCGTGGTGTACTTCGCGATCTGCTACGCGTTCACGGCGCTGTCGCGGCGGTTGGAGCGGCGGCTTGTTTGGCGGCGGTCGATTTGAGGTCCGCGCGGCCGTCGGGATATTGAGGCGTGCGCCGGCTTGGCGTGGGCGGGTCCTGTCACTGCGTGGACGCCTTCCCAGCGGGTTGTCTCATCGGGCTGGCGTGCGAGAGCCTAGACCGCCTCGCATTTGAATTTGTAGCGCCGAGGGACACGGCCCGACGAGCCAACCCGCTGGGTCCCCTCCACTCCGCGCCACCCGCCCAAGCTGCGCCGGCTGGCAACAAGCGCACCCTTGATGAGTATCGATGGATCCGGATCCGTCGCTCAATCGCGGGTATAGGCGAAGCGCAGCGGGGGTGGGGTTTGGGATGGCGGGGGCGCGAGGAGCCGCTCCGGCCGCGCAGCGGCCGGTTGCCAGGCGAGGATCGAGGGCTCCCCGTGCGGCCGCTGGATCTGTTGAAGGCGAAGGTCAAGTTCGGAGATCCGAACGGACCTTTTCCCGCTCACCTCACCGCGGCCGCGTAAGGAGCCCGTCCCCCGCCAGGCCAAACCCCACCCTCGCGATGGCGAAGCCGCGTCACCACGCAACCACCCCCGCGATAGCGAAGAAACGAACTAACCCGAAGCCGCCTGCGCCGTCATGCGCGTGCGGATGATTTCGCGCAACCCCTCGCCGCGGGCGAAGGCCATGTGGTCGATGACGTCGCGCGAGCCGTCGCGCTTGACCATCATCAGGCCCACCCGGTGCTCGTAAGCGATCGGCACCGCGTCGGCCAGCTGGTCGAAGGTCCAGGTGCGCAGACCGAAGTCGTCACGAATGATGAGGCCGGTCGCCGTGACCACCATGGTGGCCTTCTTGGGCGGCGGACTATCGGTTTCCTCGACGGTGCGGGTGGCGGTGATGCCCAGCATGGCGGCGGCCAGGAGCAACAAGCCAGTAGGGATCCGGCCCGCGCCCACCGAATAGGCGGCGATGGCGAAAATGACGGCGACCGCGGCCAGGGCGGCGCGCAGGCGAAGGATCGGCGTCTCCGGGTCCTTCGGAAAGAAAGCCATCGTGCCCGGCGGAATCTTGCCGCGGTCGACGCTGAGGAGGGCTTCCACTTCGCTCACAAAGGAAGCATCGTCACCGCCCGCCGGGGCTTTAGCGCCGGCCAGAAAAAATAGCGGGCCCGCGCTGGTTCTCATCCGCAGCCGGGCCCATGGTCACCACACGCATGCGTGTGGTGACAGTAATAACTCTACTCTCTTGGCGTCGCTTGTCTTGTAACGTTTTGGTCGAGGGATCGCGGCAAAGTCGTGAACCCGCCCACACGCAAACCAGCAAATCGATCGGACGAAACCGGTGACCATGCAGTTCCCAGGGTTTGCGTGCGAGGGACAGATAACGTCCTCGACGCCGTCCGCGCGGTCCGGTAAAAAACAGCCGTGAGACTTGGGGCCGCACCGGAGGCGATCCTGTTCGATCTGGACGGCACGCTGGTCGATTCAGAACGCGAGAACGTCGAATCGGTGGTGCTGGCGGTGCGGCGCCTCGGCGTCGAGATGACCGCGGAGGAGCGCGCCTTCGTCATCGGCCATTCGTGGAACGAGATTCACGCCATGGTGGCAACCAACCACCGCCTGACCATCTCGATGCCCGATCTGATCGTCTCGGCCGTCGACGAGAAACGCGGTTTGCTGGCGGCCACCGGTTACCGCGCCCTGCCGGGAGCGGTGGCGGCGGTGCACCGGTTGGCTGCGCGCTCGCGGATGGCGGTGGTGTCGGGAGCCAGCCGCGTCGAGGTGCAAGATGCGCTGACCAGCCTGGGCGTCAGCGCGCTTTTTCAGATCATCCTCGGCGCGGAGGACTACGCGCGCGGCAAACCGGCGCCCGACTCGTACGCGCTGGCCATGCGTCACCTGCAGGTAACGCCCGCCCGCTGCGTCGCCATTGAAGACGCCACGCCCGGCATCTTGTCGGCGCGCGCCGCCGGCGCCCGGGTGATCGCCGTGCGCGCCGGCAACTTCGCTGGATACGATCTGTCGCCCGCCGACGTCGTGGTCGACACGCTGGACGACGTCACCGACGCGCTTTGCGATCAGTTGATGGGCTGAGACAGCGTCGGCGCGTCCGATCGGCCGCCGCGGGGCGCGGGGTCGGCGCGAGGGTGGTAAAATGAGGCGTTGTTCGACCATCTTCCACCGGACGTCGTCATCTACGAGGTCGGTCCTCGCGACGGGCTGCAGAATGAATCGCGGCTGATCCCCACCGACGACAAGGTGCGGTTCATCGACGCGCTGTCGGACACCGGCCTTCGCGCCGTCGAGATCACCAGCTTCGTCAACCCGAAGTGGATCCCGCAGCTGGCCGATGCCGCCGAGGTGGCGCGGCGGATCGCCCGCCGCCCTGAGATTGTTTATTCGGCGCTGGTCCCCAATCGCCAGGGTCTGGACGCCGCCATCGCAGCCGGCATGAAAGAGGTCGCGGTCTTCATGTCGGCGTCCGAGACGCACAACAAGAAGAACGTCAACAAGACCATCGCCGCCACGCTGGCCGCGTTTCGCGACACCGTGCCGCCGGCACTGGCCGCGGGGCTGCGCGTGCGGGCGTATGTCTCGACGGTGTACGGCTGCCCGTACGAAGGCGCCGTGGATCCAGGCAAGGCGGTCGAGCTTTGCCGCGCCTTGAAGGAACTCGGCTGCTATCAAGTTTCGCTGGGCGACACCATCGGTGTGGGGACGCCGCGACAGGTGCGCGACGTGCTGTCGCGCGTGCTGGCGGAGATCCCGGCCGCCGAGGTGGCCGTGCACTTTCACGACACGCGCGGCACGGCGCTGGCGAACATTCTGGTCGCCGTCGAGATGGGCATCACCACCGTCGATTCGGCGCTGGGGGGCCTGGGCGGCTGTCCGTACGCGCCGGGCGCGTCGGGCAACGTCGCGACGGAAGACGTCGTCTACATGCTGGAAGGAATGGGCGTGCACACCGGCGTCAGCCTGGACAAGCTGGTGGATTGCTCGCGGCTGGCGTCGACGCTGGTCGGGCACGAGATGCCGTCGAAGTTTTATCGCGCCGCCGTCGGCGCGCGCGCCCGGTCCGGCGGCGGCGCCACCGGCTAGCGGGTTACGTGTTACGGTGAAAGCGGATGACCACCAGCGATGCGGCCGCGGCGGGCAGCCCGATTCTGGTCGAGCGCAAGGGAACGACCGCCATCATCACCTTGAACCGCCCGGCGGCGATGAACGCGCTGTCGGTTGCGCTGGTGGCGGAGCTGGAGCAGACGGTGCGCGATCTGCGCGGGGCCGGCGCCGGCACGGGAGCCATTCGCGCGCTGATCATCACGGGCGCCGGTGGCAAAGCGTTTTGCGCGGGCGCCGATCTGAAGGAACGGCGGGCGATAAGCCTGGCCGACACGCGCCGGTTCCTGCACGCGCTCAACGCGGCCGTCGACACGGTGGCGGCGTTTCCGGTGCCGGTGATCGCGGCGGTGAACGGCGCGGCGTTCGGCGGCGGCTTCGAGCTGGCCTTGGCCTGCGACATCCGCCTGGCCGCTGACAACGCCGAGCTGGGCCTGGTTGAGGTGCGGCTGGGCATCATCCCCGGCGCCGGCGGAACGCAGCGCCTGGCGCGGGTGGCGGGCGTGGCGGTGGCCAAGGAATTGATCCTCACCGGGCGGCGCATCGACGCGGCGACGGCGCGCGGGCTGGGCATCGTTTCGTCGGTGCACCCGGCGGCGGATCTGCAAGGCGCGGCCGAGGCGGTGGCGGCGGAGATCGCGGCCGGCGGTCCGCTGGCGGTGGCCCAGGCCAAGCGCGCCATCGACGACGGGCTGTCGCTGTCGCTGGACGCGGCCCTGGCCGTCGAACGCGCCTGCTATGAGGTGGTGCTGACCAGTGAGGATCGCGAGGAAGGCCTGCGCGCCTTCGTCGAGAAACGCCGCCCGGTCTTTCAGGGCAAGTAGACGACGCAATCACCGACGACGAACGACAGACGAAGGACGACGCATGGGACGCAGTGACGACCTGAAGGCGCTGGGCGAGACCATCAAGAAGGGCGGCGCGCCCAAGTACCACCAGAGCAACGCCGCCGCCGGCAAGCTGTTCTGCCGCGAGCGCATCGCGCGCCTATGCGACGAGGGCGGCAAGGATTTCGTCGAGGACGGCCTTTACGCCAACGCCACCGCCGGCGATCTGCCCGCCGACGGCGTGGTCACCGGCATTGGCCGCGTGCACGGGCGGCCGGTGGCGATCATGGCCAACGATTCGACGGTGAAGGCCGGATCGTGGGGCGCCCGCACCGTCGAGAAGATCGTGCGCATCCAAGAACAGGCCGGTCGCCTGCGCATCCCGCTTTTTTATCTGGTCGATTCGGCGGGCGCGCGCATCACCGATCAGCTGGACATGTTCCCCGGACGCCGCCACGCCGGCCGCATCTTCAACAACCAGGTGCGCCTGTCGGGCGCCATTCCGCAGATCTGTCTGCTGTTCGGTCCGTCGGCAGCGGGCGGGGCGTACATCCCGGCCTTTTGCGACGTGGTCTTCATGGTCGAGAAGAACGCGTCGATGTACCTCGGTTCGCCGCGCATGGCGGAGATGGTGATCGGTGAAAAGGTCACGCTGGAAGAGATGGGCGGCGCGCGCATGCACTGCGAGGTCTCCGGCTGCGGCGATCTGCTGGCCAAGGACGAAGCGGCCTGCTTGCAAGCGGCGCGCGATTATCTGGCGTACCTGCCCCAACGTGGCGCCGGTGACCGTCCGGAGTCCATCGCCGCCCACGCGCCCAAGCCCGGAGCCAAGCGCATCGACGACATCTTGCCGCCCAACCAGAACCAGGCCTTCGACATCGCAGCGGTGATCGAGGCGCTCGTCGACGAGGGGAGCTTCTTCGAGCTCAAGAAGCTCTACGCGCGCGAGATCGTGACCGGCTTCGCGCGCCTCGGTGGGCGCGCCGTCGGGATCGTCGCCAGCCAGCCGAAATGGAAGGGCGGCGTGTTGTTCGTCGACTCGGCCGACAAGGCGGCGCGGTTCATCTGGCTGTGCGACGCCTTCGGGCTGCCGCTGATCTTTCTGGCCGACGTGCCCGGGTTCATGATCGGCAAGGCGGTCGAGCGGCAGGGGATCATCCGTCACGGCGCCAAGCTGATCTCGGCGGTCGCCGACGCGACGGTGCCCAAGATCAGCGTGGTGCTGCGCAAGGCCTACGGCGCGGGGCTGTACGCCATGTGCGGTCCGGGGTTCGAGCCCGACGCCACGATCGCGCTGCCGCAGGC
>DASXQB010000050.1:0-4493 GCA_036493295.1 Polyangia bacterium | reverse complement strand
CCAGCACCAGCGACGTCAAGGACGCCTCGACAACGGACAGCGGCCCCGCCGGCGGGGGCGGCACGAACGGCGGCGGTGGTACCACCGGCGGCGGGACGGGAAACACCGGCGGCGCGCCGTTGGTTTTCAACGCGGCGACCTGCACCGCGTGCGAAAACAAATATTGTCGCAGCCTGGATCTGGATTCTTTCAGCGCGTGCTACATGCCAGCCACGTTCCTGCCGGGCGCACCCACCACCGCTCAAGATGGCCCGGCCAAGGGCCAGAACAAGACCGATCTCTGTCAGGCGGTGCTTGATTGCGTCCGGCAAAACCGCTGCTACGCAACCAGTCCGTTCGAGGTCGAGCCGTGCTATTGCGGCGCCGGCGTCGGCGATCTGGACTGCCTGTCCGGAAAAGCCGTCGGCGTTTGCAAGGCGGTGATCGAAAACGCCACCGAGTCCAGCGATCCCAGCGACATTGCCGACCGATTGGTCGATCCCTCGTTCGCCGTCGGTGCGGCGGTGGATCTGGTCCAGGACTGCGATTCTACGTTCTGCCGCACGTCGTGCCTGACCATTCCCGGCGGTGACGGAGACGGCAGCAGCGGCACGGGCGGCACCGGCGCCGGCAGCGACGGAACGTCGGGTGGCGCGACCGGCGGCGCATCGGGCAGCGGCGGGACGTTGGCCAGCGGCTCGGGGGGATCATCCAGTGCAAGCGGAACCGGCGGCAGCTTGGGCAGCGGCGGGACTTCAGGCACGGGCGGCGCCGGCAGCGGCGGAACTTCGGGCACCGGCGGCGCTTCGGGCAGCGGCGGAACCTCGGGCGGCGGAACAGGTGGCGACGCAGCGACGGGCAGTGGCGGCACCTCCGGCGGCGTCGTCACCTTCAACCAATGCCACGCCTGCGAGCAACGGACCTGTCCCGATTCGCTGACTGCTTGCGAACAGGCCTCCGGCAACGCCACCGACGGCCCGGCGCAGGGCCAGGCGCGCAAAGATCTTTGCTTGAACTTGATGGCTTGCATCCGACGCACCGGCTGCGGCAAAAGCGGCGCCGACGCCGACATGCAACCTTGCTACTGCGGATCGGCGTCCGACGTCGCCTGTCTGACCGGACGAGCCGACGGCCTCTGCAAAGCGGAGGTGGAAGCCGCCGCCGAATCCACCAGCGGCGCCGACATCGCGACGCGCTTCACCCCCGACTTGTCCACCAGCACGCCAACCATCTACGCCGTGACCGCCGCTTACGCGCTGTTCGGTTGCGACCATGATCCGATGCCAACGCCGCCACCGTCGTGCGATGGTATCTGCACC
The DNA here is from genome assembly GCA_036493295.1 of Polyangia bacterium. GTDB lineage: Bacteria > Myxococcota_A > Polyangia > Fen-1088 > Fen-1088 > DATKEU01. The sequence continues at coordinate 3,195 of DASXQB010000050.1, read as the reverse complement.
AGCGGCGATACCGCGTCTGGCTCGGGCGGCGCAGCGGGTTCGGGTGGCGCGTCTGGTTCGGGCGGCGCGTCTGGTTCGGGCGGCACTTCCGGCACGGGCGGCGCCAGCGCAACCGGCGGCGCGTCTGGTTCCGGCGGCGTCGGCAGCGGCGGCACATCTGGTTCCGGCGATGCCGCTTCGGGCGGCGCCTCTGGTTCCGGCGGCGTGACCAGCACCGGTGTCTGCCCTGATCTGGACACCAACAACGTTCCCGATTGTCACGAGACCTTGGTTTCCAATCCCGGCTTCGACGCCGACACCAGCGGCTGGACGCCGGAGTTCGGCGCCACGAAATCGCGCAGCGACAAGGATGGCGGAGGCCAGTCGGGCTCGGGCTCGCTGGCCGTCAGCAACGCCAACGTCGCCGACGCCGACGGAATGGTCCTGACCGGCTCCAATCAGTGCGTACGGGTGACCGCCGGGACGAAGTACCTGCTGGCGCTGCAGCTTTACATCGCCAGCGGACAAGGCGTCGGCAGCGGCGGATACGGCGCGTTCTACTACGCGTCGACGGATTGCTCGGGCGCCATTGCGGGGGCAGACAGCGGCAGCCAGCTCGGCGACACGAATAGCTGGAAAACACTGACCGGGACCCTGACCGCGCCGGCGGGCGCCGGGTCCATGGGCTTGCGGCTGGTGGTGATGAAGACCTTTCGCGCGTCGGCGTTCCAGGTGCTGTTCGACAACGTTCTGTTGAAGGCGACGCCCTGACGCACGCACCATCCTGAACGCTTCCGAAGCAGTCGCTGAACTGTCACAGAAACACCCGCCGTCGCGTGATAACTGTCCGCTGCGGCCTACGCGCGCGCCCAAAAAAGGAAGACATGGCCAAGCCAGCCCGACGAATGCAACCCCTGCTGTGGCTTGGATTGGCCACGATCGGCTGCACCGCGCCCGGCGGTCCTGACAGCACGCAGAACTGGGACTGGCGACCGGACGGTGGAATGACCGGCACCAGCACGACCAAATCGGCGCTGTGCGCGCCCGCCCGCGCCGCCGAGGCGCTGCCGGCGCGCGCGAACGCCATCGCCGGCCAGGACAGCAGCGCCAGCGGCGCCAACACGATGTACACCGAAGATCTCTTCAACATCTTCAAGGCTGATTGCGGCGGTTGCCACGTCGACGCCAGCCTGGGCAACTTCAGCGTCACCTCCAAGAACTTCAGCAGCGTTGTCGGTCAGAACGCGGTGGACGCCATCATGTCTCCCGACGCGGCGACTTCGATGCCGCCCGGTGGAAAGCTATTCTCGCAGCGCGACCCCACCGACCCCATCGCGGTCCTGGCCAATTTGCTGCAGCAGTGGATCGCCCAGGGCCGTCCCGACGAGCTTTTCATCCTCGCCAGCGACGATCCCGCCCCGTCGGATTCTGGCGACGCCAGCGGCGGCGACACCACCAGCCCTTACCTGGTCTCGGCCCAGGTTGGATCCGCGATGACCGACATCGGCAACTGCGTCCCCGGCCCGGCGATGGTCGGCACCAGCACCGACAGCATGGACAAGATGGACCAAGCCTTCGCCACCATGACCGACCTGCCGCTGAACCTGCAGGACACCGATCTGAACACGCTCGACACCGCGCAGCTGGCGCGCAATCGGGTGATCGCCTACGTCCCCGAGTACCCGCTGTGGACCGACGGCGCCGGCAAGCTGCGCTACGTCCGCGTGCCCATGGGGCAGTCGATCACCTTCGACAAACAGAATCAGAAGTTCAACATTCCGCCCAATACGCGTTTCTACAAGACCTTCATGCGCCAGGTGATCGACCGCGACGGCAACCAGACCTATCGCAAGATCGAAACCCGGGTGATCGTCGCGCGCCCGGACCAGACGCTGGCCGACGGCACGGTCCAGAACAACGCGCTTTTCGCCACCTATCTGTGGAACGAGGACGAAACCAAGGCCACCAAGAACGCCCTCCCGCTGCGCAACGGCGATCCGTTCACCGACGTCATGATGAGCATCACCGTCGACGAACCGCGCGAGCAGATGATCCGAGACAGCATGCCGGCCAACCTTTCCTACGCGCTGGGCGATGGCGCGCCGGGGCTGAAGCGACACTATGCCGTGCCCGGCAGCCAGCGTTGCATCCAGTGCCACATGGGCAGCGTCGGCCAGAACTTCGTTCTTGGTTTTCTCCCGCTGCAGGTGGCGCGGCGGCCGACCGGCACCGGCGGCGCTTATGAAGACACCGGCGCCGACGAGCTGGATCAGCTGCAACGTCTGATCGACTACGGCGTGATCACCGGCATGATCGCGGCCGATGTGCTCCCGCTTGAGCAATCGCAAGGCACGCCGGACAGCCCGCGCAATCCTCGGAATGACTATGAACTGGCCGCGCAGGCCTACATGCTCGGCAACTGCGCCCACTGTCACAACCCGCGCGGCTATCCGTCAACAAAGAATCCCGACCTGAAAGACGCGTTGAACTTCATGCCGTCGGCTGCGGGAGGCATTTTTCAGTTCCCGCTCGACAAGTTCAGCCCGGTTCGCAAGCGCGGCGATCAGGGTGACGTTGCGATGCCGTACATCACGCCGTCGCTGCGCGAATTCCCGGCTCACGCCGACACCTACTCGGCGGGCGCCAGCGCCACGGGTGCCTCGAGCGTCATCTGGGCCCGCAAGTGGGTGACCGATTGCGCGACCGTCGATCCCAATGACGCCGCCGCGATTTTCTTCTGCAACGGCCGCACGAAAGGCCCCGGCCATCTGGACGCTCCCTGGCGCAGCCTTCTTTATCGCAACATTGATACGCCGTTCATGTACGCCGATGACTTCGTCATCTTCCCGCACATGCCGATGAACTCGCCCGGTTATGACTGTCGGGTGACGCAGATTCTCGGCAACTGGATGGTCAGCATTCCTGCCGTCCGCAAGAATCCGGAGATTCCGGAGGATGCCGTTCCGACCAGCGAACTGCAGATCGGCCAGCCGAACCCGCCGTTCGACACGAATCCCCAGCCCTACCAAGAAGTGCCTTCGACCGATCCGGGCTACGCGGACGCCAAAGCCGCCGCGGACACCCGCCTGGCCCTGTACCAGCACGGCGGGCGTTACAGCTTCTGTCCCAACACCACCGACATCGTCGATCCGGCCGTCATCAAGGCGGGCGGCAACTATCCGATCGTTCCGGTCGCTGACGACGTCTACGACCCGC
>DASXQB010000049.1:0-23117 GCA_036493295.1 Polyangia bacterium | reverse complement strand
CGCGGGCGATGGCGGCGTGACCGAGAACGTCGTCGGGGCTGGTGGGCTCCTCGATAAAGTGCGGCCGAAATTCCGCCAGGCGCTTCATCCAGGCGATGGCTTCGTTGACGCCCCACACCTGGTTGGCGTCCATCATCAACTTGCGCTCCCAGCCGAGCTCTTCCCGCATGGTGCGGCAGCGGCGAATGTCATCTTCCAGATTGCGGCCGACCTTGATCTTGAAGTGCTGCCAGCCGCGCGCGGAAAGCTCACGGCACAGTCGACGTAGTTTGTCGTCGGGATAGCCCAGCCAGCCCGCCGACGTGGTGTAGGTCGGATAACCGTCACGCTGCATCTCGGAGATCCGAGCGGCGCGCGTCGAGGCGTTGTCGCGCAAGATGCCCAGGGCTTCGTCGCGGGTCAGGGCGTCCTCGATGTACCGAAAGTCGATGCAGGCGATCTGTTGTTCGGGCGTCATCTCGCAGACCAACTGCCACACTGGCTTGCCGGCCGCCTTGCCCCACAGATCCCAGACCGCGTTCACCACCGCCGCCGTGGCCAGATGAATGACGCCCTTTTCCGGCCCCACCCAGCGCAATTGGCTGTCGCCGGTGATGGCGCGCCAGAACCCGGCCATGTCGGCGGTGATCGATTCCAGCGTCTTTCCCACAATCAACGGCCGCAATGCGCGCGCCGCCGCCACACACAGCTCATTGCCCCGCCCGATGGTGAACGTGAGGCCGTGTCCCTCCAACCCGGGCGCATCAGTTCGCAAGACGACATACGCCGCCGAATAATCCGGGTCCGGGTTCATGGCATCGGAGCCGTCCAGGTCACGCGACGTCGGCAGGCGAATGTCGCGCGCGGTGAGGTCGGTGATGGTGATGGTCACGATTTATGTCTTAACATTTTCGATGGCGGTGGCGATTCTTCAGCGACGAACTCGCGACAGTAGCGTCATGCTTGGCTGCTCGGCGCCGCGCCGACCCAGCGCCGAAGCCCCGACTATCCCATTCCGTCGCCTTGCGAGATTGGCCGATTGCTTGCAACCATGGCCGCCCATGACCACTCGCTTGCAGACGCGCACTCGCCGCCTTTGGATCCTTGTCGTTGGGTTCTTTTTGATCGCCTTCCCGACGGTCCGATCGGCCCAGGCGTGCGGCGGGTTTTTCTGCGATCGACCCGGCAGCGGCGGCCAGCTTCCCATCGCGCAGTCAGCGGAGAATGTCCTGTTCGTTCTGGATAAAGATCCGCAAACCAACCTGGGCCGCGTCGAAGCGCATATCCAGATCATCTATACGGGCGCCGCCGACCAATTTTCGTGGGTGGTGCCGGTGACGGCGACGCCGACCTTGGACGTGGGTAAAGACGTGCTGTTCGATCGACTGGAACCGGCCACTCGTCCCCGCTATCAGCTCAATTTCAGCGTCATGGGAAACTGCCAAGGATTCGGCGGCGGCACCGAAGACAGCTTCCTGCCGGCCTGTGGCGGCTCCTCGGCCAGCAGCAACGCCGGCGCGCAGTTGCCCAGCGGCGACGCCAGCGCCGTCGACATGCCCAGCGTCCAGGTGCTTTTTCGGGGCAACGTCGGCCCCTACGACTCGGCGGTGATCAAGTCGGACGATCCGACCGCGCTGGAGGTGTGGCTGAACGCCAACGGCTACTTCGTCTCCACCGACGCCAGCCGCATCATCGCCGACTACGTCGCCGCCAAGAGCAGCTTCGTGGCCCTGCGCCTGCGCCAGGGCCAGGACACCTCCGCCATCCAGCCGATCGTCTTGCGCTTCGCCGCCGACGAAGGTTGTCTGCCGCTGAAGCTGACCGCCATCGCCGCCACGCCGGACGTACGCATCAACGTCTGGGTGCTGGGCAGTGGCCGCGCGGTGCCCATCAACTATGCGGAGATCGGCCTCAACTTCGCCAAGCTGGACTGGTTCAACGGCGGCAAGAATTACGATCAGATCTTGGGGCAAGCGGCCGACGAGGCCGGCGGGAACGCCTTCGCCGTCGAGGACGCGCAGGACGCCGCCGGCCTGACGCCTCTGTTCGATATCAGCCCGACCGTCGTCGCCAATCTGAGGATACAGCCCAATCCGGGTGCCTATCTCACGCGGCTATTCGGGCTGGGCTTCACGCCGCAAGGGGCGCTGTTGCAGGTGCTGCGGCAGGATTTGCCGTTGCCGGCCGCCCTGGCCGCGATGGGCGTGACCGAGTCCGACTATTATCAAAACATTTACAAGTTCGCTTTTTCGCCCTCCGGCCCGGACGCGGGCGCCGGCGACAACTTCGACGCCCAGAAACTGACCGACGATCTGAACCAGGCGGTATTCCTGCCATTGGAGGCGTTCGCGCCCCTGTTTGAAAATCACCGCAAGCTGACCCGCCTGGCTACCTTTATTTCGCCGGACGAGATGAACACCGATCCGATCTTCATCACCAGCAGCGATCTGCCCGACGTCTCGCCGAACCACCTGGTCAGCGCCACCATCCTGTGCGGCAACGGCACCTTCGACATTTGCCACGCGCCGGTGCGCCTCCAGACCGACGACGGCGCGCAGATCGTCTACCCGGTGGCGGCTGGCGCGCCCGCCACTTGCAGCCCCCAGATGCAGGCGACGTATGACCGTGGCGATCTGGACAACCTGCCGGGATCGACAGTCGGCTTCGCCCGCTCTGCGGACAGCGACGGCACCATCAGCGTCGACAACCGCGCCGCCATCGCCGCAGCTTTGACCAAGCACAACGCGAACGTGATGACGACGGCCAGCGCTGCAGCCGGCGGCGGCGCTGCCTGCTCGGTGACCGGCCGTTCACGCCACTCGGCGCTGCCGATCGTCGCCCTGGGCGTGCTGGCCTGGGCGGCGCGACGACGGCGCCGGCGCAACCGCTAGGGAATGATCTTTCCCGGGCAGCCGAAGATCGCCTGGACGTCCTTGATCGCCCCACTCTGGTAATTCGCGCACCACGAGCCGTTCAATTCGATGGTGGCCATGCCGGCGCCGTAGGCCCAGCCGTCGGTGGCGCTCTTGGGGACACGCATGCCGTCGGCGTCGACGGCGATGTTGTCGGGATCGGGCGGCTGTTTGATGGGCAGCGTGCACGACGCGAACTGGCCGCCGATGGTGGCCAGTGCCGCCGAAAGATCGGCCGCCGTGGTCACCGGGTAATACGCGGGATCAGCGGCGCGCGGCTTGCCGCCCGCCTTCGCCATCGCGCTCAAGGTCGCGTCGCCGCCACCAGCGGTGCCCACGCCGATGACGAACACCGGGATCCCGGCGGCCGCGACATCCGTCACCGCCATGATCGCCGCGGCGTCGTCAGCGGCGTTCTGTTGGCCGGCGGCGCAGTTGGGCAGACCATCGGTGGCCAGCACGATGTAACGCGGATTCGGGCGGCCGAGTCCCATCAGATATTGACCGGCGCCCGTGATGGCCAGCCGGGTCGGCGTGGCCCCACTCGGCGAGGTGGCAGCGATGGCGGCATTGACCGCGCTGGCATTGTTGGCTGCCACCGGTGCCGCGACCGTCTCGCTGACGCCGCAGATGTCGTCGGTGGGAAACACCTTCAATCCCCAGTTCACCGTGGCCTGGGTGGCCATCACCGTGCTGTTCAACGCCATGGTCATGTCGGACCATTTCGATTCGCACTGAAACAGCAAGCAGCCCAGCAGTCCCTTCGCCGGCTCGTTCATCGATTCGGATTTGTCGAGGACGATCAGCACGTCGGGCGGCAAGCTTTGAAGAGCGAATGTGCTGAGGCCGCAGTTCGGGCCGTCGGCGTTGGGTGCGGTGCCGCCAGCGTCGGTGAGCGCAGCGCCCCCGCTACCAGGCGATGACCCGCCGTCCACCGGCGACGCTCCGCCGCTACCGGCGGCCTGACTGCCGCCCGCGCCCTGGTCGGAGGCGCCTCCCGCTCCGTTTTCACCGCGGGCCTGCCCGCGCGTCCCAGCCGCAGTGCAACCGCCCACTAGCACCACGGACAGCAGCAGCCGGGTTGCACCCGGGTTCGCACAACGATAACCCCACATCGGCATCGGCGGCCTCCTCGAATCGATACCTCCGGCCTACCATGCTTATTGACTATTAGTCAATAGCGAGCGAGCGCTTCGCCGGCTCTGATCGCCGTGATTGGACTGCGGCGAATGAGCGGTCCGGCCTCCTGGACAATGTTGCGACCGCGGGCGCGGCGCAATCGGGCTGCGGGGCTGGGATTCCTGACACTGGCGGCGGCCCCGCGCCCGGCGCAGGCCTTCACGGTCACAAGCTTTGGCGAAACGTTTTTGGCCAAATCAAGCACACGTCGGGTTCGGCATCGACAATGGATGCCGCCGGTACCACGGTCGACGCGCCCGTCACCGGCGGTGGCGCCGACGCACGCACGGGCCCTTGCGACGGAGGCTGCAAGTGCGCGCTGCCATCGTCGCCATCGCCCGGCAACGCAGTGGCGCTGCTGCTGGCAGCAGTGTTCGTGCTTGGCGTTCGCCGGCGGCGCTGCTGACGGCTATTTCGCGCAGCCGATCGGCTTGAAGTCGACGGCGATCTCGTCGATCCACAGGTCTTGCGGTTCGGTGGCGTTGTACATCCACCAGCCGAACCACAATGAATTGAACGCCGGCATGGTGAATCCCCCGTGCTTGTTCGCGCCCGAGTGCAGCGCCGTTCGCTCGACGTCGTCCTGCCAGACGTGGAATTCGTTGCTGTCACCCTTGAATTCGAACTCGACGCACATCCAGGTCTGCGCCGGGACCGTCTTGTTGTCGTGATCGGTCCAGTCGCCGGAAGAGCCCTGATCGGTGCCGACGCCGAACTCTTTGAACTGTCCGCCAAAGCGAATCACCGCGCCGGTGCCGGTGCCCGCGCCCTGGGCCAGGCTGAAGTGGCCGTCGGTGGTGATGGGATCGCCCAGGTACAAGAACATGCGGGCGTAGAGAATGTTGTTGGTGGCCGGGAAAGACATCCGCTCGGTGACGTAAGCGACGCCGCTTCCGGAGACTGTCCGCACGTGCAGCGCCTTGGTTCCGCGGGCGGCGTGCATGTCGTCGACCACGGCGGTGCCGTCACCATTCTTGGTGGTCTTCCACAGTGTGGCGTCCAAACCATTTTCAAAGTCTTCGCACAACGCGAGGCCGGCGCTGGCGCAGCGGCTGGGACCGCCGACGCCATTGCCCGCGTCGCCGATGGCGGCGTCCCCGCTCGGCATCGCGGCGTCGCCGCCGCCCGCACCGCCGCCACCGGTGCCGCCGGTGATCGATCCGCCATTGCCGCCATTACCGCTGTCGCCACCGCTGCCCGCGGATGTCGTCCCACCCGACCCGGCGCTGGTCTCAGCTCCGCCGGCACCGCCGCCGCCGGTCTGAGCACCCGCGCCCCCGCCGCCACCAACGCCGCCAATCGTGCCGGCCGGGCTCGACGAGCAAGAGGCGAGAAAACCAATCGCAACCACTCGGAACGCGCGTCCTGCCATGCGCATTCTTTGATGGTGCCCGAAGCGGCGTCGGCCGGGAAAAATAAATCCCGGATTTCGCTCAACTGTTAAGCACAGTTATCACCGGACAGACGGAAAATGAACATTCGACGCAGCGGGCATCGGCCACAATGAACTTGGTTCAACAGTCAGGATGGGAGCGACGTCCATGACGACAAACAGCGTTCGGTATTTCCTTATTGCACTGGTTCTGGCCGCCACCGGCGCGAGCTGCGCCAGCATCAAGAAGCAAGGCGGCGACAGCAGCGGCAGCGGCGGCGCCGGCTCGGGCAGCGGGGGCAGCGGCGGCGGCACCGGTAACGCAGGCAGCGGCGGCAGCACCGTGAACAACAACGGCGGCGCAGGCGGCGGCGGCTTGGTCGACAATCAACCCGCCACCTGCGCACAAGCCGCCAGCGCCCACAGCTACGTCGGCTGCGAATTCTGGCCCACCATCACCGCCAACCCGGTGTGGACCGAGTTCGATCCCGCCGTCGTCATCGCCAACGGCGGTACAGCGGACGCCGCCGTCACCATCGATGGCCCGGCCAGCTTTCACAAACAGGTCACCGTCGGCGCCGGCAAATTGGAGACGGTTCTACTGGCGTGGGTGATGGATCTGAAAGGTCCGGAGTTCTCGCTGACCAACACCTCGGGCGGGCGCTTGACGTCGTCGATGCGGGCGAACGGCGGCGCCTATCACGTCGTCAGCTCGGTGCCGGTGACGGCGTGGCAATTCAATCCGCTGCAGTACACCAAAAAGATGTGCCCGGAAAATCCCGGCAGCGACGGCTGTCTGTCGGCCAGCGTCGACGCGTCGATCCTGCTGCCGGCGGCGGCGATGACCGGCAACTATCGCGTCTTCGCCTATGCATCAAAGAATGAAGGCAGCGACTGGGGCAGCGTGCCGGGCGGCATGGCCATCACCGCCACCGCCGACAACACCATGGTGAAGGTGCAGCTGGGACCCAAGTGTGGCGTGGAGATCTTTCCGACGACCGATCTGGGAACGTGCATCGCCGCGTCGGCCACCGGCGACATCCCGGCGTTGAACCCGATGCAGATTTACACCGTGCAGATGAACGCCGGCGACGTCGTGCAGCTGGTGGGCGCCTGGGCGCAGTATCCGCAGACCCGCAACGCCGACGTCAGCGGGTCGGTGATCAACGCCGATCATCCGGTGCAGGTGATCGCGTTCAACGCCATCGCCCAGCTACCTGACTTTTCGATAGCCAACGCCGACCACATGGAAGAGACGGTGCTGCCGTCTGAAGTCTTGGGCAAGACGTACATCGTCGTGCCGCCCACCACGCCCCTCGGCAACGCCGTCGGCCACGTGGTGCGGATCTACGGCAACGTCGACGGCACGCACCTGATGTATCCGGAGGGCAAACCCGCCGACGCGCCCGACACGCTGAACGCCGGCGATGTGGTGCAGATTCCGGCCCTGCCCACCGGCCAACCCGCCGCCGAATGTGTCAGCACCGCCAGCCACTGCATGATGAATCAACCGTTCATCGTCACCGGTGACCAACCCTTCGCCGTGGCGTCGTTCATGGTCGGCGGCACGCTGCAGATGCCGGGAACGGACGCCACAAACTCGCAAGGCGATCCGGCGATGACCATGGAGGTGACGCCGCAACAGTTCCGCAAGCAGTACACCTTCCTGGCGCCGGCCGACTACCTGGAGAACTTCGCCGACATTCTGGTGCCCCGGGGCGCCACGGTGGTGCTTGACGGCGCGACGGTCACCGACGCGCCCACGGCGATCGGCGGCGGCGACTGGGGTTTTCTGCGCGCCAAGCTCAGCGCCGGCAACGGCGGCGTGCACACGCTGACCACCACTCACGACAGTGGCCTGGGGTTGCAAGTGGCGGGCTTCGGATTCGCCACGTCGTACTACTATCCCGGCGGCCTGAACTTGAATCTGATCTCGAAGCCGCCGGTGATCATCATTCCCTAGCGGCCGCGCAGCGGTGGCGCCTCGGCGAAAAAGAGACTGGACCAATTTCCTCTTCGCCGTCTGCATTGTTGACAACCCAGCCGCACAGCATTCGTGGCATCCTGTGCGCCGCCCAACCCCGGCGGAGGAACCATGAACGTGACCAAAGGAATCGTCTTGTCTGCTGTCATCGCCCTTTCCAGTACCGCCCAGGCTGCCACGTACGTCTACGTCTCGAACGCCGAAGACGGAAACATCGGCATGTACACCCTGGAATCCGACGGCACGCTGAAGCCCGGCGAAAAATTCGCAGTCGCCGGAAAAGGTTCGTCATTGCCCATGAGCGTCAGCCCCGACAAACATTTCTTGTACGCGGCGGCTCGCTCGAAGCCATTTTCAGCGGTCACTTTCGGCATCGACCACAAGACGGGGGCCTTGAAAAAATTGTCCAGCGGTCCGCTGGCCGAGAGTTTTCCGTACATCCGCGTCGACAAGACCGGCCACTTCCTGCTGGGGGCTTCGTACGGCGCGCACCTGGTCAGCGTCAACCCGATCGGCAAGGACGGCCAGGTGGGGCCGCCGCTGCAGGTGATCCCCACCGCCCGCCACGCGCACTCGATCATCACCGACAACACGGGACAGTGGGTCTTCGCGGCGCATCTGGGGACGGACCAGATCTTTCAATTTCGATTCGACAAGAAAACCGGAAAGCTGGCGGCGAACACGCCCGCCACCGTGCAGTTGAAACTGGGCAGCGGCCCGCGGCACATCATCATGTCGCCGGACAACAAATTCGCCTTTCTGCTCAGCGAAATGGTCGGCACGGTCACCACGCTGTCTCTGGACGCCAAGACCGGTCTTTTGAGCGAGGCCAGCGTGGCCAACATCTTGCCCGCTGATTCCAAGCTGGTGCCGGGCGCGCCGCGCGTGCCGCCCGTGCCGGGACAGACCCCGCGCGACGTCACGAAGGACATCTGGGCCTCCGACCTGCACCTCACGCCCGACGGCAAATTCCTTTTCGCCGCCGAGCGCACCACCAGCAGCCTCTCGGCGTTCAGCGTGGACAAGGCCACCGGCAAGTTGACGTGGCTGTCGAACACGCCCACCGAAAAACAACCGCGCGGCTTTGCCATTGATCCCAGCGGCAAGCACATCGTGGTCAGCGGCGAAAAGTCCGAGACCATCTCGACCTACAACATCGATCCGGCCACCGGTGCGCTGAAGCTGGTCCAGAAATATCCGACCGGCAAGGGATCGAACTGGGTCGAGATCGTCAGCCTGTAGTTCGCTCGGCGCCGAGCGCGTCGCTATGGCTTCGCTGGCGCTGTCTCTTCCAGGCGATCGGTGGCGGGCGGCGGCGAGCGCGACAGCGCGCCCAGCTCGGCGCGCAAGGCGGGCGTCATGTCGATCGCCGCGGCAGCCAGCGACGCTTGCAGCTGCTCGACGTTGCGGGCGCCGATGATCGGCGCCGTGACCGCCGGGTGGCCGGCGACCCAGGCCACCGCCACGCTGACCGGGTGCAGGCCACGCGCTCGACAAAATTCGGCGAAGCGCGCCGCCACCTCGTGCACCCACGCCTCGCCGTAGCGGGCCTCGTACATCTTGTTGGTTAGCAGCCGACCGCTCGCGGCTCGGGCCTCGGCCGCGTATTTGCCGGACAGCAAGCCACCGGCGGCGGGGCTGTACGGAATCACCGCCAGGCCGTTGGCCTGCGCCATCGGGAGAATCTCCACCTCGGCCTGTCGCTTGACCAGGTTGTACATCGGCTGCAGCACCTGCAAACGCGCCCAGCCGTGCGTCTCCTGGATGCCCAGCGCCTGCTGCGTCTGCCAGGCGGCGTGGTTGCTCAGCGCCGGATACAGCACCTTTCCGGCGCGCACCAGATCCTCCAGGGCGCGCAGCGATTCTTCCAGCGGCGTCAACGGATCGACTTGGTGCAAGAACAGCACGTCGACCCGATCGGTTTGCAGCCGGCGCAGGCTGGCCTCGACGGCGCGCGTGATGTGCCGGCGCGAAGTGCCGCGCGCGTTTACGTCGGTGCCGGTGGCGCCGAAGCATTTGGTGTTGATGACCAGCTCGTCGCGGTGGCCTTTGATCAAGCCGGCCAGAAGCTCTTCTGAACGACCTTTGTTGTACACGTCGGCGGTGTCGAAAAAATTGATGCCGGCCTCGCGGCAGGCGGCGTACAGGGCCCCCGACGTGGCGGCATCGGCGTCACCGCCAAAGGACATCGTTCCCATGCACAGCTCCGAGACCTGCACGCCGGTACGGCCAAGCGGTTTGAACTTCATGGGCGCACTTTACCGCGACCGGCCGTCGCTCGCATTGACGGTGCCGACCCGTTCTTGCGATTTTTGGAATCAGCGCCGCGGCGGTCGCTCGTCAATCAATCGGATAGCCGCGCCACAACCACTTCATCGCTTCGACGATGGTTTGCCGTTGCACGCGATCGTCGTTGTGGTTGCCGCCGTCGGCGTGATCATAGTGATAGTGATACCCGCGCGCCTTGAGCTCCGCCGCCGTCCGCCGGTTGGCCAGGTCAAAGTTGCGGTGGTCGGTGGCGGGTTCGTTTTCGCCGCTGTCCAGATCGTTCTGCGACGACTGGTGCCAGACGCGGATGGGACGGTTGTTCATGGTGTTCCAGACGCATCCGGACACCGCCGTGCACGTGGCCTGGGTCAACGGCGTGTCGCACGCGCCGGGTTTGCTGTCGCCGACGAAACCGCCGGCCGCCTCGCAGTTGTGCATGACCAACCCGTTGGGCGCGGTGGGATCGTACGGATCAAGGTCGTGATAGACCCAGCAGCCGTTCGGGAACGGTGAACTCTTCGGCACCTGGCTGACCAGCGTCGGCGAAAACCCGATCATCAGCCGGAACAGATCCGGGTGCCACCAGATCATCGAGAACGCCGCCGCCCCGCCCGAGCTGCCGCCCAGCGTGGCGTGGCCGTTCGGATTGTCGGTGATCTTCAGATCGATGCTCAGTTGCGTCTTGGCCTGCGCGATCGCCTCGGGCACGACCTCTTTGATCACGAACTCGGCGTACAATCCCGAGACGGTGTCGTACTCCAGGCCGCGCTCGTTGCCCACCGAATCGCCGCCGCCGTTGGCGATGTACATCGAAACGATCACCGGCACCTGCTTCATGGCGATCAGGTTGTCAATCACCGCCGGCAAGTAACCACTCTCCTGTGCGTCCTGCGTGACCAGCAGCGCCGCCGGCTTGGTCGGGTCGTACTGCATCGGTACGCTGACCGAGATGGACCGATTGGTGACCGCGTTCTGTTGGCCCGCGCCGGTGTAGTACTTGCTTTGCGCCAGCGCCATGGTGAATTTGAAAGACCGACTGGCCGGCACCCCCGCCTGGCGGGTAACCAACGGATCCTGCGTGAACGTCGGGCCGATGATCCGATCGCCGTCGCCGTCGCTGGTGACGTCCGGCAAGCCGCCACCGGCGCCAGAAGTCTCGCCGGCAGTTTCCATCCCGGCGCTTGAATCAACGGGCGCCACCGTGCCGCCGCTCCCGCTCCCGCTCCCGCCGACGCCGCCGGTCCCGCCGGCATCGACCACGGCGCTGCCGCCCGACCCCGAGCCGCTGGTTCCGCCGCTGCCACTGCCAGCGCCCACCGTTCCCGGTGAGCTGCTGCAACCCACCAACCCCAGCACGCCCCCAAAGAAGACGCTACGCACAAACAAGCGAGTCATAAAGACCTCCCGAGGTTCGGATTCGCTTTGCCAACAATGAACGCAGTCACTGCCAGCCGTCAATCGATTCGCGACCAATAACGGCGACCCGACAAGCGATTATTTGGTTTTAAAGTGGGGCTGTTGTTGATCGATTAACAGACGAAAATTCCACGCAAAACCATGCGCTCTTATCGCCCCGGCCAACCGTCTTCGGGAACGTAGCCAATCGTCTCTCGCGCCGCAGCGATGTCCCAGCGCATGCCGGCATTGGCGGACATCCCGTTGACGATCAGGAAGCGTCCCGGCAGCGCCGCGCCCACGCAGGCGTCCAGCAACCGGCAAAGATCCGCGTTCGACAGCCACATGGCCCGCGTCCAATCGTCCATGTGCGCGGGCATGTCTTCGACGCGGTTGTCGCCGGTCTGCACCCAACCGACGCGCACGCAGAGCACTTCAAGACCGTGGGAGTCGGCGAAACAGCGGGCGATCTCCTCGCCGCACAGCTTGCTCAATCCGTAGCTGTGGCTGGTCTGCTGCCGGCCGTCGCGCTGCCAGACGGCGCCCGGCCGCGGCGGCAACGCGGCGGTCAGCAGGCGCGGCTCCGCCTGATCTTTGTATCCACCCATCACATGGTTCGAGCTGATGTAGACCACGCGCCGCACGTTCGCCATCCGCGCCGCCTCGAAGACGTTGAAGGTGACGCCGACGTTGCGGTGGCCTTCTTCCCAAGATTGAGTCGGCGAGCCGTTGGCCGCGCAATGAACCACCACGTCGGCGCCGGCCAGGACCGACGCCCACACTGGATCGCCCGCTGCCAGCTCGGCGCGCATGATCGTCTGGTCGCCGCGGGGATCGATGTCGATGGCCCGCACGTGGTGGTGGCCGCGCCAGTGCTCGCGCAGCTTGCGGCCCAGGTTGCCGGCCGCTCCGGTCAGGACGATCGAAAGGCTGTGGTTCATGGTCGGCTTTCGTTACCCCGCGGGGGAGGGGCCAGAAATATACGGGGACGCCGCCGACTTTTGAATTGGATGTATTCAAGGCGGCGGCAACTTGCCAGTCCGCGCGCAACACTGTTAGGCTCGCGCCGCTCGATCGTCTTTTTTGCTTCGCTTACTGGAGGCTCCCCATGCGCAAGGTGCTGGTGGTTTGCGTTCTCGCGGTGCTGGGTGGTTGCGGAGGCGGGGGCCCCGCTCATCCCACCGACAGCGGCCAGCCCGATAGCACGGGCACGGACACGCAAACGGGAGACGCGCCCGCTGAGCGGGCGGTGATCGATACCTCCCTCGAGATGGCAGCCGTCGATACGGGCACGGACACGCCCGCCGACCTGGCGCCCACGGACACCGCGGGCGAAGGCGGCGACGCCACGGCCGAGACCGGTGGCGACACAGGGGCCGAGACCGGCGGCGACGCGGCGACCGATCTCGCCGACACGCACGCTGACACCACCGACGGCGGCAGCGACACCAGCGCGACCTGCGGCGCCGACAACAGCGCGTGCGATCTGGCGACGGCGAATGGCCTTTGCAAGAGCACCGCTTGCGCGGCCTGCACCGACGTCACCGACGACGCCCATTGCACCGCCGCCTACGGCACCGCCGGCACCAACCCGTACATCTGTCTCGGCGGCGCCTGCGTCCCCGGCGACTGCCGCGCGAACAGCGACTGCGCCAGCCCGACAGGCAGCATCTGCGGTCTGTCAAAGGCAAACGCGTGCGCCAAATGCGCCAGCGACGCGCAGTGCATGGCCGCGTACGGCGCCACGTTCATCTGCACGACCAGCGGCGCCAGCGCCGGGGCGTGCGTGGCCGGTTCGTGCGCGACAGCCGACAACAGCGCCTGCACGGCGAACGCCGCCGATCTGTGCTGCGGCGGTTCTTGCGCCGCCGGCGAGTGCTGTCCAGGCGCGGCGGGCGATACAGTATGCAAGAACAAGCTCGGCAACTCGGCGGTTTGCACCACGGGCCACAGCTGCAGCACGTGCGCGACCGTCGCTGGCAAGAATTACCTGGTCGATCCAGTCAACGGCAGCGACAGCGGTTCCACCGGCAGCAACAGCCCGACGGTGTCGTGTTCCTTCAAGACCATCGGACGCGCCTTGCAGTTCATCGGCGCCGCCGCGGTGGCGGGCACCACCGTCACCATCGTCGGCAGCGCCGCCCCCAGCCAACCGGCGGTGGTGAAGACCGGCGAGACGTTCCCCATCGTCGTCCCCGCCAACGTCACCATCGTCGGCCAGAACTTCGTCACCGTCGCCCCACCCGCCAACACGTCGGCGTTCCGATTGGCCGCCGCGGCGTCGGGACTGAAGAACCTCACCCTGGACGGCGGCAACCACACCGCCGCCACCGGCGTGGTGGTGCTGGCCGGATCAACCAGCACCACGACGCTGGAAGACGTGGCGGTCTCGAACTTCCTTGGCGACGGCATCCAGGTGGCGGGCGGCACGCTGAGCATCGGCAGCGGCGTCACGTCGTCGAACAACGGGCTTCTGCCCACGCGGTCGGACGGCCTGCACGTCAGCGTTCGCAACGGCGCCGGTGGCACGGTGATCATCAGTTTGCCCACGCCCAATCAGGTGGCCTTCAATGGCAACACCGGCAGCGGCATCGTCGTCGACGGCGCGTCGTCGGTGACCATCCAGGGCGCCCCCGGCACCAGCGGCGCGGGAAGCGTGGTGGCGAACGACAACCAGCAAAGCGGCATCATCATCAATCAGACCGGCGCCAACCCGCCGCTGAACACCCTGGCCGGAGTGGTGGCCTGGGCCAACCAAGGCGGGCGCGGCCTGGTGATATCCGCCGGCTCGGTGGTGAGCCTGCGCTCCAGTTACCTGCTGTCGAACAACAACGCCGGCGTCGAGATCCTGGCCAACGGCGCCATCACCGACGTCAGCAAGATCGATCTCGGCACGCTGGCCAGCCCGGGCAAGAACACGTTGCAGGCGGCACTGGGCAGCGGCCAGAACGGGGGTGGCGGCATTTGCATGGAGTTCGCCAACAACGCCAACGCCACGTTGACGGCGATGGGCAACATCTTTGCCGGCCCGCGCGACTGTTCGGGCGCCACCCCGGGCGTGGTCACCGGCGGCCGCGGCGTGGTCTGCGCCAACCACGTCGACATCTCGTTCACCGGCACCACCAACGACATCCAGGTGAACACCTGCACGCATCCGTAACGGCGACAGACGCTGCGTAAACGACGGGCGCCGTCAGGGCGGCAAAACCTCCACGCCGAACCATCGGGGCAAACGCACCGCGAAAGCTGGCCTCTTCGAAAAATCATCCGCCAGCAGGACGTTCGCCCGCTGGCAGACAAGGGTCAAGCGCGCGAGCGCCGTGCTACTTCTTGGCCGCCATCTTGTCAGCCGGCACCGGCATCAGCGCGTACGGACGGGCGTCGGCGATCATCCAGGTCTTGCCCTTCTTCAACCACAGAGACGGAACGTGAAAGGTCACCGTCGGCATCGGCTTTCCGTCCGGGGTCATGGCGCCGTTCACCGTGTGTTCAATGTCCAGCCAGGCGGCGTCTTTTCCGACAGCGCGGATCCGCGTCACCTTCATCTCCATCTTCGCGCCCTTGAGGAAGTGTTCCAGGTCGCCGGCGATAACCTTCTCGATCTCCGCCGGGCCGGTGCCCATCATGCCCACCGGGGTGACCAACGTGCCGTCCTCGATCCAGAACGCCGCCACCGCCTTGGCGTCACCCTTGTTGAAGGTGTCGATGAACGCGGCAACGCGTGCCTTGATCGCGTCGTCGTCCTTCGTGGCGGCCGCCGCCTGGCCGGCCAGCATGAACAGCGTGAGGGCGGCGATGGTGGTCTTCGAGAGTGTGCTCATTGGGTTCCTTTTCGTGGTCGTTTGAGGTCGGGGCCACCGTGGCCCATTCCCCGTACGATTGACCAGCAGCGTTGGATCAGACTCTCCAGGCGCCGGCCGGGCGCGACTTAATCACGAAACCGGCGTGCGCACATCAGCCGCGACCGGCTCGCCGCCCTGGATGGTGATGGTGCCGTCGGCCGCCACGTCTACCTTGTAGTGCTGTAGCGAAATGATCGCGGGCCCTCGCGTCACCGTGCCGTTGCCGTCGAAGCGCGAGCCGTGACAGTTGCAGTTGAGCCCCTGCGCTGGCGTGCCGCCGACGGTGTTCAACAAACAACCGGCGTGCGTGCAAGCCGCCGACATGGCGTAAAGACCGGTCTCGTCGCGCCCCAGCACCACGTCTCCATCCACCACGCGCAGCGAATTGACGGCAATCGCGCTGACGTTGCCGCCGGGAACCGGACCGGTGGGCGGGGACACTTGTTGATTGCAGCCCGCCGGCACCACGGCCAGCAGCAACGCGCCGGTGGCGCCTTGCCGCAAGAATTTCCGACGATCAGGCAAGGCACTGCTGTGGTCATTCTGCGAACGAAAAGACGCCATCTGGTGCCTTGTCAGTACCCGCAGCGTCTTTTGATCAGGCGGCTGTTCGGTGGCGAGCGGCGATTTCGACAGGCGCTGCGCTTTCGCCGGCGCATTGACGGCGTCCGCGGTACCTTGAAGACGTCGCGTGCGGGCATTGTTCTTGATCCTCTACGTTGCCTCCGGCGAAACCGCCTCACCGACGACGCTGGCGCTGACCGCCGCCATCGAGCAAGTGATCGGTCCCGCCGGTGAAATCCAGGTGGCGAGCGTGGAGCCGGCCGACGATGACGACGCGGCCCTGTGGCGAGAGGCTTCAGCAGCCGGCGCGACGATCGCGGCGCGCGTGCGCTGGGCGGACGCGACGCGCCTGCGTGCCCGTGTCCACGCCGAGATTCTGCTCACCGGCGAGACGCTGGTGCGCGACGTGTTGTTCCGGCCCGCCGATAGCGAACCAGAGCGCGGTCGCACGCTGGGATTCATCGTCGGCTCGTTCGTTGTCCCGCCGGCGCCCGCCCTGACGGCCGGGGCGAACGAGAATGGGGAGCGGGGCGAGCTCGTGCGCGCTCAACCAACACCGGCGGCGACGGCGACCCCGCCGCGCCCTGCCCGCTTCGGATTGGAGGCGTTCATGATGGGAGCAACGGCGGTGGGCGGCCAAGGCGACAGCTTGGGCGGCGGCGCCGGTCTTCGCTGGCCGGCCGAAGCAACGTGGGGCTTGCGCGTGGGGGCCCGGGCCCGCGTGGGCTCCATCCCGGTGGCCCAGGCGTCGCTGCTGGCGGCGGCCGCTTATGCCGGCCTCTGGCGGCGGCTATTGCCCGCCGCTGATCACCCCTTCAATCTCAGCGGGCGGCTGGACGCGCTGCTGGCTTACGAATCTCTTACACATTTTTCCGACGACGATCCGGCGCCGGTGCGGCAAGCGCGGCTGCTTCCTGGCGCCGCGGCCGCCGTCGAACTGGAGGTCCGCCTGACCGAGACCGCGGCGGGATTTGTCGCTGGCGGCGGCGAGGTCCTCTTCGGCCGCTCGACGGTGGTGGTCCACGAACGGCCGGTCGCCGAGCTGGTGCCGTTCCGGGGCCTCTTCGAAGCTGGCTTCCGGGCGCGGTTTTGACGGCTATGCTGAGCGTGAGGGAGATGGTTCCTTGACCGCCGATAAGGAGACCCGTGGGTCGCTGCCACGATCGAGGCGCTGGCTGTTCGGCGCCGCGCTGATCCTGAGCGCGGGCTTTTGCGCCTGCGACGGAGATTTTCGTTTCGACAATCACCCGGACGACGCCGGCGCAAGCTCGGATCTACCCGTCAACAGGGACGCGCTCGCCGGCGAAGGCCTCCCCGCCGCCGCTGACGGCGGGTCCGACGGTGCCAGCCTCTGTTCCGATTCGAGCTGCCTGTTTCAGCCCACTGACTGTCCCGGCTCCATGTGCCGGCTGCTTTGTCCGTCAGAAAATCGCTGCGACGACACTTGCGGCGCGTCCTGTGCCGCCGACTGCGAACAGACCAGCACCTGTCAGCTCAGCGCCGGTCCGAGCGCGCAGATCAAGTGCGAGCAAGACAGCGCGTGTGTCTTCACCGTCGGGGACAGCTCCCTGGTCGAGTGCTGGTCGCGGTCGCACTGCGACGTGCACTGCACAGGCGCATGCATCGTCGAGTGCACGGACAGCGCCACCTGCCGCCTGGCCTGCGGCGATGAAACCTTGCGACCGGTGACCGGGCGACCGAAGTGCCCTTGAGGTCCGAACGTCCCGTCCGTCGGGCGGCTTGGACCTAACGCGTGGGCGATTCTTGCAACAGACGCTGGGCCTCGCCACGCGCGAACCCAAAGGGAAAACGGTGCAGATAGTCGGCGGCCGCCTGCGCGCCGGCGGTGGCGTCGATCGACGACAAAATTTTCATTCGTTGCGCCGCCGCGCTCTCGGCCAAGGGGCTGGCCGGATATTCGTGGATCAGGCGGTCAAACCAAGTCACCGCCGCCCGGCCCTGACCTTGATTGCGGGCGCGAACCGCGGCGGCGAACAGGTTATTTTGATCGGCCAGCAGCGACGCGGATGACGCTGCGGCGGCCGGCGTCCGACGCGGGCCGGACATCGGGCGCAGGGGCGCAGCGGTCTGCGCACGCGTCTGTGTCGACACCGACACGGCAGTGGGCGCCAGCGGGGCGGCCACGCAAACCGATACCCATGTGCTGCCCGCGGCCAGGCGCACTTCGTCGGCGTGCGAGCGCACCGCCACCACGCCTTCAGCGACGGAGATCCGCGTCCGAGCCGGATCCGCGCACGTCGCATCAGGTGGCAAGACCGCCACGCGAAAGGTGGTGCCGTGCACTTCGATCTCTGCGTCGCGCGTGTCGATGACAAACCGTTCGCCGTGCGCCAGCGGCGCCACGTGCACGCGCACCGCGCCGGTGTGCAAGGCGAACCGCTGGGTGGCGCCGGCGTCGGTCACCGTCATCGACGCCGCCTTCTCCATAGTCATCACCATCCCGGCCGCGGAGCCCAGCTGAACTTCGGCATCGCTGGGCGACGTCAGTCGGATCCCCGCCGGCAAGGTCATGCCGCGCTTGAGGTGCATGGGCGGCCTCCCCGCCAGAAAAGCATCCGCGCCGTCGCTTTCCTGGATCACCTCATCCAACACCGTCAGGTCGCGTTCGTTGCCAGAGCTCAACGGGCGCGAAGTCCCGGGCGGCGCCGCCAGGCGCAGCACCACACCGCCGGCCAGCACCACAACCGCCGCCGCCAGACCGGTGGCCCATCGGCGCGCGGTTCGGTGGCGCGCGCGGGCACGCAACGCGTGGGCGATAGCGTCGGTCAAACGCCCGCGATCCGCCGGCTCACTGGGCGGTGATTCCTGCCGCATTCGCCTGAGCAAGCGGGCCGCCGCCAGCGCGTGCCGGGTGGAATCGTCGCGCGTCACCGCGGCTCCTCTATTCGTTGGATCGCTTCCGCCAGGGCCGGATCCGCCGCCACCTTGGCGTGCAGCTCGCGCCGGCCGCGAACCAACCGGCTTTGCGTGGCCGCCACGCTGGTCTTGGTCATCTCGGCGATCTCGCGCAGATCGTAGCCCAAGACGTCGTGGAGGATGAACGCCCAGGCCCGCTGGTGGTTCATGCCGTCCAGCAATGCCGCCACCCGCATCAGCAGATCGCGCGACAGCGATCGCCGCTCGCCAGCGGCGCTGGACGCCGGTAACAAACTGTCATCGACCAGCAAGTCGGTGAAGATCGTCCGCTCGATGCGCCGGCGGCGGATGTGTTTGAACGCCACGTGCGAGGTCACCGTCTGCGCCCAGGTGTCCAGCGAACAATCGCCGCGATAGCGGCCGATGGTGTTCACGAGCTCGATCAACGACAGCTGTTCGACGTCGTCTCGATCGGGATCGCTTTTTCCCAGCAGGCGTCGCGCCGTCCGTTCCACCTGAGGCCAGACCCGATCGCACAAGGCCGTCGCGACCTCCGGATCGCCGGCGCGAACCGCCGCCAACAAATCATCGTCGCTGACGCGCGCCTTCGGTGCCGGCGACGATGACGCCGGTTCTGACGGGCGCGGCACCAGGCGCAGCGCCGCGGCTTGATCGGGGCGGAAACGAGATGGCACGCGATCAATCGTACCCCCGGCTCACCGCCAGCAGGCAGCCGGCGAGCGAATTGTTCCGATTCGGACGCACCAGGTTGAAAGAGACCTGCCTGCTCACCGACGGCTGAAGGTACAGCCAATTGCCCTCCATTCCAGGGAACACGCGATTCGTCTCGCACCTTTTTTCCAGAGGAGAGACCGTTCATGAAGAAGGCGCTGCTGCTGGCGTGCGCATCGTTGTCGATCTGTTTTTCTTTTTCCTGCACGGGAACATTGGGAGACGCGCCCGGCGCTGACGGCGGATTTCCCGCCATACGCCCGGTTGGCAGCGGCGGCGCGCCCGCCAGCGAAGGAAGCGGCGGATCGAGCGTGGCGCAAGCGACCGGCACCGGCGGGGCGAACACCAGCAGCAGCGGTGGGGCCAGCGGCGGCAGCGGCGGCGCCAGCGGCAGCGGCGGCGCGACCATGGATTGCACCAACGCGTTACCGGCGACAGTGCAGGCCATGCTCAGCAACACGTGCGTCGCGTGCCATGGCAAGACGCCGGCGCCAGGCGTGCCGACGTCTTTGACTGGCTACGCCGATCTGATCGCCCGTTCCACCAGCGATCCCACCAAGACCAACGCCGAACTGGCTCTGGAACGTTTGCAAGACAGTGCCAAACCAATGCCGCCGGCACCTTTGTCCCGCGCCAGCGCCGCCGAGATCGCGGCGCTGAAAACCTGGGTGACGGCGGGGATGCCGATGGGCAATTGCGCCGGCGGCGCCGACAGTGGCGTGGCGGACGCCGGAACAAACGGCGGCGACAGCGGCACCGTGCTCGATCCCTTCAGCGGACCGGCGGTGTGTACCAGCAAGAAGAACTGGACCGGCGGGAATCAAGGCAATCAGCAGATGAACCCCGGTCTCGCCTGCATCAATTGTCATTCGCAGGGTCGCGGTCCGGGGTTTTCAATCGCCGGAACCCTGTATCCGACGGGGCACGAACCGGATCTCTGTGACGGCGTCAATGGCTCGACGAGCGGCGCCCAGGTCGTCATCGTCGGCGCCAACGGCCAGCAGGTCACATTGACCCCGAACGCCGCTGGCAACTTCGACTCACAAGGGAACATCACCAAGCCGTACAAGGCGAAGGTGGTCTACATGGGACGCGAGCGCGCCATGATCGAAGCGCAGACCTCCGGTGACTGCAACAGCTGCCACACCCAGAACGGGGCGATGCCGGCCGGCAGCACCATGAAGGCGCCTGGCCGCATCTTGTTGCCCTAGCCCGCTGCAGATCGTCGGGCACACGCGATAGCGTAGCCGGCACCGCGCGCTTCTAGTGCATCGCGATGGGAAGCACCTCAGCTTCGTCGAGACCAAGGGCGTCGAACTGTATCGCCAGCGGGCCGGTGTCAGGCACGCCAGCGTCAAACGTGGCGGGGGCGCTGGCGATGCCCGCCGCCACAGCCGCGCGCGGCTGCGCCGGCTGACAACGACTGACCGAAAATCCCAAACTCAGACCCAGACCCGCCGCCGTCAACAACGCCCCGATCGTCATTCCCTGTCGCTTGTCCATGATTCCCCTCCCCCGACAACCACGACGGCGGGTCGATCGTGAATGAACCTCCGCCCTACGATTTTTTCTTCGGGACCTTGGCGCCCGCGCGACGCGCCTCCGACAACCCGATGGCGATGGCCTGTTTGCGGCTGGTGACCTTCTTGCCGCTGCGGCCCGAACGCAACGTCCCGGTTTTCGCTTCGTGCATCACCTTCTTCACCTTGCGGCCGGCCAGCGGGCTATAGCGCCGGTTCTTGCCCGCGGATCTCGTCTTTGTCGGCATGTCTAACCTCCGCGATGAACAAGTTCACGTGACGTGCCAAGCGCGAAAGCCCGACGGTTGGCGCCGTCGCGAGGGTGTCGTCACCGCCTGGTTTCACCGGGGTAACGAACTGTTACCGCGCGCCGGGGCCCGTGGCTGATCGCGCACCTGATCCAGCGCGCGCAGCAATTCGGCCACGCCCCAGGCCTGGGCCACGCACCCGCGCGGCTGGAACGGCTCTTCGGCGTCGAAGACCTCGGCCACCTGTCCGGCGCAGCTACGCCGCAGGTGTTCCGCCAGCGCCCCCAACCGTTCCCGCGCTTGCGGCCGCGCATTGCGATCCACGCGCAACAGCGCATCGACGTAGGGACCGATCAGCCAGCTCCACACCGTTCCTTGATGATAGGCAGAGTCGCGCGTCTTCAGATCGCCGTGATAGTTGGCGTGATACCCCGGGCTGCCCGGCGCCAGCGAACGCAGGCCAAACGGCGTCAGAAGTTTTTGCTCCACCACCGACAACACCGCCTGCCAGCGATCGTCGCGCAGCACCGCATGCGGCAGCGAGACGGCCAGCAATTGATTGGGCCGCAGCAGCCGATCGGCCTTGGTCTCAGGTCCGTCGATGACGTCGAAAAGATAGCCGCCGTCGGCGAACCAGAAGCGCTGGTTGAACGACGCCGCCACCTGCTCGGCGCGCGTGGCAAAGGCGCGCGCGTCGTCCGGGCGATTGAGATCCTTCATCCAGCCCGCCATCAGCGACAGCGCGTTGAACCAAAGCGCGTTGATCTCGACCGCCTTCCCTCGTCGCGGCGTCACCACCCAATCGCCACACTTGGCGTCCATCCAGGTCAGCGCGTACCCGTCCTCGCCTTGCGACAGCAAGCCGTCGTCGGCGTCGACGTGGATGCCGAACCGCGTGCCGGTGATGTGCAGCGCAACGATGGTCTCCAGCAGCGGCAAAAGCTCGCGCAGGAAGGCCTGGTCGCCGGTGTACGCCAGATAGCGATCCAGCGCGTGGAAAAACCACAGCGTGGCATCGGCGGTGTGATAAAGGCCGTCCGACGATCCTTCCGGGAACAGATTGGGCACCAGGCCATTGCGCACGTAGCCGGCGAAGGTGCGCAAGATCCAGCGCGCCTCGCGGTGGCGCTCCGTCAAAAGGCACAGTCCTTCGAGCGAGATCATCGTGTCGCGGCCCCAGTCGGTGAACCAGTGATACCCGGCGATGATGCTGCGCAGGCTGTCGCCGCGCGCCTGCGCCCGCACGGCGTCCGCGTTGCGCCCCACCGGCGAGACGATGAACTGATCCGCCGCCAGAACCAGCTGCGCTTCCGTCTGGTCGCCTTCACCCAATTTCACGCGCGCGATCAGATTGCGCCGGCGTTCCAGCTCGCAGCCGTGCAGGTCGATCGGATCCAGGGACCGCAGCGTCTCCCAGTCTTCGGCCGAGGCCACGAAGGTCGCCGCCGCGCCTTTTTGCAGCGTCACATCGAATCGGCCGCGCGACCACAGCGCCCCGCGCCAGTCATAGCCGCGCGCCTCTTCGATCGGGTAGTCCACCGGGCTTTGCGCCGTCGGCTCGAACATGAAGGCGGTGCGGCCGTCCTGCACGAAGATTCGCAGCGGCGGGTACGGACCGATCGACGACAGCTCGAACCGATCCTCGGTCAGCGAGATGGTGTACGTCGGCAGGTTGGTGGCCACCGACGCTTCGTGCGGACGAATCTGGATCGCCGGCCGCAGCCCCAGCGACAGAGAATCGGGACCGTCCAGCAATCGATAGATGACGGCCACGGTGTTCTGGCGCGCCGGCAAGAAGAGGCGCTTTTCCAGGCGCACGTCGTCGATGACGAACGTCCACACCGGCAAACCCAGCTCCAGTCGAAACTCGGCCAGGGCGCCGGTGTCAGCGCCCGACAGCAGCACCTGCCGCCCGTCGGGCATCACCACCCAATCGCCGAGCTGGTTCAACATCATCGTGCGGCCGAGCGGGTTGCGCAGTGACGCCACCAGCAGGCCGTGAAAGCGCCGGGTGATCACCCCGCCCACGGTGCCGGAGGCATAGCCACCGATCCCGTTGGCGACGATCCATTCTCGCTGGGTCAAAGCCGATGCCGGCGTGGTTCCGCGGGTGTACGTCAGCAGCGCCGAATTCATGCGCACTCCTCGATCAAGGCCACCGGCAGCACCGCGCAGACGTCCGCCAGGGCGAACGAAGCGGCGTCGTCGCGGCGTTCGGGACCAAGCCAGCGATCGGTCAAGACCT
>DASXQB010000048.1:0-5623 GCA_036493295.1 Polyangia bacterium | reverse complement strand
CGCTATGGCTATCCGGGTTTTCTGCTGGGGTTGGCCACCAATCAGATCTCGCTGTCGTACTGGGACTATCAACTGCGCGTCGACGGCGGCGATGCGCGCAACGGGTGGACGGCGTTCTTCTTCGGCGCCTATGACGAGCTGGACACGGTGGCGCCCAACGCCGATCCCAACAGCCCCAACCCGCCGCTGGCCCCGGCGCTGGAGCTGGGATTTCACCGCGGCGATCTGCGCCTGCACCGCACACAAGGGCGGCTGGAAGAGACCTATCGTCTGGTGCTGGGATACGATCGCACGTTCAGCATGGGCACCGATTTTTCGGTGTGGACCGCCGAACCGTCGATCGCCGTGCAGTGGACGCAAAGCGATCAATTGAAAGTGGCGGGCGGCGTGCTGGGCTCGGCGCACGATCTGCAGCAGGGCGCCGGCGCGACAGCGGCCGGGTCGCCGCTGTCGACGATCACCTCGCAGCTGGGAAAGTACTATCAGGCGTCGGGGTATCTGGAGGCGATCTGGCGGCCGACTCCATCGGTGTTGATCCGACCGGGCGTGCGCGGCGACGCCTATGAAGACAACACCGCCACCAAATCGGCTTTCGACCCGCGGCTGACCCTGCGTTACAAACTGGGCGAGCGCGATCTGCCCGACGTGGCGCCGGGCAGCGACGACAGCGCGATCTGGCTGAAGGGCAGCGTCGGCATCTACCACCAACCGCCGCGTTTCGTCTTGCCCCTGCCCGGGCTGGATCTGATGCCGCTGAAATACGGCCTTCTACGGTCATATCAAACCAGCCTGGGCACCGAGATCCCCTTGCAAGCGAAGTTCGAGCTCTCCGTCGAGGGTTTCTTCAACTACATGGACCCGACGATCTTCGACCTGTCGGTGAACAGCGCCTCGGTGGTGAACACGCCGAACGCGACGATAATCCCGACCAGCGTGATCATGCCGACCACCGACGGTCAGATGATCATCGATCGGCTGACCACGCCGCAAACCGGACGAGCGTACGGGATGGAATTTCTGATCCGGCGGCAATCCCAGACCGGCGTCTTTGGTTGGGCGTCGTACACGCTGTCTCGATCAGAGCGACTGCGCGACGGCGAATGGGTGAAGTACGACTTCGATCGCACGCACCTTTTCAACCTGGTGGCCGGGCTGCCGTTGTCCCGCAACTGGGACGTCGGTGTGCGCTTGCAATACCAAAGCGGCAAGCCAACAACCACCACCGCCGGATACAACGCCGCCACCGGCGATGGTTACTTTCGCTTCGACCTGCGCGTCGACAAGCGGGCGGTGTGGCGAAAGTGGTTGCTGGATTTTTATGTCGACATCACCAACGCGGCCTTGTTGCCCGAAGAGGTCACGCCGGGAACAGTGATTCGTTACGTACTGCCCACAGTCGGGTTGCGGGCACGATTCTGATGAATGAGGAGCAGCGATGAACAGCGGCAACAACGCGATCGATTCCCAGGTGCTGGAGCTGATGTTGCGGGCGGGATCCAGCTGGGTGCTTTATTTGCTGATGGGTCTCAGCATCATCGCCGTGGGCGTGATGCTGGATCGGCTGTGGTTCTATCTCAAGGAACGACGGCCGGCGGGTGTCCTTGACGACGCGCTGGCGGCGCTGCGCGCGTCGGGGCCCAAGGCGGCGCTGGGCAAGCTGGCGGGCGCGCGCTCGATGGAAGCGGCGGTGGCGCGCGCTTGCCTGGACCACGCCGGCTCCGGCCTGGCGGCCGTCGAGGAGCGCAAGGAAGGCGCGATCGAACGCGAGCGCGGGCGTTACGAAAAGCGGCTGGCGTTTCTGGGGACCCTGGGAAACAACGCGCCTTTCATCGGCCTCTTCGGAACGGTGCTGGGAATCATCCGGGCCTTTCACGATCTGGCCGCCAGCGCCGTACAAGGAACGCAAGCGGTGATGGCCGGCATCGCCGAGGCGCTGGTGGCGACCGGCGTGGGGCTGCTGGTCGCGCTGCCGGCGGTGGCCATGTACAACGTCTTCACCCGCCACGTCGAACGCGCCGTGTCCGCTACCGAGGTCGTCGCGCACGACATCCTGGCGGTGCTGAAGACGGACGCCAGCGCGGCGAAGGACGCCTGATGGCTGGGTCGACGCGCCGGCGCGGGATCATCGCCGACATCAACGTCACGCCGCTGGTGGACATCATGTTGGTGTTGCTGATCATCTTCATGCTCACCGCCAACCTGATCGCCAAGCAGGCCATCGAGGTCGAGCTGCCGCGCGCCACCCAGAGCACCACGCTGAACCCGACCACGCTGGCAGTGACCTTGACCCGCGACGGCGCGCTGTATTTGAACGGCAAGCCGGCCACGCCAGACGAGCTGCGCCGCGAGGTCAGCGCCGCCGTGGCCCGCGATCCGAAGACGCAGGCGATCATCGCCGGCGATCGGGCGGTCTCGCACGGACGGGTGGTCTGGGTGCTGGACGTGATCAAATCGCTGGGCGTCTCGTCGTTCGCCATCCAGATCGATCCGTCGGGGATGACCGCCCCCGGAGGGCCGTGACCGTCGATCGCCCCATCGTCGTTTGCGTGGCGCTGTCGGTGGCCGCGCACGTGGTGTTCGCGCGCGGGATGCAGCACCTGCCGCGTCGGCCGGACCTTTCGTCGCCGCGCAAGATCGCCATCCGGGTGATCGCGCCGCCGCCACCGGCGGAGCCGCCCCCTGAACCAGCCAAGGCCGCGCCCGTCCCCGCCGAGCCGAAGCCGGTGGCGCGCGAACGGCCGCGCGCGCGCCCGCAGGCGGCGAATCAGCAGCCACCCACCGAGAGTCCGCCGCCACAGCCGTCGCCGTCGCCCGGCGACAACACCGGCATGCCCGTCTTTGGCGTGTCGATGGAATCAACTTCGCAAGCGGGCCAGGGACCGGCGCTGCCGATCGGTGGACCGTCGGGTCCGGCCGTGGTCGGCGGTGGTCGCAAGGCGCCGGCAAAAGGCGCGGAAGGCCCGCCGGTCGCCGAATACGAGGTCACGACCATGCCGCTGCCGCAAGGCCGCTGCGTCGGCAAGTACACCGACGAGGCGCGCGAGGCCGCCATCGAAGGCACCGTGGTGCTGGAGTTGGTGGTTGGCTCCGACGGCCGCCCGCGCGACATTCACGTGGTCAGCGGACTCGGCTATGGTCTGACCGAGGCGGCCATCGCCGCGCTGAAGTCCTGCCGCTTCAGCCCCGGTCAAAAGAACGGCCTGGCCGTCCCGGTTCGCCTTCGCGAATTCAAGATCCGCTTTCTACAAAACGACCAGAACGAATGAAGACGTCCGCCCGCAATCGACTGTCAGCGCCGGCGATGGGGCTGATAGCGACGATGGCGTTTGCGTTGCTGGCGCTGCGGTCGGCGTCGGCGGTGGCGAGCGAAACCTGCGCCTCGCCTCGCGACGCCGCTGCGTCTTTGGCGACGATCGACGCCCAGCAACGGCTGGCCTGGATCGACGCGCATCTGTCGACGACGGCGCACCGGGCACGGCTTTGGACCTGGGGCTGGAGCGCCGGCCTGGTGGTGGCGACGGCGGCCAACCTGGCGCCGCTGGCGTTTGTGTCGGCCGACCAGCGCATCGATTGGTACGTCGGCGCCGGAACCACGGTGATCGGCATCGTGCCGCTGCTGATCGCTCCGCTGGACGTGCTGGCCGACGCTGACCAACTGCGCCGGACGATCGCCGCGCACTCATCGCCAGACGGAACCTGCGCGCTGCTGGCCGACGCCGAAGCACGCCTGGCGAAGGATGCCGCGAATCAATCCGACGGGCGGCGCTGGTGGTTGCACGTCGGTAACGTGCTGCTGAACAGCGGCGTCGGACTGTTTTTGGGCCTGGAATTTCACCACTGGGGCGCCGGCGCTTTGAACGCGATCAGCGGCTCCCTGATCGGCGAGGCGATCATCTTGACCCAGCCGACGGCAAGCATCGACGACTTCGCCGCTTATCGCGCCGGCAAAATCGGCTATCAGGCCGCCTTCTAGTTCCGGCTGGTGCGCGGTCGTTATTCGTCCAGCTTCTTGCTGATCTTGTGCTTGAGGTCGCCGGCCGCTTTTCGGACCGCGCCCGCCGCGCGTTCGCCGGCCCCTTCGGACTCCTTGTCCTTGTCGCCGGTCAAGACGCCGAAGGCTTGCTTGGCCCGACCTTTGATGTTTTGTGCCGCCCCTGTTTTTTGATCTCGGTTCATCAGTCGAATGTGGCAATGGCCGACGGACCGTCAAGGCATTGTTTCGATCGCGCCAGCGGCGGCGTCTCCGCAGACCGGCAAGGTCGGCTGTTCCTGGCAGTTGGGCGGGACGCCACCGATGGCCCAGTCCAGTGGGCCGTCGCTGGCCGCATCGGCGCTGCTGGCCTGTCCCGAGCCAAGCGGCACGTCCTGGCCGCAAGCGGCGACGCAAAAAAATCCTGCCGCGATCAGCATCGCGCCGACGATCCGTGTCGTCACGGCGCTGATCCAGGCGCCGTGGCCCGGACGATCTTCCGCAACGCGGGCGCGTGCGGGCTGTCCGGGTGGGCGCGAAGAAAGGCCGCCGCCAGGGGCGCCGCAACGGCGGACCCGCCGGTCAACAGCGCGGCGCGAATGCGAATGACCTCTGCTTCGCCGGCCAGCCGGCCGCGCGGGAAACGAACAAGATACGCCCGCGCGGTCTGTGCCGCGGCGATCCCGTCGCCGTCGACCAGTTGCTGCCGGGCCCGATCGACGATGGACACTTCTTCCAGCAAGGTGTCGGCTGACGGGGACGCTTTCGTCGCTGTCTTGCCGGTTGAAGAAAAACGAGCACCAGTGCGTTCCGCCGTGGCACCCGGTATCGGTGCAGCGACGGTCGGTTCAGGCGCGACAACCAGCGGCAGCGCCAGCGCGGGCGGCGGCACCAGCGCGGGTGCAGCCACGGGTGCAAAAACCGCGCGATCAACCGTCGGCGGAGCGCCGCGGTGCCGGAACACCGCCACACCCGCCACGCCTCCGATCACGCCCAACCCCAGCAAGGCTAGCGCCCACTTCAACACGGACATCCGGCGGCCCGCCGCGATCACCGCTTGCGCGGCCACCACCGTCGTCGCGCCGGTGGCGCCAGCGGCGCAGGCGATCGCCAGCGCCGCCAGGGTCTTTTCCCGATTCGCCGACGCGCCGTCGGCGCGCGCCGATCGCAGCAACGCCGTCTCGAACGAATCGGCGCCGTCTTCGGACAGCCGCGGCACAGTCTTCATCGTCTGCTCCCGACGGGACCAGGACTGGCTCGCTGCCGCGCGGCCTGACCGTGAAACAGCGCCCGCCCGCGGCGCAGACGCGAAGCCACCGAGCCCGGCGGCACGTCTAAGATGGTGGCGATCTCGGCCATGGTCAGTTCCTCCAGCTCGAACAACGTGAAGACAACGCGAATTTTTTCCGGCATGGCGTCGAGGATTTCATCCAGCAGGACCCGGGCCTGACGATCCGCCGCCAGCTGTTCGGGCGTGACAGCGACCGACGGCGGCTGTTCGGCGGCCGCCGCCTGTTCGCCCGCCGCGCGCCGGCGCCGCGCCCGTCGCGAATCCGAAGCCACCCGCACTGCGATGCCAAAAAGAAATGCTTTCTCGTTCCCGGCGACCAGGTGATGCAACTTGCGGGTGGCGACCAGGAAGACCTGTTGGGT
>DASXQB010000047.1:0-3445 GCA_036493295.1 Polyangia bacterium | reverse complement strand
GCGGCCGGATCGCCTTCACCACCGACTCCTATGTGGTGACACCAATATTCTTTCCCGGTGGCGACATCGGTGAGCTGGCGGTGAACGGCACCATCAACGATCTCGCGGTGGGCGGCGCCCGCCCTCTCGCCTTGTCGATGGCCTTCATTCTCGAAGAAGGACTGCCCATGAATGATCTGCGCCGCGTGATCAACTCGGCACGCGACGCCGCCGCCCGCGCCGGCGTCCCCATCGTCACCGGCGACACCAAAGTGGTGGGAAAAGGCAGCGGCGACAAAATCTTCATCAACACCTCGGGGATTGGCGTGGTGCCAGCGGGGGTCGATCTGTCGTCGCGCTTCATCGCTCCGGGTGATGTCGTGATCTTGTCGGGAACCGTGGGCGATCACGGCGCGACCATCATGTGCCAGCGCGAAGCCCTGGCGCTGGAAGCCGGCGGAGCCTTGCGCAGCGACACCGCGGCGTTGCACGAGCTTTGCGCGGCGATTCTCGACGCCTGCCCGCGCGTCCACGCCATGCGCGATCCGACGCGGGGAGGACTGGCGGCGGTCCTGGTCGAGATCGCCACGCGCAATTGCCTCGGCATCGACTTTGATGAACGGGCCGTGCCCGTGAACGCCAGCGTGCGCGCCGTTTGCGAGCTTTTCGGCCTGGATCCCCTGCTGCTGGCCAACGAAGGCAAGCTGGTCGCGTTCGTTCCCGCCGACGACGCCGCTGCTGCCCTCGGCGCCATGCGCGCACATCCGCTGGGGCGCGACGCCGCGGTGATCGGACGCGTCACGGCCGATGCCAGCGGGCTGGTCACCGCGCGCACGCCGCTGGGCGGTCGCCGCATTCTGGATCTTCCTTACGCGGAACCATTG
Organism: Polyangia bacterium; assembly: GCA_036493295.1. Taxonomy (GTDB): domain Bacteria; phylum Myxococcota_A; class Polyangia; order Fen-1088; family Fen-1088; genus DATKEU01. The sequence continues at coordinate 2,582 of DASXQB010000047.1, read as the reverse complement.
CCGCGCATCTGCTGATCACGCCGCCCACGAAAGGAGTCGCAACATGCCCACCGTCGAGCCCGCCATCAAAGAGGTGCACATTCTTTGGATCTCCGAAGGGATGAGCTGCGACGGCGACACCGTCTCGATCACGGCGGCGACGCAACCGTCCATCGAGGACGTGGTGATGGGCCTGATCCCGGGATTACCGAAGGTTCACCTTTACAACAAGGTGCTGGCGTACGAGACGGGCGAGGATTTCCTGAAGGCCTTCCGTCAAGCCGCGCGCGGCGAACTGGAGCCTTTCGTGCTGGTGATTGAAGGATCAATTCCCAACGAATCGATCAAATCCGAAGGCGTGTGGAGCGCGTTCGGCAATGATCTGGAAACCGGCCAGCCAAAAACTCTGACCAGCTGGCTGGACGAGCTGGCGCCCAGAGCGACGGCGATCGTCACCGCCGGCACCTGCGCAGCTTTTGGCGGCATTCACGCCATGGCCGGCAATCCCACCGGATGCATGGGCCTGGCCGATTACCTGGGCCACGACTATCGGTCGAAAGCTGGTCTGCCGATCGTCAATGTGCCCGGCTGCCCGGTGCAGCCCGACAATTTCATGGAGACGTTGTTGTGGTTGCTCTATCAGCTGGCGGGCCGCGCGCCGCTGATCCCGCTGGACGACAACTTTCGTCCGACCTGGCTGTTTGGAAAGACCGTGCACGAAGGCTGCAGCCGGGCTGGGTACTATGAACAGGCGGACTTCGCCCCGGACTACAATTCACCCAAGTGTCAGGTTCGCGTTGGTTGCTGGGGGCCGGTCATCAACTGCAACGTCCCCAAGCGCGGCTGGATGGCCGGCATCGGCGGCTGTCCCAACGTCGGCGGCATTTGCATCGGGTGCACCATGCCCGGTTTTCCCGACAAATTCATGCCTTTCATGGACGAGCCGCCGGGAGCGTCCGTTTCTTCAGCGTTGATCAAACCTTATGGGACGTTCATTCGCACTTTGCGCAGCATCACCAACGTCTCTGCCAACAAAGAACCCAAATGGCATCACAATGGCGGTCAGCTGACAACCGGCTATGACCCGCGATGGTCGGTCTGAACGGGAGAACTAGCACCATGGAAAACACTGCCACGGTCGAACCCAAGAAGAGCTCACGCCTGGTCGAGATGGCCTGGGATCCGGTCACCCGGATCATCGGCAACCTGGGAATCTATACCAAGATCGATTTTGATCAGCGCCGGGTCGTCGAGTGCAAGAGCACCTCGTCAATGTTCCGTGGCTACAGCGTGTTCATGCGCGGCAAAGATCCGCGTGACTCGCACTTCATCACCAGCCGTATCTGCGGCATCTGTGGCGACAACCACGCCACCTGTTCGGTCTATGCGCAGAACATGGCGTACGGAATCAAGTCGCCGAAGCTGGCCGAGCTCATCTTCAACCTGGGCGAAGCGGCTGAATATATGTTCGACCATTCGATCTTTCAGGACAATCTGGTCTTCGTCGACTTCTGCGAACGAATGGTGAAAGAGACCAACCCCGGTCTGTGGGCCAAGGCGGAGCACACCGAAGCGCCCCATGCCGCCATCCACGGCTTTCGGACCATCGGCGACATCATGAAGTCGTTCAATCCCTTCACCGGCTCGACCTATCGCGAAGCCTTGCAGATGAGCCGACTGACGCGCGAGATGTTCTGCTTGATGGAAGGCCGTCACGTTCACCCGTCGACGCTGTATCCAGGAGGCGTGGGCACCGTGGCCACGCCGCAGCTGTTCACCGACTATCTGGTGCGACTGATGAAGTTCATGGACTTCGCCAAGAAGCTGATTCCCCTCAATGACGACGTCTTCGACTTTTTCTATCAAGCGCTGCCCGGCTACGAAAAGGTCGGCCAGCGCCGTGTTTTGCTGGGTTGCTGGGGCGCCTTCCAGAACCCCGACGTCGTCGACTATCAATACGAGCACATGACCGACTGGGGCCGGGCCATGTACGTCACCCCCGGGGTGGTCGTCGACGGCGAGCTCATCACCACCGACTTGGTCGAGATCAACCTCGGTATCCGCATCTTGCTCGGCAATTCGTACTACGAGGACTGGAACAACGAAGAAATGTTCGTCACCCACGATCCGCTTGGCAACGAAGTGGACCGGCGACATCCCTGGAACCAGACCACCATCCCCAAACCGCAGAAGCGAAACCTGGAAGGCGGTCCCTACAGCTGGGTGATGAGCCCGCGCTGGTTCAATAAACGGACGGGCGACTTCCTTCCGCTGGACACCGGTGGCGGCCCATTGGCGCGTCTTTGGACCACGGCGCTGGCCAATCTGGTCGATACGCCCTACGTCAAGGCCACGGGCAAGAGCGTGACCATTCAACTTCCCGCCACGCCCAGCTCCGGCGAGGTTCAGTTCGAATGGAAGGTTCCCAAATGGGCGAACACAATTGAGCGCGATCGGGCCCGCGCCTATTTTATCGCTTACGCGGCCGCCATGGCCCTGCACTTCGCCGAGCAGGCCCTGGACCGCGTCCGCGGCGGCGACGTGAAGACGTTCCAAGAGTTCGATGTGCCCAAGGAAGCCATCGGCTGCGGATTCCACGAGGC
>DASXQB010000046.1:0-4310 GCA_036493295.1 Polyangia bacterium | reverse complement strand
GAATCCGGTCGGGCATTCGCCATTGGCAGAGCATGGCTTTCCTTCCGGGATCGTTACGGTGAAGCATCCGCCGAGCACGCCCAGCCACAACAGACAAACGCCACCCAACCACAGCTCGCGGATGCGTTCCATCAGCGCATTCTTCAGAAATGGCTATCCAACCGCAATACACCGAAGCCCGGGCCGGCCACCGCCGATACCGAAGTCGCAGGCGCGTCGGTGGCCGGCGATTCGACCCGGCGTCCAATCAAATACATTGCGACTCCGCCGGCCATCAGGATCCCTCCTCCGACCAAGAGACCGACCCCGGCAGTCTCGAAACCCTTCCAATTGTCGTCACTTCGATTGTACGGCACCGTTGGCGACTGAAGATTGTCGCGTTTTGTGCTTCCCTGCGCGAACACGACGCCACCGACAATGGCCGCGGCGATGCCCACGGTTCCCGTGCCAATGCCACCCCATCGCAAGCTACGGGATGACGCCGCCGGCCCGTTGGCCACTTCAGGCGTTTTTGCGATGGTGTTCGCATCGTTGGTATCGGTCGGCAGCGGGGACAATGCGGGAACCGCCTTGGTCGCTTGCGGTTGGGCAGACGCCATGGCGACGGGGACCTGGCGCATCTCGCCCGCGTTGCCGCTGATTTTGATGTCGAAAGGCGAGTAACCTGGGGCCTCGACATGAATGAGCGTCTCCCCCGGTGGCAGCCAGAACGCGCCGTCGGACGACAACGCAATCGTGCTGTGGGTTGGAGTCTTAATTGTTGCCCCAACAGGAAGGCCGCTCATCTGAATTCGTAACAAATGCGTGCGCGCCCGATCGAGAGCGTCCCGCAATATCTGGTTGTTGGCTCTGACCCAAGCATCCGGGCTGGCCAGGGCTTGAGAAAGGTACTCGTCGGCGTCGGTAAAGACTCCCAGCGCCATCTCCACCAGGCCGAGTTGCGCCGCGGCCCGTGGCGTCCGGGCGAGCTCAAAGGCGCGGCGGAAGTACCCCTCGGCGCGAAGATCGTCCCCTTTTTTCCGCAGCTCGATCCCCTGATGGATCAGCGTTTCGGGATCTTCGGCTGGGGCCGCTGCTGCGGCCGACGCCAGAGCCAGGCCCACCACCACAACCACCCAGATTGTTCGACCAAACAAACCGCTCATAGCGAGACGACCCGTATAGCACGGGGTTCGCAGGGCCCAAAAGGGGTCCGTGGCTGCAATGTAAACGGAGATCGATCGCGACGCCGCTACGTTGCGTTCCAGGGCGACCAATAAAAAAAGGCCACGGCGATCATGTTGCCGTGGCCTTCACGCGATAGGCGTGCTCGCTTGCGATTACGGCGTCAGGAAAGGCGCCTTCTGGAACAGCTGAAGAAACGTCGAGAATCCAGGCTCCGCCATGTTTTCATGGCCATCGTGGGTGCCGTTGTTAACCGTGCAGACGATGATCGGGTAGAGAGGTGGGCAGCCAGTGACCTGCTTGCATTGGCCGGCGGCGTTGCCGCCACCGATCGGGAAGTTAGTGGTCATGTTCGCGTCAAAGGTCGTCTGGGTGCACCCGTTGACCTTCATCGCGCGCTGGATGGCGAAGATGTTGTTGCTGAATGGGTTCTCCGGGTCGCTCAGGTCGCCCATCCACATGCCGGACAGCGGCTTGCTCGTGCACGTCGGTTCATACATCGGCTGGCTCGGCAACCCACCGGTGTTCGGCATGATGCCGCGGATCGGGTGCGTGGCATCGCCAGCGTACTTGCAGCCCACCTCGTTCGAGAACCAGGCGCCGCTGCTGTTGCCCGAGGCGAAGACGCGATTCTGGTCAAAGCAGATCTCCGTGGCCAGCTTATCCCACAGGTTCTCGTAGAACACCCAGTCAACCGAGCTGTCGCCTTCCTTGTCGTCGAAGCAGCCCTGGTTGGGGTTGGTGGCGTGACCGATAGCATTCGGCGGCGGGTTCAGACCGACGCGGATGACCGTGTTGCCGGCGTTATTACCGTTGAGGCTCAGCGGGTAGACGGCATCTTGGTTACCGCCGCAGCCCGGGCCCTCGAAGACCAGAGGGTAAGCTTTGGTGTTCACATAGCCAGACGGGAGTACAACGTTGTATTGGCGCGGGTACGACCAGGCGCCGCACTTGCTGTCGGCGCAGCCCGTCGGCTTGGTGCCCATGGTCTGAATGGTCTGCTCGCCGGTGCCCATCGGGGCCATTCCGCAGCCGGCCGTCGGGCGAACCTTGGTGATGTCGTTCATCGTCGTGGTCGGCGTGTCAGTGCTGGTATCGGTTCCGCCGCCGTCGGTCGCGCCGCCGCTGCCGGTCGCCGCGCCGCCGGTGCCAGTCGTCACCGCGCCGCCGGTGCCAGTCGCGCCGCCGGTGCCAGTCGCACCGCCGCTGCCAGTTGCACCGCCGCTGCCGCTACCGGCGCCGCCGCTGCCGCTGGAACCGCCCGATGCAGAGCTGCCGCCCGAGCCGAACGTATTGCCGCCGCCGCTAGAGCTACAACCGGAAATTGCGGTAATGCCGGCGACGAGCCCGGTGAGTACGACGTTAAAACGAACTGAAGATTTCATCTCTTTCTCCTCGTTTCTGAGCGTAAGAGCGCAAGGAAAGCATGCGCGGTTTCTTCACCCGGGCCGCCCATTTCCGACCGTCCCAAAACCGCGATCGGCGAAATTCCCGCCACCCTACCCCCGTTGCTTCGAAAAATCCACAGCAGCGCGCCCGCCCGCCGTGACCAGCTTCTGTCTTTGTAGCGTTGGCACCGCCGCAGCGATCAAATGCGGCGCGGCGAAAGCGCAGCGCATTTTTGCGGCTTCTTTCGGCAATGGTTGGCCACAGCAAATGTCCGCTTGAATCATGAATTAAATCGATTGAGTTGAGCCTCGGCTCCGATTGCTCGCGCTGTGTTACTGTCCGCCCATGCGGACCACGGCGCCTCCATCCGGCGCGGCCGACACCGCCGCCGCGACCCAGGCTCACCCGACCGGGCTGTACGCGCTGTTTGGAGCAGAAGCGTGGGAGCGCTTTTCGTATTACGGAATGCGCGCCCTGCTGGTGCTGTATCTAACCAAGCACCTGCAGTTCAGCCGGCCTGACGCGCTGTCTGTCTATGCCACGTACACCGGCCTGGTCTACCTGACGCCGATCGCCGGCGGGTTCTTCGCCGATCGGGTGCTGGGTCGGCGCAAGGCGGTGCTCATCGGCGGCATCTTGATGGCGATGGGCCATCTGGCGATGGCGTTCGAGCCGCTGCTGCACTTGGCGCTGGGGCTTTTGATCCTGGGCAACGGGTTCTTCAAGCCCAACATCTCGACCATCGTCGGCGGCCTCTATGAAGAGGGCGATGTTCGCCGCGACGGCGGCTTCACCATCTTCTATATGGGGATCAACCTGGGCGCGTACCTGGCGCCTTTGATCTGCGGCAACCTGGGAGAGAAGGTCGGCTGGCATTACGGATTCTCGGCGGCGGCGATCGGGATGGCCTTCGGACTGATGGTGTTCGTCTGGGGCCAGAAATTTTTGGCTGCGGTCGGGATGCCGCCACGCAAGGCGCGCGTCTCAGAGACGGCCGCAGCGACAGCGCCGGACGCGCAACGACTGGATCGCCGCGATTACCTGGACGTGGTGGCCTGGGTCGCGGCCGGTGCGGGCCTGGTCTGGGCGATGGTGACCGCGCGCGGTTCGCTGGGCGCGCTGTGGGCGGCGGTTCCCACCGCGGCAGCGCTGGTGCTGGCGCTGCTGGCGCTGGCCACGGTGATCTTTGGCCTTCAGCGCGGAGCGACCGCGGAAGAATCGCAGCAGGTGTGGGTGGTGATCATCCTCTGCGTCTTCAACATCTTTTTCTGGATGGGCTTCGAACAGGCCGGCGGCACCATGACGTTGTTCGCCGACAAGCAAACCGATCGCGTGGTCGGCTGGGGCGAGATCATCGTCGCCGCAGTGGTGCAGATCGGCGCCGGCATCAACATTCACCGCACCACGCGCCAGGAGAAAGCGGCGCGCATTCTGTGGGGCGTGCTGACGTACCTGTTCATCTTGACCGGCATCGCCACGTTGGTCTGGGGCGGCAAGGCGCTGGCGTCTGGACAGCGCATCGAGATCGCGGCGTCGCAGTTCCAAAGCATCAACCCGCTTTTGATAGTGGCTCTGGCCCCCACCTTTTCTCGTCTGTGGCTGCGGCTGGATCGCGGGCGCCTGCGCACGGCCACGCCGACCAAGATGGCGATCGGCATGATCATATTGGGCCTGGGTTTCGTGGTGATGTTCTTCGGGCAAAAGATCGCCGAGGCGCACGGCAAGGTCAGCATGGGCTGGCTGGCAGCGGTCTATGC
>DASXQB010000045.1:0-5230 GCA_036493295.1 Polyangia bacterium | reverse complement strand
CGCCCACGATCCACCGCCGTGCTTCCCGTTCCAGGTGACCTTCATGCGCTTTTCACCCGAGCCGTACAGCAGCACCTCGCGGTGCCGGGCGGTCAGCGACTTCCACGGCTTGTCGAGGGGGATGCCGAACTCGCGCGAGATGGCCGCCGCCACGTTGGCCGTCCAGCCGTGGTCGCGGCCGGTGCATCGCCCCACGGTTCGATGGCCCCTTCGTTGATGGTCAGGTCGTGATCGGGGACGATCAGATCAGCGTCCACCTCCAGGCTGGAACCAAGGCCGTTGCAGTCGACGCACATGCCGAGAGGGCTGTTGAACGAAAACGACTGCGGCGATAGCTCGGGCAGGCCGATGCCGCAGTCGGGGCAGGCGCGCGCCTCGCTGTAGGCGCGTTCGCGCGTCTCGCCCTCGACGGCGACGATGATCGATCCGGCGCCGGCCTTCACCGCGGCCTCCACCGAATCGGTCAGCCGGGCGCGATCCGACAGATCGATGCTGACGCGGTCGATGACGATCTCGATGGTGTGCTTCTTCTTCTTGTCGAGGGCGGTGACGTCTTCCAGGCGCTGGATGAGGCCGTTGATGCGCACCCGGACAAAGCCGGCCTTGCGCGCCTCTTCGAGGACCTCGCGGAACTCGCCCTTGCGGTTTTCCGCCTTGCGCGCCATCAGCGTGGCCTTGGTCTTCGCCGGCAGGGTCAAAAGCTCGTTGACGATCTCAGCCGCCGAGCGCGCCGTGACCTCGCCGCCGCAGAGGTGACAACGCTGCTCGCCGGCTCGCGTGTAAAGAACCCGTAAATAGTCGTAGATCTCCGTCACGGTGCCGACGGTCGAGCGCGGGTTCGACGACGCCGACTTCTGTTCGATGGCGATGGTCGGCGACAGGCCGCGCAGCGATTCGTACTTGGGCTTCTCCATCTGCCCCAGGAACTGGCGCGCGTACGACGACAGCGACTCGACGTAACGGCGCTGCCCCTCGGCGTACAGCGTGTCGAAGGCCAGCGACGATTTTCCCGATCCGGAGACGCCGGTGAAGACCACCAGCTCGCGCTTGGGGATGCGCAGTTGATCAATAGACAGGTTGTGCTCGCGGGCGCCGCGCACGACGATGAAATCGGGCTCGTCGGCGGGCTTGCGCAAGGATCGGTTCGCCTCCAGGTCTTTTCCGCGCGGGCTCAAGGGCGGACAGTCTAGCGGACCAGGGCGACGGTTCCAGCCGCATTTCGCGGTGGCCGGTCGTCGGTCCGCCGCTCGGGTATCATGTACGACACGGAGGACGCCCATGGCCGACCCATCCGAACGCTCGCCGCCGAAGTACTGGTTTCCCGCCAAGCGCTATGGCTGGGGTTGGGGACCGCCGACGGCCTGGCAAGGGTGGGTTGTGCTTGTCGTGTGGATGGTGATTTTGACCGTCGGCTCCGTGCGATTGGCCGAGCGCCCGCTTCCCCTCGTCGTCTTCATCGTCATCACGGCCGGCACTCTGCTTGCCATCTGCTACGCCAAGGGCGAGCCGCCGCGCTGGCGCTGGGGTGATCGCGGTCGTTGAACCGCCGAGGCGTGGCAGTGGTGGGATCGGTCTTTGCAATTGCAAGCCGTCATGGACATTCACTACCACTCGGAGACGGTTCGCAAAGAGACCCGGCACACGGTTTCGCTGGTGACACCGCACCTTTCGCCGGGGACGTCGGTGCTGGACGTCGGGTGCGGTGAAGGGTACGTCACCGACACCCTGAGGGCGCGCGGCACGGGCGAGGTCTTCGGCGTCGACATCGTCGATCTGCGGCGCGATAAGAGCAGCGGTTTTCGGCAGTACGACGGGCGCACGCTGCCGTTTCCCGACGATCGCTTTGATCTGGTGATGCTCAATTTCGTGCTGCACCACGTGCCCGACGAATTGAAGATCGGCCTCATTCGCGAGGCATTGCGCGTGGCCCGCGTGAAGCTGTTCGTCCTCGAGGACACCCCGGCCACGGCCTTCGATCGGTTCGTCAGCCGCCGCCATGGCGACGCTTACCGGCGCAAGATCGCCAGCGACGCGCCGTTCGGCTTTCTCACCCGCGCCGAATGGCGCTGGCTGTTTCGCGGCATGGGCCTCGAGCTGGAGTCGCGTCCGCTGTCCCGCTTCTGCCGCTCACTCGTTCAACCCTTCGCCCGCACCGCCTTCACCGTGCGCAAACCCGCCCGTCGCACCCCCAACACCGCCGTCCAATTTTCACCAGCCTACTGACGAGACCCAGCGCGCTAACTATTTCCCTTGGGCTCTTCGTCGTCGCTGAGGTAAGCGAAGGTTCGGACCAGGTTCACGATCTCCTCGCGCTGCTGCACGCTGAGGTCGACGAACTGCACGCCCATGCCCGGGTTGATGTTGTCATAGCTGCCGGGGCGGAACGGGTTCACCCACATCACGCGGCCTTCCAGGTTCAACGGCTGGCCGCCGGGCGGGGTGAACTGCAAGTTCAAGCGGGTGCCGGGCGGCTCGGGCGCGTTGGTGCGGATGAAGATGCCCATCGCGCTGATGTCCGTGATGTACGCGAACAGGAAATTGTCCGCGCTCTTGTAGTCGACCTCGATGTCGACGGCGACGCGCGTGTGAATGCGGCGATCGGCGCCCGGCCGCCGTCTGTCGGCAGGCACGTTCACCTCGCGGCGCCGGCGGTCTTTTCCTCTGCGTGTCGTCATGCGCTCACGCGGCGCGATCGGGTTTAGCCCAGATCGGTTGCCGTCTCAAGAACATTGACGGCGCGCCTCGTCGGAAACGGTGACTATTTGATCTCGATGGTGCCCAGGCGAACGCGATCGCCGCCGTCGTTTTGACCTTTGGTGACCTTCAGGCGCTTGCCTTCGCCGCCCGGCCAGAAGCCCATGAAAAGGGTGTACGTGCCGGCCGGGGTGGTCATCAGCGGAACGTCCACGTCAAAGTGATCGCGCACGTATTCGCCCGGCAGCCAGTAATTGGTGGGGAAGGCGTGGTTCAGCGGATCATGATCGCCCAGGACCCGCGGCGCCGCCGGCCCGTCGAAGTGGACGAAGATCTTGTAGCTGCCGGGCGGGTGACCCTTCACCCGGAAGGTCAGCTCGAGCGCGATCTTCCCTGGCCGTCGCATGGTCGGCGGGAAGTCGGCGCCGATCAAATCGATGGCGTCGCCGAAGGTGGCGAAGACCGGCACGCGCCACTGCCACGGCGGCTTCTCGTCGGGCTGCCAGGTATTGGTGCCGGGGGGCGGCGGATTGGGCGACATCCAGACATTGGTGCGCAGCGGGTTCTGGTCGGTCTCGCCCGGTGAAAGTCGGTTCGACAGCAGCAGGAAGCGTGTCGATTCGGCGTCGACGACCGCATAGTCGATCTTTGCCGTCTTGAGCGCATTGTCCAGCGCCGCCAGATCGTCGGCTGACACCAGGGCAAAAACGCGGTTGCCGTCGCGCAGGAAATCCACCAGTCGATCCTGCGACGGGATCTCCACCATCTTTTCGTGGCCGTAGAAGCCGGCGCCGTGGCCTTCGATGTGGTACTTGCCGATCTTCTCGCCCGCCTTGGCGTACCTGGCGTACGACTCGAGCACCGGCTTGAACGAAAAGTGCGTCGACAGGTGCGGCACCAGCACGTCGGCCACGAAGAACGAGAACACCAGCGCGCAGCCGATGGCCGCCTGCAAGCCCCAGCGACCGGCGGCGAGGATCACCGGTTCGAGCTTGCGTTGCCAGTTGCGGGCGTTGGTCAGATCGCGCGGGGCCACCCGACCGACGGCGCGCCCGCGGGCCGCCAGGCCCGTGTACACACCCATCGCCACCAGAAACCCCATGCCCAGGATCAGGTGTTCGATGGAGATGACCGCCGGCCACTTCACCTTGTCCAGCAGGTGCACCGACACCAATTCTTCGGGCGTGATGAAGAAATCGCGCGCCACCACCATGGTGCCAGTGGCCATCAGCAGACCGGCAACCGGTTCCAGGCGGTTGCCTTCCAGCGCCTCGTCGAGAAACACGCCCACCGCCAGCCCCAGCGCCGGCAGCGCGACATAGCGGCCATCGCCCAGCACCAGCACCAGATACGTCGACAGCGCGAACCCCAGGCCGGCGACGAAAAGAATGTACAGCTGACCGAACGCCAACCGCGTGTTGGTCTGCACCCCTTCGGATTCGTCGAGTCGAATCAGCGGCCGGGCCAGGGCGAATACCACCACCGCGCTCCAGGGAAACAGGCCGAAGCCGAGCTGCCGCACCAGATATTCAAAGTTGTGCGAGGGCACGCCGCCCTGGGCAACGCCGCCCAGCAGCGGCGAAAATTTTCCCGCCACGATGTTGGTCATCGCCGCCACCATCAGCGCGACGCACAGGACGCCCAGAGCGATCAGCGGAATGGCCGCGCGGCTCTTTGGGCGCAGCGCGCTTTCGCCGAGGCGGCTGCCGGCGGGAATATCCGGGCCGGTGCCGGGCGCGGCCAGATCGCCGGTGCCGTCGTCGACCTTGGCGTCGGAGGCGACCAATCCGTAGCTGACGATCAGCGCCGCCAGCAGCGACAGGCCCGGCAGCACCACACCCAGCAGCGCGCCGGTGGCCAGGTACCCGATGCCCATCCCGGCGCAGCCGATCAAAAGATCGGCGATCCGCCGTTTGCCCGACGCTGGCCAGGCATAGCGGGCGAGACCGCCGACGGCCAGCGCCAGGCCGGCCATCTCGGGCGCGTCGGAGGTGAGCTGCCGCGCCTCCAGCGTGAAGATGGTCATGGTGCCGAGCGCCAGCACAGCCAGGACGGCGGCGCGGCGACGGAACATCCCGGCCGCCGCCCAGTACACCGCCAGCAGACAGCCGAGCGCGCACAGGGTATTGAAGATGCGCGCGCCGAACTCGCCGGCGCCGAAGATCTTGATCCCCAGCGCGGCCAGGAAAAACATCAGGCCCTTGCCACCCGGGTAACGTCCGCCCACCGTGGCGTCGAACAGGTGACCGCTGTCGGCGATCTCGCGCGCCTGGTCGGCGATCTTCAGCTCCCAGGGATCCCAAAAGCCGAACGACCCCAGCCGCGGCAGGCAAAGCGCGACCGCGAACAGCACCGCCCAGCCCCACGGGGGGACTTTCCGAAGTCGTTCTGTGAGCACGGTAAGGTGCTTACTTAATCCGGCCGGCCTGCCAGACGCAACCGCAAGGTGATCCCGTTACGCGCGGGGCGAAGGCCAGCAACCGGATTGGAGGGCGGCTTTCGCGCGTTTGCGCTCCTCTGACGAGGAGCGCTCTTT
>DASXQB010000044.1:0-18759 GCA_036493295.1 Polyangia bacterium | reverse complement strand
GGGCGCGCGCAGGATCGCCGAAGGGTGAAACGTCACCAGACCGGCGCCGGTGAGTTTTCCCAGCTCCGTCGCCGGCAGCGCCAGCGGGCGGCCGCGATCGCCCATCACCGTCACCGCCGCGCCGAACAGAGAGAAGGCCGCCGTCGCGCCCAGCGCCACCACCACCTGCGGGCGTATCAGCTCGACTTCCCGGAATAACCATGGCCGGCACGCCACCACCTCGCTGCGTTCCGGTTTCTTGTGCAGCCGGGCCTTGCCGCGCTCGACGAAGCTGAAGTGCTTGACCGCGTTCGTGATGTAAACGCCCGTGCCCAGATCCAGCTCGGCAAGGATCGTGTGCAACAGCGCGCCCGCCGGCCCGACGAACGGGCGGCCCTGGCGATCTTCCTTGTCGCCCGGCTGCTCGCCCACCAGCATGATCGTCGCCGAGAACGGACCTTCGCCCCACACCGATTGTGTGGCCTTCCTATAAAGCGGACAGCGCTGGCACTGCCGGCAGGCCTGCGCCGCGCTTTCCCACGCCGCCCGCCGTAGTCGCTCGCTGTCTCGTCTCGCCATGCCTCTCGCATGCGACCGAATCTCCGTCGGAACAAGGCCCCGGCCGCGGGCCTTTCGATCACGGGCGGACGCCTTACATCATCATCGGAGGCCTTGTCATGATTCGAAAACTGCGCACCGGTGGTTATCGGCTCTATTCCAGGAAAGCCAATCCCCAGACCGGCCGGCGACGAAACCTGGGCACGTTCAAGACGCGCGCCGCGGCCGAAACGCACGAACGCGCGATCCAATATTTCAAGCGCCGCGGTTGACGGCGGCGTGTTGTACAAACCGATCGACGCGAAAGTGCTGGCGCGCGTCCTGGCAAAGCACTGCCAACCCGCCGACACATTGCCCTCGACGCGACGTGGTCCGCGCGGTCGCGGCCGCCGTGCAAGATCGCGGTGGTTGCTGGTGACCGGCGGTCATTGCCAGGTCCGTCGTCGATAGTGGGCCAACATATTTTCCGGGCCGTCATAGATGGCGATCGTTCCGGCCAGATCGCTGTCGCCCCAGCCGCCGCAGCGGAAAGCGATCGACCTGACGCCGGCTCGCTTCGCTGCTTCGACATCATAGGGAGTGTCGCCCACCATGATGGCGTCTTCTGGCCGGGCGTGTAATCGATGCAGGGCCGCCTTGACCACGTCCGGATCGGGCTTGGACGATTTGACGTCATCCGAAGACGAGCGTTGATCGATCAGATCCGAGACCTCGGCGATCTTCAGCAACGACCCCAATTCGTCGGCCGGGGCCGAGCTGGCGATCCCGATCTTGACGCCGTCTTCGACCAGAGTCCGAAACAGCGCCCGTGTGCCGGGAAACGCTTGAACCTTCTTCAGGAGGGTCTCGCGAAAGCGTTGCGTGCGGCGGTCCACGATACGACGCCCGAGGTCGCTGTCCGCGGACAAGCCGGCGACCTTCGCCAGCAGTTTGTCGCCGCCCATTCCAATCGACCGGCGCACCGCCGTGACGTCACTGGTGACGCCGAACGCGGCCAGCGCCTCCGTCCATGCCAAGGCATGGGCGTCGTTGCTGTCCACCAAGGTTCCATCGACGTCGAAGATGATCGCCCGTTCACCCCTGGTCACTTTGCCGGCTCGTGTGTCATGGGACTGAAAGAAACCTAGGTCCGTCGCGGCGTGAAGGAAGACTCTTGGCGTTCGGCGATTGGTCACCAAGATTGGTTCATGACGACAACCATCGCGGAATCCGAAAAGCGCCAGCGGCTGGAAGATCTGATCGCCGATTTCCACACGGCGATGCTGGTGACCCGAACCAGCGAGGGTGGACTGCGGTCGCGACCGCTGGCCATCGCCGACAATCGGGGTGACGGCGCGCTCTACTTCGCCACCGCCGTTGACTCGGGCAAGGTGAACGATCTCCAGGCCGACACGCAAGTCAACGTGTCGATGCAGGACAAATATCGATTTGTCTCCGTTACCGGCCGGGCCCATATCGAGACTGAACGTCCGTTGATCGATCGACTGTGGTCGGAGTCGTGGAAGGTTTGGTTTCCTCAGGGCAAGGACGATCCGTCGCTGTGCATCGTGGTGGTCGAGCCAACGGAGGCGTCGTACTGGGACATGACCGGCGCGGAAGGCCTGCGCTATTGGTTTGAGAGCGCCAAGGCTTATGTCAAAGGGACGAGGCCGGATTCTGATAACGACGAAAGACACGTCGCCCATGTGAAGCTGTAGCCTGCGCATGGGTGGACGGCGTTTCGGCGTGGGCCTGCTCGGGAGGCGACCGTCGCTGTTCGCTCAGCCAGCGGAGGGCGACGTTGTAAACCATGTCGTGGTTCCCCTCGTACAGAAACAGCGTCACCGATCGCGAATGGCGGGCCAGGCGCAGCGGCGCGCCTGCCTGCTGAAATAATTCGTCGAACGGGGCCGCGGACGACGACGCGGCCAGAGCCGCCGGGATCCGCCGACGTTGCTCGATGGACTTCGCGTCGCCGCCTTCGATACGATCGTGCGGGTCAGCCAGGGCGTTGTACGACGACAGCGCGTGGTGCGGGCGCACGGTGTAATCGCCCAGGCCGTGGCCTATCAAGATCGGAACGCGCCCGGCTGCCTGGGCCAGGAAAGACATCGGGCTGCGTTTACGGCATTCAGTTTCCGCGGGCGAGCCCGGATCGGGAACGCCGCCACACGACGCCGCGATCTCGCCGCGATAGTGCACGTCGCGGCCGTGGTCCTCGTGGTACCAGCCGGCCACGTCATAGATACCGCCCCAGGCGGCCACGCCGGCCCACAGCTCGGGATGCTTGCCGGCCAGCACCAACGACTCCATCGCTCCGCCCGAGTAGCCGACCAGATAGATGCGATCGTCGTCGACGGTGGTGTGGTGGCGGGCGAAGGTGACCGCGTCGAGGACATCCTGATTGGCCAGGTCCGATGCGGTGGCCTCTGGTCGTCGGTTGCCGCCCCGAAAATCGGGGTGAATCATCGCCCAGCCATTGGCGAGGGCGAATTCGGCGTAAGGAATGTCCAGGTTCTGCGTGAAGTCGGCGCTCCAGCTGTGCAGAACGACCAACAGCGGCTTCGGACCGGTGACTTTGGGCGCGTACCACAGGACTGATTGCAGCTGACCATCCGCCGACGATCGGATCTTGGTCAGGCGAACCTGCGGCGCGCGCTGCCGCCAGGCCTTGAGAGCCTCATTGTGATACTGGCGTTGATACGCGATGGCGGTGGTGCGGTTGCCCAGGCGAATTGCCTGGCCCGGCTGATTGGGGTGCGCCGCCTCGGGTTCCCGCTCGGCGGCGGGCGCGGAAAAAGTGGCGAGCGAACTGGCCGCCACAATCAGCGTAAGGGCGCTCCGGCGATCGGCACATCCATGCACGAAGCGATGGTAATCATCGCCCGGCGGTGGGGGCAGGTGGGCGAGGCGCTTCGGCCGGCTCCTGAAACACGGCGGCGCATGCGGGCGGCAGATGGCGATTGGGTCGGGGCAGCGGGCGCAGGCGCTCGGCGCGATCGCGGGCCAGCGCCGCCATCAAGGTGGCGCGATCGCAACCATCGTCCGCGGGGGGCGGCGGTTGTTCCACGCACGCCGGTGAATCAACCGGACAATGAAGGCGGACGTGCAAGTGGTCCTCGTGACCGGGCCAGGGACGAACCCGATGTAACCAGCGGCGTTGATCGACCGTGCTGGCTTGCCGGCAGAGCTCGCGCTTGACCGCCGCCGCGACGAAAACGCGCGCCACCCGCGGGTCGCTGGCGGCCAGCCGCACCAACGCCACCTGGCGCGCTCCCCACAGGTTGGGCAGCGTCAGATCGGTGGCCGGATCGACGACCGACACTTTGGCGATCAGGTCGCGTTCCGATGGAGACAGGCCCGGCCGATCAAATTGATACGAGAGATCCACGTCCAGTCCGCCCTGGTGGCTGACATGTCCAGACGACATCGGGCCGCCGCGAGGCTGCGCCAGATCGCCGACCAACATCGTCCCGCCTTTCGCGTTTTCCAAAGCGGCGCCCAGCGCGCGGACGAAGGACACCAGGCGCGGGTGACCGAAATAACGGCGGCGCTGCATGTCCACCACCGCGTAGCCTGGACCGTCCAGCGGCAGCGGCACGGCGCCGGCGATGCACGCGCCGCCAGCGCCACCGACGACGCGCGCCGGGCCAACGCTGGGCGCGACCACCGCGGACCAATCGGCGCGCGATGGATCAGTTGACGGTGGCGGGCGCAAGATGCTGCGCCCTTCGGCCACCGACGGCAGAAACACGGCCGCCGCCAGCAGAAGCACCTCCGACGTCCGACCGAATGTCTTCGCCGCCGTCATGTTGGTTCACGATGACTCCCGTTTGGAGTTCGCCGCCGCCAGCAAGTTCTCAAGCACCTGTTCCAGACCCCGGGCGCTGGTTTCACTGACGCTGGAATCGCGCTCCTGGTCGGGAATCAGCGGGCCCTGCGCGGCGCGAATGCGCGCCAATTCGCGCTGAAGCTCTTCGATCCGGACCACCACGGTGGCCAGTTCAACAGCCTCAGGGGACAAAGCGGTGATTTCTGTGTCCAGCTGGCCCGCCGCGCTGAGAATGTCTTGCAGAGTCACGCTGTCACCATAAGCACGGACCTCAACCTTCCCACCTGATCGCAGTTGGTTTCGCGCCCGCCAAGCTGTCAGGCGGGTTCGGCGTCCAATCGGCCCGGCCGGCGGGAAAAGCCGTGATTTTCCGCGGACTGTCAGGCCTGGTTAACAACGTGATTCAGTTTGATCGATTTCGCGATGGCGCAATACGGCCGACCCCATCGATTTACCTTTGACGAACAGCCGCTGGTTCGACCATTGTGAATCTCAGAGCTCGAGCTCTTGGAGGTTCTCATGACTCGCTCGTTTGCGCGTGGCGCATTGTTCGCAGGCGCTTGTCTGCTGGTTTTGGGGTGCAGTGCCAGCAGTGAACCCGGCGGCGTGAATGGGGGGAGCGGTGGCAGCGGAACTGGCGGATCGACGGCGCCCACCGGCAGCGGTGGAAGCATGGTCGACGCCGGCACCGGCGGCAGCGACAACAGCACGGGTGGCGCGACAGGCACCGGCGGCGCCGCGGTCGACGCGGGCAGCGACGCCCCCGTCATCACCGGAATGGGTGGTGGCATGCCCATGGTCACCAGCGACGGCGATGGCGATCGGATCATCGGGCCGACGTTCACCTCCGATCCCTTGACCACGCGCGGGGCGGGCGTGCCGGCGAGTCGATCTTTCAACTTCACCATGCCGCTGGCGCAAAGCAAGTACTACACCGGCGCGGGCCAGCAGAACGCGGTCACCAATCGGTCGATCTCTGTCAGCGTGCCGATGCAGTACGATCCGGCCAAGCCGGCGGCGCTGCTCGTCACGCAGGATGCGCAGGAAAGCGGTTATTTGCCGGCGGTCATCGACAACCTGATCGCCATGAAGCAGGTACCGGTGATCGTGTCGATGTACATCGCCAACGGCGGCGGCGATTCGGTGGGGAACGAGCGCGGCCTGGAGTACGACACCGTCTCCGGTTTGTACGCCGAGTTCGTGATCAAAGAGGTGGTGCCGGCGGCGATCGCGCAGGCGAAGACCAAGCTGAACATCGACCTCAAGATCACCGACGATCCGAACGGTCACGCCACGCTGGGCGGCAGCTCGGGCGGGGCGGCAGCGTTCTCGATGATCTGGTGGCACCCGGATCTGTTCCGCCTGATGATCGGGTTTTCGCCGACGCTGGTGACGCAGGTGCCGGCCAACTCGCCGTTCCCGCACGGCTGCTGGATCTATCACGACATCGATCCTTACAGCGCGACGGCGCCGAACGGCCTGGTGGTCGCCGACTGCGAGCCGACCACCGGCTTTATCGGCGACAGCACCCCCGGTGCGTGCGACACGCCCCTGTCGCAGGCCAAGTGCGAAGCCGTGGCCGGCTGCGCCTGGAACACCACGATCAACAAACCGATTCGCATCTGGCACCAATCGTCGCAAAACGATCTCGGCGCGGGCGGCTCGCCCAGCAGCTACCGCAACTTTGATCTCGCCAACCAACGAACGGCGGCGGCGCTCAAACTGCGCGGGTATCACTATCATTACGACCACGCCAACGGCGCCAATCACAACGACGATCGCGTGCAACGCCAGACCATCGTCGAAGCGATGAAGTGGTTGTGGCGCGGTTACCCGATCGACTGATCGTTCTTATTCTGGCGCCGTCGTCCGGCCTGGGGGAGACATCCGTCGCAGGATCGCTTCGGGAGCCCGCTTCATGAGCGCGCTCATGATTCGCATCTGCCACGGAAACGTGAAGGTCTTTGCCCGTCGGTCGATGGCGCCGGTCATCTGCTTGACCGCTTCGTCGCAGGTGATCACGAATGGGAGCTTGCCTGGCAGCGACGTCGTGAGAGGCGTGTGCACGAACCCCGGACACAGGGTCATCGCGTGCACGTTCGTGCCGTGCAGATCGAGGCGGAGAGCGTCCATGAACGTGATCACCGCGGCCTTTGAGGCCGAGTAAGCCGTACGCCCGGGCAATCCCCGGTGCCCCGCCGCGGAACTGACGGCCACCAGGGTCCCCGAGCCTTGCTGCACCATGATCGGCACGAACGGTACGATCGTGTTGGTCACCCCGATGACATTCACCCGCATCAACTTCGCGATCGGCTCCGATTTTCCGGCCAGCGTTTCGCTGGGGATGCCGATGCCGGCGTTGGCGATCACCAGATCGATGCCCCCGGCGGCTGCCGCGAACGCCACGGCTGCTTTTTGCATCTGCGCCGTGTCGCTCACGTCGACGGCGTAGACAATCGCCCGCGCTCCCGCGGCCTCGACGGTGCGCGCCAGCTCTTCCAGCAAGGCTTCACGGCGCGCGCAAAGTCCGATGATCGCGCCAGCCCGCGCGTAATGCTGAGCCAGACCCTTTCCAAGTCCGCTGCTGGCGCCGGTGATGAAGACTTTCATGTCCGTTGCTTATCATGCCTCATGCGATCCCCGCCGCGCGTGCGATCCAAACCACCCCTGCCCCGACGACGACGGCTCCAGTGGTTCGCGCGACGCGCGCGCCGGCGGGGGCGAGGCGTTCGACGGTGACGGCGGCGGCCACGAGGCCAGCGCGCGAAGGTCCATGACGCCGATGACCAGCAGGATCGCCATCCGACCGACGCAGCAGGTGCTGCATTGTAGACCCAGGCGCAGGCCGTGCCGCCAGGCGGTGCCGGCGTCAGCGGGTAGCGGGCGGCCCGGCTCCGGTGTCTGCCGGCAGCAAGCAAGGCGACGCGCCCTCCACGGCGCTGCGCCGG
Source organism: Polyangia bacterium (assembly GCA_036493295.1). Taxonomy (GTDB): domain Bacteria; phylum Myxococcota_A; class Polyangia; order Fen-1088; family Fen-1088; genus DATKEU01. The sequence continues at coordinate 11,463 of DASXQB010000044.1, read as the reverse complement.
GTGAGTTTCCTTCTCTGCCTCCAGCAGCGCGAGCCGCGCCAGCCACTCCTTCCGCGTTCCGGTCGTGTCCTCCTTCCTGGTTCCTAAGCAATACTGCGATACCCCAAGGCCGACCCCTCAGTATTTCCCCCCGCTGCTCAACCGCTTGGGTTACGATGCAAGCAGGTTTCTTCGGTCAGCCGCCGGACTTTGTCCAATCACAGAGATCCCGCGCTGCCGCCGAATCAACTTGGAGAATTCTCCAAAGAAAGGGTCTCGTGCAACCGGCCCACGCTCAGGTTTTGAATCATCAGACGTCTCTGCAGGAGCTGCATGCTGAGCTACAGGCGCAGGGGCTCTTCAACCCGTCTCGCGTCTGGATCGCGCAGCTTCTGCTGTGGATCCCCCTGTTCCTTGCCTCGTACCTGGCGCTGGTCGTCCTGCCGTTTGGTCTGGCGTGGTTGCTGGTGGTCCCGCTTTGCTCGGTGGCCATCCTGACGATGGGATTCGTCGGACACGACGCTGGCCACTATGCCCTGTCGAAAAAACGCTGGGTGAACGACGTGTGGGGCCAGTTCAGCATGACCTTCTTGTGCGGAATGAGCTTCGGTTATTGGCGCTCACGCCACAACCAGCACCACATTCATTGCCAGGAGATCGACGGCGACCCGGACATGCAATTTGGCGTGCTGTTCTCCGTCTATCCGAATTCGGACAACTGGCATTCGCAGATGGGCCGGACTTTCCTCCGCGTTCAGAAATGGGCCTTCTGGCCGCTGGCGTCGTTTTATTGGGTTTCGCTTCGTTATGACGGAATTCGCGATCTCTTTCAGCAACCGGAACAGACCAAAATCGATCGGTTCCTGATTCCGCTGCATTGGATCGTCCTGCTGATCGTGCCCGGGCTGGTCTTTGGATGGCTGCCGGCCATTTCGGCGTATCTGGCCATGTCCTGCCTGTCGTCGTTGATGACCGCTTCCGTGTTCATTCCCAATCACATCGGAATGCGACGCCTTCAGACCGGCGACAGCATCAGCTATCTCGAGCAGCAGATCACCACCAGTCGCAACATCACCAACCCGCCCATTTTGGATTTCTATTACGGCGGCCTCAACTCTCAGATCGAGCACCATCTTTTCCCGCGCGTGCCGCGCCACCGTTACCGAGCGATGCGCCCCTTCGTGCGCGCGTTCTGCCAGAGGAACCAGCTCCCTTACCAAGAAGCCAGCCTGTATGCGGCGCTGGCGTCGGTCGGGGCCCACCTGGGCGAAATGACGGCCGCGTTCCAGGCCACTCGCTAGCGGGCGCACCGGCGGGTCTGACGCGCTTCTATCTTACGACCTGGCGCCTTACCTTCCGGGCCTTCGTCCCTAGATTGTGCCCACGATGCGAATATCCACTGTCTTTCTGATTCTGGAACTGTCCTTCATCCCTTCGTTCGCCCAAGCGCGTTTTCATCGCGGCGGCCCTCACGACGAGCCACCGGCAGCGCGTGAGGAAGTGTTCCGTCCACGCGGCGGATACGTCTGGGTCGGAGGTCACTATGGCTGGCGGACCCGCCAATATGTTTGGGCGCCCGGCCACTACGAGCGAGAACGACTGGGCTGGGAATGGCACGGCGGAACCTGGGAGCACCACGACGACCATTATGACTGGCATCACGGTGAATGGCGGCGCCGTTAGAGCGCCCGTGCACCGGGCGGTGTTCAAGCCAGACACGGTTCTGAACGGCACGTACCGCATCGTCCGGCCGCTGGGCCGGGGAGGGATGGGCGACGTTTTTCTGGCCGCGCACGCCCGTCTGCCGGGAAATTTCGCCATCAAAGCGCTGCAGGCCGATCTGGCGTCCAAACCCGAGGCGATGGCGCGTTTCAAACGGGAAGCCGAGATCATGGCGGGCATCCACCACCCCAACGTGGTGCAGGTGATCGATTTCAACGTCGCTCCCGAAGGACCGTACTTGGTCATGGAGCTGGTTGATGGTCCCGATCTGGGCAGCGAGCTGCGCGGTGGGCGGATTCTCGCGCCCGGTGAGGTGCTCGCCATCGTGCAACAGATAGCCAGCGGGCTGCACGCGGCCCACGCGGCTGGCGTGGTACACCGCGATCTCAAACCGGAGAATGTCTTGTTGATGGGGCTGTCAGGCCAGGCGTCGGTGGTGAAGGTCATCGACTTTGGAATTTCCATCTCCGATTCCTCGCCCGCGATCACCATCGACAACCAGGTGATGGGGACGCCCGAGTTCATGTCACCGGAGCAGGCCCTGGGTCGGCGGGAGGAAATCGACGCGCGCAGCGACCAGTTTGCGCTGGCCGTGTTGGCCCAGACGCTGCTGGCCCGCCGCCCTCCGTTCAAAGGCGACACGCCGATGGCAACGTTGTCGGCGATTATCTACGGCGAACCCGAATCGATGGCGGCGTACGTTCTTTGGCCGGCGTCCGAGGTCGAGCAGATCCTGCGCAAAGGGATGGCCAGACAGCGCGACGATCGCTATCCCTCGGTCCTGGATTTCGCCGAGGCGCTGACCGGAGCGCTGGATCGCAGCGGTGCGCTGGCCACGGTGGCCCCGCAGTCGCAAGCGGTGACGGCACCAGCGCCGCTGGTCAAGAGCGAGCCCACCGGGACCTTGCAAATCCCACTCCATTGGTCAGGCCCGCGGAAAGTGTTGCGAGTAGCGGTGCTGACGTTGCTGACGCTGTTTGCAAGCGGCATCATCGCGGCGCGCATCATGTACCCGGTCGAGCTGCGACGGGGCATCTCCATCGTTGAAACGAAGGTTCGCGACGGATGGGGCCGCTTCATGTCACGGTGAGAGCGGCCCGATCACGATGACAGCACTACCGGCGAGGGGACCGCGCCGAGAATCGTGGTCAATTCATCGCGCTCCAGCGTCTCGTGCTCCAGCAACGCGGCGACCAATCGGTCCAGATCGGCACGACGTTCGCTGATCATCTTAGTCGCCTCTTCCAGGGCCTTGCCCAAGATGCGGCGGGCCTCTTCCTCGATGGCGGTGATGGTCGACGAGCTGGTGCCGCCAGCCGTTCCCATCCGTTGACCAAGGAAAGGGTGTTCTTCTTCATGGTCGTAATAGACCGGACCTAGCCGCTCGCTCATTCCATAGTGGGCGACCATGTGTGAAGCCAGGCGCGTCGCTTCTTTCAGGTCGTTTTCAGCCCCGGTCGAGATGCTGTTCAAGACCAATCGCTCGGCGGCATAGCCGCCCATCAAAACACGAAGGCGCGATTCCAGTTCGGCCTGCGCCATCAGGTGACGATCGGCGCCGGGGCTTTGTTGGGTGGCGCCCAGGGCCATGCCGCGCGGGATGATCGTCACCCGGTGCAAGGGCTCTGCATCCAGGGAGAATCGCGCCACCACGGCATGTCCGCCTTCGTGCACGGCGACTCGTTTTTTCTCCTTGGGGTCCAGTTTGGCCTCGCGCAGATCGCCGAGAACGATCTTGTCAAAGGCCTCGGCAAAATCATCGGCGCCGATGCTGTCCCGTCCTTTTCGCGTCGCTGACAGCGCCGCTTCGTTGACCAGATTGGCCAGGTCCGCGCCCGAAAATCCGGGCGTGTTCTCGGCGATGACCTGCAGATCCACGTCGGGCGCCAGCGGCTTTCCCTTGGCGTGCACGCCCAGGATGGCCCGCCGGGCGGCCAATTCGGGCCGGTCCACCAGGATGCGGCGATCAAACCGTCCCGGCCGCAGCAACGCCGGGTCCAGAACATCGGGGCGGTTGGTCGCGGCGATGACCACCACCAGATCGGTTCGCTCGAAGCCATCCATCTCGGACAGCAATTGATTCAAGGTCTGTTCACGCTCGTCGTTGCCACCGCCCAGGCCGGCGCCACGGGCGCGCCCCACGGCGTCGATCTCGTCGATGAAGACGATGGTGGGCGCGCTTTTCTTGGCCTCGCGGAACAGATCGCGCACGCGAGCCGCGCCCAGACCGACGAACATCTCGATGAACTCGGAGGCGCTGATCGAAAAGAACGGCACGCCGGATTCCCCGGCCACCGCCCGCGCCAGCAACGTCTTGCCGGTGCCCGGCGGGCCCGCCAGAAGAACGCCGCGCGGGACCTTGCCGCCCAGCCGGCGAAAGCGCTCCGGCTCCTTGAGAAACTGCACGATCTCCTGCAGGTCGGACTTGGCTGCCTTCAAGCCGGCGATGTCGTCGAACGTCACGTTCACCGAGGTCGCCTTGTCGAACTGCCGACTGCGATTCTTGATCAGGCCGCCCAAGGGACCGCCGGCCCCCAGCATTCCTTGGGCGCGGCGAGACATCCACATCCAGGCGCCGATGATCAGCGCCCAGGGCAACAACGTGACCAGCATCTGTACCAAGAACGGTTGCTTCTGGCTCTTGACGGAGATCTGCACGCCCTTCTGGTGCAACAAAGGCAACAGTGCCGCGTCGCTGGGAAGGACGTTGGTGCGCAGCTCTTTTATCGATCGATTGTTCAGTGTCTCGGGCGCTTTCAACGTGGCGTCCACGAATTCGCCGTCGAAGACGACCGTCGCGATTTTTCCCTCGTCGATCCATTTGAATAGCTGCGAGTAGGCGACCGGCGGCTGAGCGGCCTCCTCGCTGTTGGTTTTCCAGAACCACATCGCCGCCAGCATCAGCGGCAGCAGAAACAACATCTGTCGTGAAGGCGCGGGTGACGGCGGCCCGCCGGAAGGGCGCTGATTGTTTTGATTCTTTGTATCGCCGTCAGCCATGTTGATTCCTCCCGGTCATGGTGCCGCCTTACCCGGCGCCAGCAAACCGCACTCAAGCGCGAACCGAACCAGGTCGGCCCGGCTGGTGAGACCCAACTTCTGCATCACTCTGGCCCGGTACGTCTCCACCGATTTGACGCCCAGACGCAATTCTTCAGCGATCTGCGAGTTGGTGTACCCTTCGGCGACTCGCCCCATCACTTCGCGTTCTCGCTCGGTCAGTTGGCCGGCCTTTCGGCCCTCGATTGCAGCCGAAACGTTGGTATGCATTGACTGTCGAGACTCCAAGCTCACCGACGAGTCCATGAACGACCGTCCCTGCGCCACCGCGCGAATGGCCGCCAATAGTTCGGTGTCGACGACGTTCTTGACCACATATCCGATGGCCCCGGCGTCAGCGGCGGCGCGGACGTAACCCAATTCGTCGTGCACGGTCAGGACCAGAATTCGGGTCTTTGGGCGGATTTGTTTCACCGCCGCGATGGCGGCCAATCCGCCTCCGCCCGGCATGCTGATGTCCATCAGGGCCACATCCGGTTCGGTGGCTTTGATTCCCGCTTCTGCTTCCGCGCCGTTGGCGGCCTCGCCCACCACTTCCAGATCATCCTGGGCATTGATGAGAGCGCGCAGACCGCCTCTTAACACACCGTGATCGTCGGCGATGAAGACGCGGGTCTTCACGACACCCTGGTGGGGGCCGGCGTCGAATCCGGCCTGGGCATCGGAACAGTCACACAGATGGTGGTGCCGGCCCCGGGCGAGGACTCCACGGTCATCAAGCCGCCGACCAGATGAGCGCGCTCGCGCATACCCAGCAGGCCCAGCTGCTTGCCGGATTGGGCTTCGGTGACGTCAAAGCCGCGACCGTCGTCCTCGACGACCAATCGGATCGCGTTGACGTTTCGATGAACAAGCACACTGACCGCGGCCGGCGACGCGTGCTTGGCGGCATTGGTCAGGGCTTCTTGAGCCACCCGATAGAGAGCCAGCTCCAACGATTCGGGCAGGCGCGGCAAGCGCGGGCCGGTCACGTGCAGGTCCACCACGAACTTGTTGGCCCGAGCAAATTCGGTGGCCAGACGTTCGAGCGCGTCTTCAAGGCCGAGATCGTCCAAGACGCTGGGACGCAGCCCGCGTGCGATCCGCTGCACGCCTTCCAGAGCCGCCGACACCAGCGTCCGCAAGGTCGCCGCGGCGTTTTGCGCCCGCCCCAGCTCCGTCGACTGTTCGAGAGTTTGCAGGCCAACCAACAACGATGTCAGGGTCTGGGCGGTTTCGTCGTGCAGTTCACGCGCGATCCGTCGCCGCTCTTCTTCCTGGGCCGTGATGACATCGTTCAACAAGGCGCGGATGGTCTCTTCCGCGTACCGGCGATCGGTGATGTCGCGGTTGACGCTGACATATCCGATTCGCTGGCCGGCGCTGTCGAACAAGGCCGCCGCTCGCGATTCGATGTGGACGCGCTTGCCATCTCTTCGACGGTGGGTCAACTGGCCATGGAAGCGTCCGGTTTCAACCAGCCTCTGAATCGCTTCTGCGCGCTCGACGCCGACGAAGTCGGTGCGAAACACCAACGCGTCTGGCTGGCCCAGCACCTCCGCCGCCCGCCTGCCATAGGTCGACTCGGCGGCCGCGTTCCATCCAGTCAAGACGAATTCCTGGTCGCTGACCACCACCGCATCCGTCACGGTGGCCAGCAAGAAATCGAGATACCGCGCCTGGGCTTCGGTCCGACGCCGATAGGTCACATCAAGAACAGAAACCAGCACGGCCGGCATTCCGGCGAAGGTGATCGCGAAGGAAGCGATCTCGACATCAACGATTGAACCGTCTTTCCGCTGGTGCTTTCGACCCTGGCTGGTCACCAATTCGGGCGCTTCGGGCGCGGCTGGCGCATCGGCCACGTCCAGCTCATCCAGGGCCAAGGCCAGGAATTCGCCGCGCGAATATCCGTACTGAGCCACCGCGGCCTGATTGACGTCCAGGAATCTCCCGGCTTCGACAACCCACATCGGCTGGGGGTTGTCCTCGAACAGGCGGCGGCAATCGACCTGTTGCGCTGACCAGCCCTGCTTGACCAATTCTTCAGTCACACCACGACTCCCCGAAGCGCACTATGCCTCGCTTCGGGGCGCCGTGTCGGCCGATTCGCACCCAGCGCGACGATTTACGCCGTCGCGGTGATGGCCTGGCCATCAAACGCTCCGCGCGACAGTCGCGACGGAACCGACCGATGCGACGGATATTCGCTGGCAATGGAATCGCCCATCTCGTGTTCCAGGTAATCGCGCAGCCGCCCTTTCAATCGTTCCTCAAGCTGCCGCGTTCGCTCGCGGGAGACGCCGAAACCGACGGACAGATCAGCCAGGGTGGGCGGATCCTCGTTGACGAATCGCTGCTGAAAGATCACCAACTCTCTGCCTTGCAGCCCGTCGCCGAAGATTTCGATCTTCGTGCGCGCTGTTTGAATGAACTCCGATGTCTCGACCAAGATGTCGGGCTGCAGGGCCGGGGATGCGCCCAGCCAGTCTCTCGGTGCCCGGTTGCTGGATTCTTCGGGGTTCTTTGGCCCGTCCAATGAACTCTCACTGGCGCCGAACCGCTCCAGCATCGACACGACGTCCTTTTCTTTGACGTTCATCGCCACCGCTAACTGTTTGCTATCTGGTTCGATGCCCGATCGCTCCAATCGGCTTTGTTGCTTGTGGAGGCTGAAGAATAGCTTCCGTTGGGCTTGGGTGGTCCCGGTCTTGACCAGCCGCCAGTTGTCCATCACGTACTTCAAGATGTACGCGCGAATCCACCATGCGGCGTAGGAACACAGCTTGACCCCTCGATCGGGATCGAAGCGCATCACCGCGTGCATGAGGCCCAGGTTGCCTTCCTGGATCAGATCACGCATGTCGTGATTTCCGCGCCGGTAGTCGCTGGCGATCTTGACCACCAAACGCATGTTGGCGGTGATCAAGCGTTCGGCCAGCAACGGAGACTTGGTCCTGACGTAGTCACTGGCGCAACGGATCTCCTCAGCGCGAGCCATTGGAATGCAGCTCTTTAAGTCGAAGTCAGTTCTCAAATTTGAAGTCATTGTGTGTGTGATCATTTTTTTGGCTCTCTTTCTATAACGTGTTCGATGGTCGGTTCCCATGGGGAAGCTCCCGCTGGCGGTGTAGTGGTTTCCCTGACGGGCCTTTGATTTTCGGTTGAAGCGGCGCCGAATCGGGGCGCGCGCTTGCGCAACTTGGATCTGTCCTTACGGTCACGGCCAACGAGGAAATGTGAAAAGACCATCGATTTTGGCCCTGATCGCTGTGCTGTCTTTGGCCGCCATACCAACCGTTGCGATGGCCAATGCGTCGGAAGTTGGAATCGAGCGCCCGGTCGGCGTCGGGCTGGCGGCCGGCTCTGTCCCCGGGTTGACATTGAAGATCTGGACGCGACCGACCTCGGCGCTGGATTTCGGCGTCGGCTTCGGACTGGGTGGGTTTGCCTGCACCGACCGGGTGAACGTCTGCGATCGCCGGGCCAGCGTTCACGCCGACTATCTTTTCCACTCCGGACGCAGCGCCGGTGATCGATTCAGCGCTCATGTTGGCTTCGGCGCGCGGCTTTGGTTTTGGGACTACCAGGCGGAGAGCGACGAGTTCCGCCTCGCTGCACGGATTCCTCTGGGCGTGGACCTCTACCTTTTCAAATGGCTGGAAGCCTATGTCGAGGTGGTGCCCAGTTTGGCCGTCAGTCCGGTGGTGATCTTTCTAGAGGGCGCGCTGGGTGCGCGCATGTACCTCTAGCACCCGGCACGGCGACTTTTCAGTTCGTTCCGATCACTCACGTCATTTGGAGGCACATCATGACTCTGCGACTCGCGTTACCATCTGTGATTTTTCTTTTTGGCGCCTCCTGCGCCAGCTCCAACACCGCAACGCCCGCGGCCGACAGCTCGTCGGCAGCGATCCGAGCGGCCGAGGAGGTCGGAGCGACCCACACGCCTGACGCCGCTTTGTACCTGCAGCTGGCCAAGGAGCAATTCGAGCACGCCCGCCTGCTGACCGACAAGAAAGACAAAGAGCAGGCCGATCGCTTGCTGCTGCGGGCGCAAGCCGATGCCGAACTGGCCCTGGCCCTGGCCCGCAGCGACAGTGAGAAGAACGAAGCCCAAGGGGCGATCAACAAGGTCAAAAATCTCAAAGAGACAACGATTCAATAGCCGACCGCGACCATTTTCCAAGGAGACCATCATGAAGAATTCTATTTTCGCCAACTCTTGGCAGACGCGCGCACTACCAATTGTTTTGGCGGTTTTCGCCACGGCTTGCGCCACCACCACCCCCATCGAATTGACCAACGCCCGGTCGGCTTACAGCCGCGCCAGCCTTGGACCCGCCGCCCAGATGACGCCGGCCGATTTGCACAAGGCCCGGGCGGCCCTTGATCAGGCCGAGCAGAGCTTCAGCCAGAACACCGACGCGCAACGAACGATCGATCTGTCCTATATCGCCGAACGAACCGCGCAACTGGCCGAGGCCCACGCCCAAAGCGCCATCGCGGAAAAGAAGATCGCGACGGCAAAAGACGAATTCGTCGCCAAACAGGGCGAGATCTCCAAGAAGACGCAAGGCGCTTTGGTCAAGACCCGAGAGCAGCTGAGCGAATCCGAGCGCCAGACCGCCCAGCAGGCCCAGCAAACCGACCAAGAACGAGCGGCCCGCAAGGAAGCCGACAAGAAAGCGGCGGACTCGGCGCAACAGGCGGCCATCTCCGATCAGAATGCCAAGAACGCCAACGACGCGCTGGCCAAGCTAGCCGCCAAAGACGAGGAGCGGGGCATGGTCATCACGCTTTCGGGAAGCGTACTGTTTCGGTCGAATGATGCGGCGTTGTTGCCAGCCTCTTTGGTCCGCCTTGATCAGGTCGCCGATGCGCTGGTGGCCAAAGGACAGAACGTGGCCGTCGAAGGGTATACGGATTCTCGAGGCTCGCAGGTGACCAACATGGATTTGTCGCAGCGCCGGGCCGAGTCAGTCCGCCGCTATCTGATCTCCCGGGGATTTCCGCAGGAGAAAATCCAGGCCCGCGGAATGGGCCCGGATCGCCCGGTCGCCGAGAATTCCAGCGCGGAAGGGCGCGCCAACAATCGACGGGTAGAGATTGTCATCGCGAAAAAGGGATCCACAACCTATTAGTTGGTGACCGGCAACCAGTGAAGTCTGTTCACGCACAAAAGGAGTCCGTTCCATGCACATCATTTTCTCGCTGATAGTCGGTCTGATCGTGGGCGCCATCGCCAAGGCGTTGATGCCAGGGAAAGACCCGGGCGGCATCTTCATCACCATGTTGCTGGGCATCGCCGGCTCGGTCCTGGCCGGGTTTCTGGGCCGATCGCTCGGCATCTATCACGCTGGCGATACCGGGCCAGGGATCATCGCTTCGATTGTGGGCGCGGTGATTTTGCTGGGCCTGTACCGGTTGGTGGCGCGACGTAGGATCGCCTAGGGTTTGGCCTGGCGGGGGACCGGGTTCTTACGCGACCGCGGCGAGGTGAGCAGAAAAAGATTCGTTCGGTCTCCGAGCGTGACCTTCCCTTCAGCAAGTCCAGCGGCCGCACGGGAACCGCTCGATCCTCGTCTGGCAGCCGGCCGCTGCGCGCCGGAATGCACGACGGATCCGGATTTGTTCCGGATCCGTTTCGATACTAACGACCGTCGCTCTTATTGCCAGCCGGCAGCCACAAATTCACTGGTCGCTTTATCTAGGCTCTCGCCCGCCAGCCCGACGAGCCAACCCGCTGGGAAGGTGTCCACGCGGTGACAGGACCAACCCACGCGCAGCCTGCGCACGCCTCAAGGTCCCTACTAACTACGGATCGATCGACGCCGCATCGACCTGCCGCTGCACCAGATAGCGCTCCGCCATCTTGTGCGCCTCGACCAGGGTGAAACAGACCTGACTGGCTCCGTCCTCGATAAGTTTCAGCGCGCTCTCTTTGGCGTTCGCTTGTACGCCCGGTCGAATCACCAGGATGGGCGTGGCGGGCAGCTTCGCTCGCAGGCGTCGGCAGATATAGCGTGCTTGGGTCAAGCCGCCGGGCGGAATGGCGATAACGCACATCAGATCGGGCGCTGCGCTCTGATCGACGGCCGGCGTTTCGGAAGCCAGGTACGCCGACCCCACTGATTCGACCTGGACTTTCGCTGGATCGAAAAGCTGGGACAGCATGCTCCAGATGGTCTCGTCCGTGGCGCTGCGAGACGACACGCCCACGACCCGCAGAGGCTTCACCACCTGGTCTGGTTGCGCCTGCAGCGCTGGCGTGGCGACCTCAGCCACGGTCTTGGGAACCTCGACCAAAACGCGGATGGTCCGCAGAACCGACTGATGATCGGCCTCGCTGATCTCCTGGCGCACGCGATCGCGACCGGCCAGCAGCAACGCGGGGATGACCACCTCGTCGAAGGCCTGGCCCCGCGACGAGCCGCGGAATCGTTTGGTCAGAATTTCCTCGGCCTCTTCTTCGTCGCCTGACAACAGCCGATGATAAAGGATCAGCTCGTCCTCCAGGGCCGGGTCGTCGCCCAACAACACGGCCAGATACGACAGGCGTGGGACGTGTTTGCCTAGAACGGCCAGGCACACCGTCAACGGCGTCGACAAGACCAATCCGACCGGCCCCCAAAGCCACGCCCAGAAAAACGCCGACACCAGCATCGCCATCGAAGACACGCCGGTCTTGGCGCCGATCAACAAAGGCTCGGCGACATAGCC
>DASXQB010000043.1:0-13062 GCA_036493295.1 Polyangia bacterium | reverse complement strand
CGCCTCCTGCGCTCGCTGGGCGAGCCGCACGCCACCCGTCCCGGGCGCGTGCTGGGCATGGTGTTCGAGAAGGCGTCGACACGCACCCGCGCCAGCTTCGAGATCGCCATGTATGAGCTGGGCGGTCACGCGCTGTACCTGGGCAGCCAAGGCTCGCAGCTGGAAAGAGGCGAGCCGATTCGCGACACCGCCCGCGTTCTGTCCGGCTATTGCCACGCGATCATGATCCGCACCTTCGGCCAGGCGCGCGCCGAAGAGCTGGCCGGGTATGCCAGCGTGCCGGTGATCAACGGCCTCACCGATCTGTTGCACCCCTGTCAGGTGCTGGCGGATCTGCAGACCGTGTTTCAGTTCGCTCACCGGCGCACCGCCACCTCTGATTTGCCCAACGCCACCTTGTCGATGACCGGCGACGTGAAGCGCACGCTGCAGTCGGTGCGTTACGCCTGGATCGGCGACGGCAACAACATGGCCAACTCGTGGATCGAGGCGGCGGGGATCCTGGGCCTGGATCTGGCGCTGGCCTGTCCGAAGGGACACGAACCGGACGAGATCGTGTTTGCGCGCGCCCGCCAGACCGAACGCGGCCGCATCGTCGTCACCCACGATCCAGCCGAGGCCGCCGCCGGCCGGCACGTCATCTCGACCGACGTGTTCGCGTCGATGGGCCAGGAAGACGAGGCCGAGGCTCGGCGCGCCACCTTTGCCGGCTACTGCATCGACGAGGCGCTGATGAAGGGCGCGGCGCCCGGGGCCATCGTCCTGCACTGCCTGCCCGCCCACCGCGGCGAGGAGATCAGCGACGACGTGATCGAAGGGCCGCAAAGCCGGGTCTGGCAGCAAGCGGAGAATCGCCTGCACGCCCAGAAGGCCTTGCTGGAGGCGCTGCTGGTCCCGCTGCCGCGCTAGAACCGGGGCCTCAAGATCGGCCGAGATCAGCCGATTGAGGCGCTCATGAGGTCCCCGAACTCTGCGGCGGCGTCCAATGACGCCGGCCAAAAAACGTCGTCCCGCGTTCCGAACAAGACTGGTGAATTCGAAGGCGACGTCAGCGAAATGGGCGAGGATTTCGTGGAAGAATCTTTCGCCGACATCGCGGTCGAGGCCGTGCCCGAGGGCGCCGATCAAACCTTGCCCGTGGCGGACAGCAGCGAGCTGGCCGATCGGACCTTCGACGATCTGGACCGCAGCGGTCGGGTGCGTGAACGGCGCGCCACCCTGGTCTCGCCCATCCCGGCGATGCTGGCCGCATCGATGACCACGCTGGTCGAGAGCAAAGGCCCGATCGTACCGACGCCGTTGCCGGGCAAGCTGGCAGCGGCGCAACGGGCGGCCAGCGCCACCATGGCGCAAAAGCCGGCCGAAACGGGCACCTCCAATACGTACACCGTCGAGATGGACGGCGGATCGGGCGCCACCGGTTACGATCTGGCCGTCGAGCTTCTTGGTGCGGCCCGCCGGTCATTCGAAGGCCGCGACTTTCACACTGCCGCCCGCCTGGCCGAGGAAGCCCTGTCCACCGGCGAGGCCGTCGGCACGCCCGAGGCGACGTCGCTGCTGGAAGATTCGCAGCCGCTGTTCGAGCACGTCTTTGCTTCGTTCGTCGGTCCACTGGGCGCGACGCCGACGCTGGCGACGACCTGGGATCAGATCTTGACCTATCGGTTGGGTGACAGCACCCGGTCGTTCCTGCGCCGCATCGACGGCGTGCGCACCCTGGAACAAACGCTGGGGCATTCCAGCATTCCGCCCCAGCACGCCCTGCGCATCGCCGCCTCCGCGCTGCGCGCCGGCTTCATTCGCGTCGCCTGATTCGACCCCCTTTTTCGCGCCGGTTCAATGTGGTAGTCGAACCTGGATGAAGATCGTTCTCGCGTATTCCGGTGGCCTGGACACGTCGGTGGCTATCGTTTGGTTGAAAGAGAAGTACAACGCCGAAATCGTCGGCTTCTGCTCGGACGTCGGCCAGGGCGAAGACCTGGAAGCAGCCCGCAAGAAGGCGCTGCGCACCGGGGCTGTCTCGTGCCACGTGATGGACCAGCGCGATGAGTTCGTGCAGGACTACGTCTTCCCGGCGGTGCGCGCCGGCGCCGTCTATCAAGGCGAATATTTTCTTGGCACCGCGCTGGCTCGGCCGTGCATCGCCAAGGGCATGATGGAGGTCGCCGCCCGCGAGGGAGCAACGGCCATCTCGCACGGGTCCACCGGCAAGGGCAACGACCAGGTGCGGTTCGAACTGGGCGCGTACTGGTTCAACCCCGGCATCAAGATCATCGCCCCGTGGCGCGAGTGGGAGTTCAAGTCGCGCTCCGAGCTGATCGCTTTCGCCCAGGCCAAGAACATCCCGGTCGAGGCGACGTCGGCCAAGCCGTACTCGATCGATCGCAACCTGCTGCACACCAGCTACGAAGGCGGCATCCTGGAGGATCCCAACGCCGAGCCGCCGCCGCAGATGTTCCAGCGCACCGCTGATCCCACCCAGGCGCCCGACAAACCGCGCGAAGTCTCCATCGGCTTCGAACGCGGCACGCCGGTGTCCGTCGACGGCAAGACCCTGGGCCCGGCCGCGCTGCTCACCGAGCTGAATGCCATCGCCGGTGAAAACGGCGTTGGGCGCGCCGACGTGGTCGAGGATCGCTACGTGGGCATGAAGAGCCGCGGCGTGTACGAAACGCCGGGCGGCACGCTGCTGCACAAGGCCCACCGCGCGGTGGCCTCGCTGACCATGGACCGCGAGGCGATGCGTCTGCGCGACAGCCTGGCGACGGAGTACGCGGGCCTGGTGTACCGCGGCTTCTGGTTCTCGCCCGAGCGCGAGGCGCTGCAAAAGCTGGTCGACGCGGTGAACGAACCGGTGACCGGGACGGCGCGCCTCCGGCTTTACAAGGGCAGCGCGACGCTGATCGGCCGCACCGCGCCGCGGTCGCTGTACCGCATGGACATCGTGACCTTCGAGGATGACCGAGGCGCCTACGACCAGCGCGACGCCGGCGGGTTCATCCGCCTGAACGCCCTGCGGCTGCGCACCACGGCGACCGCACGCAAAGGCTAGAACCACCTTTGCCCACCAGGCCGGGCCTCGTTTTCGGGCCCGGCCTTAAGTCTGCCCGTTCGCCCGCCGATGAAGGTTCGGATGGCTTCGAACCGCGTCGCCGAGGCTGCCGAGGCTGGTGAGCTGACCGTTCAGACCGTCGTTCGTGGGCATGTGCTGGTCGTCGACGACGATCCGCTGGCCACCCGGGCGTACGCGCGGCAGCTCAGCGCCGCTGGTTACGACGTGGCGGTGGCCAACCATAGCCGCGCCGCCGAGCGACTGATGCAGAACGAAGCCTTCGACGTCGTCGTCAGCGACGTCGCCTTACCCGAGATCGACGGCCTGACGCTGCTGGCGTCGGTGCGCGAGCGCGATGAAGATCTGCCGGTGATCTTGCTGACCAATGCCCCGGCGCTGGAGAGCGCGGTGCGGGCGCTGGACTACGGCGCCTTTCGCTATCTGGTGAAACCCATCGCCTCCAAGGTTCTGGAAGACACCGTCGGCCTGGCCGCGCGCGCCCACGGCGTGTCGCGCGCGCGCCGGCAAGCGCTGGCCGTCAGCCAGGCCAATCAGCGCGCCGGCGTCGATCGCGTCGGCCTGGACAAACGGTTCGCCAGCGCGCTGCAATCGATGTGGGTCGCGCAGCAGCCGATTGTCTCGTGGTCGCAGCGCCGCATCTTCGCCCACGAAGCGCTGGTGCGAAACGACGAGGTCACCCTGCGCAATCCGCTGGATCTTTTCGACGCCGCCGAACGCCTGGGCCGTCTGAACGAGCTTGGCCGCGCCATCCGCGTCGAGATCGCCCGCGCGCTGCAGACGACCCCGCCACCCGGCCACATGTTCGTCAACCTGCACCCGGCCGATCTGGCCGACAGCGCGCTGTACGAAGAGTCGGCCCCGCTGCGCCGGTTCGCTGATCAAGTCGTCTTCGAAATCACCGAGCGCGCCACCCTGGATTCGATCCCCGATCTGCCGGCGCGCATGGCCCGCCTGCGCTCGCTGGGCTATCGCATCGCCCTCGACGATCTGGGCGCGGGCTATTCCGGCCTGTCCAGCTTCACGCAGCTTGAACCCGACGTGGTCAAGGTGGACATGTCTTTGATCCGCGGCATCGAAGGTTCGGCCATGAAGCAACGCTTGGTCGGCTCGGTGGTGTCGCTGTGTTCCGAGCTGGGCATCCTGATCATCGGCGAGGGCATCGAGACCGTCGGCGAACGCGACGCCCTGGTGGGCCTGGGCGGCGATCTCTGCCAGGGATACCTGTTCGCCCGCCCCGGCCGCGGTTATCCCGAAGCGGTTTATTGAGCGTCGGACGCGCCGCCGTCGGTGATGCCGGCGCGGTTGAGGCGAAACGCGGCATAGGAACCGATGTTGAGCGCGCCGGTCACCGGCGCGTCGAAGGTAACGTCAACGGTCCCGTCGAGGGCGAAGGTGGCCGCGCAATGAGTGGCGTCGCACGCGCACAGCGATTCGCTGCGACAAGCCCAGGTCGCCACACAACCGGCTGGCACTGTTTGGGCGAGCTTGCTGGGACGAAGGCAATCGTCGAAAGATTGGTTGTAGTCCGTGTCGCTGGCGCAAGTGTGATCGGTGGTCGAATCCGCCGAATAGCTGGTCCGTGCCGCGCACCAGTTTTGCCAGGCTTCGTTCAGGGAGATGCGGAAGACCAGTCGATTGCCCGTCCACGAAACCTGGTGGGCGGGGTAGGGAAACCCTTCGGCATAGAGCGGCCTCGGACCCAGCACGCCGATAGTCGGTGAGGCCACCCACGGGTCGGTGCCGATCGGGCCGGTCGCGGGACCAACGCCCAGAACAACTTCGATGCGATCGGCTTGGCCGGCCGTTCGAATCAGTCGCAGCGCAAGGGTGTCTGATCCAGAAGTGAGTTGAAACGCTTCCAGATAGCCGGTCCATTCGCCCACCAGGCTGTCGGGGATGGTGAATGCCGGATCGACGCCCGGCGGCGGTCCCAGAACAAGCGGGGGCACGTCGACCGCGTCGACTGCTCCACCGGGTGAACCGCTGTCGACTGGTGGTGGCGGCGGGGGCGCGTCGTCTCCCTTGCCAACGGGCGTGACCGTCGGTGATCCGCTGTCGGCCGCGCCACCATCGGGAGGTCCTTGCCCCGGCGGGTATTCGCGACCAACCAACGAGGCGCTGTTGCAGCCGGTGATCAACAAAGCCGCCGAAAGAATGATCGCCGCCGAGGTCTTCATCGCGCCGGGCCTCCGTCTCTTCCATGTCAGATCGGGCGGCAACGTTTCACTCGCACCCCGGATCACCGGCGTCCCGTCAAAAGCCGCCGGGCCTCTTCGGCGCGCGGGCCTTCGGGAAACAGCTCTAGATAACGGCGCAGATCGCGGCGCGCGTCGTCAGCGTGCCCGGAGCGCCACGCACACGCCGCGCGGCCGGAAAGCGCACGCTCGGCCAGTGTATCGGCTTGATTGACCAGCAAGACCTCGCTGAAATCCTCGCCGGCGCGATCGCAGCGATCGGCCTTGGAGAGCAGCTCGCCACGGGTGACGCGCATGTTACGGGTCAGCGTCCCGCCGGCACTGACGGCGCGTTCCAGAAACGGCAGCGCCTCGGCCGATCGTCCCAGCGCCAGCAGGGCCTCGGCGCGCGCCACTGCCGCTTCGCCGCGCAGCCAGCCGGACGGATAGGACCGATCGTAATTGTCCAGCGCGTCCAGCGCGCTGACAGCGTCTTTTTCGCTGCGCAGCTTGCGGAACACGGTGGCCAGCAGCGCAGCCTCGCTGGCGCTGGGGCGTGGTTCGGCCGGCGGGGCGGGCTTGAAGACCGGCGCCGCCGCGGCGACAACCGGCGCTGGTCTGGAGCGAACAATCGATCCATTTTGTGGCGGCTGCGCGATGGCGGGCACATCGGCCGTTTGGGCGATTGCCGTTGCGCCGATGGCGCTGGCGGCGATCGGCGCAGGCCGAGCTGGTGGTTTCGTCGCCGTCGGTTCTGGGTGGATTTCCGGCGATACCGTCACGTTGGAGCCGTTGTCGTGGTGCAGCTGCAGCACACCTGACAGCGCACGCACCGTTGGCGCGCCGTCGGGGGCCGCGCGGATCTCGCCCGCCGCATCAGCCGGCACGGTGACCGTCACGGCGCCCGCGCTCACCAACAGGGATTCGCCGCCGGCCTCGACGGTCAGCGTGCCGTTTTCAAGCACGACATCGGCACCGCCGGCGCGAGCGCCCGGATCCAGCGCCAGCGTGGCCGGTCCCACCAGCGTGAGCCGGCGCCGGTGATGCCTGTTGACGGTGACGCTGTTGTGCGCGGCCACGATCAGGTTTTGTGTTTCGTCCGGGCGCCACGGGCGCCACATCAAGCGCGCCGCGGTCACCACGCCGCCGGTACAAGCCAGCACCACGGTCGCGACGACCGCCGCACGCAACGCGAACCAAGAACGGCGCGCCGGCTGTCGCTCCGCGAACACCGAGCGTCCGATGCGCGCCAGCGCGGTGTCGCTCAGTTCCACGGGCACCTCGCGGCGAAAGGCCTCGCCACCCGCCGCGCTGCCATCGGCGGGTCGAGCCTCGCCGCCGGGTGAAACGGACCACCGGGGAGGATCACGCTCGGGCGTTCGCATGTCAGGTCTCCTCCGCAGAGGTGCCGTCGCTGCCGGTCAGGGCGGCGTGTTCCTGCAGAAAACGGGCCCGGGCGCGAAACAACCAGACGCGCACGGTGGTTTGTTGCACGCCGGTGAGGCTGGCAATCTCCTGCGTGGACAAGCCTTCCCACTCGAACAAGATCAGCACGCGCCGTTGTTTTTCATTCAAACGATCCAGCACGCGGTAAACGCAGGCGGCGTCGCGTTGGCACTGCAAGGAATCTCCCGGATCAGGGTGGGGCGCGCTCATTCCTGGCGGTGGGTTCTCTACCGATCGCGACAGCCAGTACCGTCGCCGCTGTTTGCGCCGCGCGGCCTGGACGATTTTTTCAGTGGTGCGGAACAGCCACGCGTTCACCTGGGTCGGCCCGTCGAATCGCTGCAGGCGCTGCTTGGCGATCAAAAAAACCTCTTGAACCACGTCCTCGACGTCGATGCTGTGGCCGCCCAGTCGGCCCGCCCAGCGCGCCACCGTGCGGGCGTGCTGCCGGTACAGCGACGCGATGTCTAGGCGATCGCCGTCCGGTTCGACGGCGGCGGTAAGCTGTAAAACGCGGCTGCGCAAAGGATCCCCATGCTTCTCATGTCCGGTGGGGGCAAAACGTTTCAGCCCCGCCGCCCGAACGACAGACCCACCCCCAGCATCAGCTCGAAATGCGGCAGGTCGATCGACCGATCGGTGCCCGACACCGTGAGCGCGTGGGTGCGGGGCCAATAGGCCAGACCCAGGTCCAGCCACGGTCGCAGCGTTTGGCTCTGCGGCAATAGGCGCACGCCGCCGATCAGGCCGGGATCAACCAGGACATCGGTGCCGGTGCGGGGAAAGGATTTTCCTTCCACCTCCAGACGGGCCAGCGCGACGGCCACGCGCGCCTCCAGGTCGGCGGCGTCGGTGCGGAAGGTGCGGCGTCCATCGACGGTGGCGCCCATCCGCCACCACGCGCCCTGGCCATTGCCCAAGTCGGCTTGATGGTCTCCGACCAGAAAACCGCCCACGCCGATCGCGTACGGCGACACCGGCCGGCCTGCGGTCGCCTCAATCGTTGCGCCGCCGCGCAGGTCGCTGCCTTCGAACGATCCGAATGCCCCCGCGCCCAGACTGAATTGCCAAGACGGCGAGGAAACCGGATTTGGCCCGGGCGCGACCGTCGTGAGATCCGTGGCGGGCACGGGCGGCGGCGTGGGCGTTGGCGGAACGATTGCGGGAGCAGCGCGCATGCCTGGCGCCGGCGGATCGTCGGGTGGCAGCGGCAATGACGTGCGGGCTCCACTTTGCAAACGTGCCTCCCAGGCTGCCAGGATCACCGCCACCGCGTCGGCGCGCTCACCGCACGACAGCCCTTTCGGCAGGCGTTTTTCCGCCACGAACGCGCCGTTGCTGGTTCGCAGCCGAACCATCGCCGCGCCGGCGTCGAGGCGTACGTCGGCGATGTCCGTTTCTGATGCGTCGGCGTTCGGCGGCGGTATCAGGCCCACCAGCGCCGCCCTTACCGCCGTCGCCGATGGGCAGTCAGCGCTGGAGCGAACCTCAACGCCGGTCGCAGCAAGGGGGGCGGCGTGCGTTTGCGCCGCTGCGGTCAGCACGACCAAGGAAACGGTCAGGGACAGGATTTGGTGATTCATCCTCATTCCGCGCCTCCAGCAAAGTGCCAAACCCTTTTGTGCGCGCGCCGGCTCGTTCCGTCAACGGAGAAGTTCGTCGACCAGCGCGTTCACCTGCGCGCGCGTGGCGTCCGGATCGCCGTCGTTGTCGATCACCGCGGTGGCGAAGCGCAGCTTTTCTTCCAGTGGTGCCTGAGCGGCGATGCGGACACGCGCTTCCGCCTCGGTGAAACCGTCCCGGGCCATGGCGCGGCGAAGCTGGTTCTCGACCGAGGCGCGCACCACCACCAGGCCGTCGTACGCGCGGTATTGCCCGCTTTCGACCAGCAGCGACGCTTCATAGAACGCCAGCTTGTGTCCCTCCTCCGCCAACGTCTGAATGCGCGCGGTGGCCAGCGCCTTGATGCGCGGGTGCGTGATCGCTTCCAGTTGCCGGCGCGCTGCCGGATCGGCGAACACCAGCGCACCCAGGCGCTTGCGGTCCAGCGTGCCGTCGGCGGCGATCACCTGCGGCCAGGCAGCGGCGATGTCCGCCAGCGCCGGCTGGCCGGGCGCCACCACCTCGCGCGCCAGGCCGTCGGCGTCAATCACCGGCACGCCGCGTTCGGCGATGAGGCGCGCCACCGTCGACTTTCCGGAGCCGATTCCGCCCGTCAGCCCGATCAGCTTTAACGGCCTTCGCACCCGAGGATGCTACCCTAAAGCCGTGCCCCCCGAGAGCGCAGAGGCGGTCCCAACCGTGCTGGACGCGGCCTTCATCGCCGAAGCACGCGACGTGCGCGGTCTGCCGCCGCCCGGTCCGCCCGAGGTGGCGATCGCCGGGCGCTCGAACGTCGGCAAGTCGACGTTGCTCAACCGGCTGGCGGGGCGGCGGGGGCTGGCTCGTACCTCGAAGACGCCGGGCCGCACGCGCGGGATCGTCTTTTTCGATCTGCGCCTGGGTCGAGGGGGGGCGCCCGCCGTTGAACGGCTGCGTCTGGCCGATTTACCTGGGTATGGATACGCGCAGGTGTCGCGCACCGAAAGAGAGTCGTGGCAGCCGCTGATCGAGGGCTATACCCGCGCGCGCCCGACGCTGGCGCTGTTCGTGATCCTGATGGATGCGCGCCGCGGGATCGAAGACGAAGAGCGGCAGCTTTACGACTGGCTGGGCACCGAACGCGTACCGGCCCAGGTGGTCTTCACCAAAGTCGACAAGCTGAACGCTCGCGAGCAGCAGGCCCTGCGCACCCGCTGCCGCGAGTGGTTCGGCGCGCCGGCACCCGGGCGCGCCGCGCCCCTGCTGGTGTCGGCCGATTCGGGGGAGAACATCGGCCGCTTGTGGGACGCCATCCTGGCTGCGGCTCGCGCCCACGCGGCGGCGTCGTCGTCGCTCCCGGCCGCCAAAGTTGCGGCGGAGGACGGCCCCGAATAACGTCGGCGCCGCCCGAGCCCTAGATTTGCCATGGCGCTGAACAAAGCCCCCCAACCGTTCCTGATCGAGCCGATGAAGGCTGCCGATCTCGACGCGGTCATGGAGATCGAACGGGTGTCGTTCCGCTCGCCCTGGTCGCGCCAGGTTTTCCTTGAAGAGCTGACCCGCGACTGGGCACACGTGGACGTCGTGCGCGACGCCCAGAATGGCGACATCGTCGGTTTTGCCAACTACTGGCTGGTGGCCGACGAGGTGCACGTGCTGAACCTGGCCACCCACCCGCAAGCGCGCCGGGCCGGCCACGCCTCGCGCATGATGGCGCACATGATCGACTTCGCGCGTCGCGAGCTGTGTCGGTACGTGACGCTGGAGGTGCGCCGTTCGAACGGCGCGGCGCTGCGGCTTTACCGGCGATTTGCCTTCCGCGCCATCGGCGTGCGCCCGAACTACTATGCAGAGGACCAGGAAGATGCGATCGTCATGCTTCTGGACTTGGGTTAGATCGCATGTCCCTGACCATGTCTTTCGGGATCGCCTTCGTCACGCAGCTGGCGATTGATCCATCGGCTCGGCCGCTGCCGTCGGCACATGCGCTGCGCGCGCCCATCACGCACGTGGCGACGGATCAGCCGACGGTGGCGATCACGTTTGATGCTTGCGCCACGCGGACCCAGGACAACGGGTTCGATCAGGCCATCTTTGATCTGCTGCGCGCCGAGCAGGTGCCGGCCACGATTTTCGTTTCGGGCCGCTGGGTGGAGACGCACCCCGAGGCCATGGACCTGCTGGCCGCCGAAGCGCTGATCGAGTTTGGCGATCACTCTTACGACCACCCGCACATGCGGCGCTTGAACGCCGCGCGCATCGGGGAGGAGATCGATCAGACGGAAGCAGCGCTGTCGCTCTACGGCAAAAAGAGCGTGGCCTTTCGCCCACCCTTCGGCGAATGGAGCGCCCGCGTGCTGGGCGTGCTGCAGGATCGCAAGCTGCCGGCGGTGTTGTGGGACGTGGTGTCCGGCGATCCCAGCGCCACCGTGACGGCGGAAGAAATGATCCACACCGTGTTGCGCAAGACCAAGCCGGGATCGATCGTCATCTTCCACATCAACGGCCGCGCCCGCCGCACCGCCGAGGCGCTGCCGGTGATCCTGCGCGAGCTGCGCGCGCGCGGCCTGCGCTTTGTGCACCTGTCCGAGCTTCTGACCGCCCCGCCGCCCGCGGTGGCGCCTGAGCTTGGTCCCGACGATCCGATGCCGCTGTCCATGGATGGCACCAGCCTGGCCGGTGACTGACCGTCCGCCGTTTTTCGCTCGCGCCCGCCCGGCGGCAGCCCGCGCGCAGGCCGGCTGGATCGCGACGATGGATCCCTGGCGCGGCCTTGGCTACCGCGCGCCGGCGCTGGGCCGCTGGCTCGGCCGGGTGGCGTCGCAGAGCAGCGACGAGATCTGGCTGGCGCGGACGCGGCCGCGCGGCCCGGTGCAAGGGATCGTGGTCGTGCAGGGCAACTTTCTGCTGGGGTCGTTCATCGCGTTGCTGGCCGTGCGCCCGTCGGCCGCCGGCCGCGGGGTGGGACGCGCGCTTTTGGCCCACGTCGAGGCGCGCACGTTTGCTTCACGCCGCTGGCTGTACGTTTCATTCGATCGCGACAATCAGACAGCGCGCCGGTTTTACCGCCGACAGGGATTCGCCCGGGTGGGCGCGTTACCGGATCTGATCAAGCCCGGTCGGGTCGAGGTGCTGCTGCGCAAGGGTCGTTCGCCGGTCTGAGGCAAAATCCCCGCGCTCTCGCCTGACGTTCATCGATTGGAAGCGACCAGCGGCGGCGGGGCGGCGATTGGTGCGGCCGTGCGTTTGGCCAGCCACGCGGCGATGTGACCCAATTCCTGCCTGACCACGACGGTGGACGGCTCGGCTTCGTATTCCCGTCGCGCCGTCGCTGCCAGGGCCAGCGCGTGGACGCGATCGGCATCGGTCTCCCACAGCGCGCGGGCCAGAGCGAAACGCACTTGTGCGCGGTACGCGGACGAAGGCGCGACGGTGTCGGCCAGCCGATCGGCGCGCTCCAGAACCGCCCGCGCCTCGGCGTTCTTGCCTTCCATCAACCGGGCGATGCCCAGCGAGGTCAAGGCGACGAAGACCAGGACACCGTCGGGGTTGGCTTGCCGTTCGACGATGTCCAGGGCGCGCCCAGCGGCTACCGCGCTGTCGGCGCCGCGCCCGCTGCGCGCCAAAATCTCGCTGTAATTGGCCAGAAAAAGCGCCGTGCGCGGATGGTCGCCGCCAAACCCGGCCTCGCCGATCTCCACCGCCCGCCGGCAGGTCTCGATCGCTTCGTCCAGGCGTCCCGCTTCGTCGAGACGGATGGCGATATTGCAAAGGGTGACGGCGATGTCCGGGTGATCGGGCTGGAGCACTTTCTCCTTGGCGCGCAGGGCCAGGTACTGGTCCTCGAGGCCTTCTTCCAATCGCCCTTGAATGCCGCGAACGATGCCGCGGTTGTTGTAGAACCAGCCCCACAGTTGATCGTGTCCGCCGATCCGGCGCAGCAGTGCCTCGGCCACCACGGTCCAGGTATCGGCGGCGAGGGGTCGCAATTGGGTGTACCCCACCATCAGCGTGGCGATCTCCGCCGCCGCCTCGTCGTGCCGGCAAGCGACGGCCAGGCCGAAGGCCTCTTCGCTGAAGCGCGCGGCTTCTTCGTTGGTGCCTTGATCTTCGTGCAACCGCGCGAACGCGTGCAGCACGTCGGCCAACAGAGGCCCATAGCCGATGGCGCGCGCCTCGGTCGCAAGCGGCGCCACCGCGGCGAGGGCTTCGGCGATGCGACCGACGCGGCCCCGGGCGCGCACGTCGGCCAGCCGCTGGCGCAGGCTTTCAACCCGTTCGCGGGTGGCGGCGTCGGTGGGCGGGCGGACGACGGCCCGCAGAAGTTCGATGTTCTCGCAGCGCTCGAGATTGCCCAGGGCGTTGGCGGCGTTGACGGCGTTGTCGACGGCGGCGGCGGTGGCCTGGCGAAACATCCGCACCAGCGCCGCCAGATCCTGCAGGCCTTCCTGCAGACAGGCCATGCGCAGATCCAGCACCTCGGCTGATTGCTCGGCGCGCACGTGGGTGGCCTCGCACGATTCGACGTACAGGTGCGCCCAGCGCTGGGCATAGCGATCCAGGATGGCGCTGGCGTGGTCGAACGCCGTGCCGGCATAGGATCGCCCGCTGGCCAGGAACGCCTGGCGCATCTCGCGCCGGGCCAGCGCGTCCACCACGGCGGCGCTGCCCGGCAGGTCCCACACGCCGGCCAGTTTGTCGGTGGCGGCGGCCAGAAAGCGCCGGCGGCTTTCGATGGCCGGGTGCTTGTCCAGCGCATCCAGCAGCGCGTTCATCGACGGCCAGCGC
>DASXQB010000042.1:0-16863 GCA_036493295.1 Polyangia bacterium | reverse complement strand
GACGATCATTGTCTGTCGCTGGCCCATCGGCGCGACGCACTGGTAAATGGCGCCGTTGCCCAGAAGCCGATCATTCTGCAGAACAGCGCGCGAGCGACCACCCCGCCGCCGGCGATCGCGCCGCTGGCCCGGCTGTGGATGCTGGCGCCCAAGACCTCGCCGCCGCTGGCCGCGTAACCCGACATCGCGTTTTTCGGCTGGTCTTTCGTTCCCATCTGCTTGCAGCGGAGGTCGCACCCATGCGGCGACGACGATTCTCGACAGTACTGTTCGCGTTGATTCTTGGTCTGGCGGCGTTGGTCGCGCGGCCGCGTGACGCCACCGCCAGCAAGCTACGCGTGGTGGCCACCGTCGGCGATCTGGGGGCCATCGCCCGCGAGGTGCTGGGCGACGCCGGCGACGTGGTGGTGCTGGCGCGGCCCACGCAGGATCCCCACTTCGTCGACGCGCGGCCCAATCTGGTGCTCGAGCTGAACCGCGCCGACGCGTTGGTGTCGATGGGACTCGACTATGAAGTGGGCTGGCTGCCGGTGCTGGTGAAGGGCTCGCGCAACGCCAAGATTCAGCTGGGCGGGGCCGGCAGCATCGTGGCGTCGGCGATGGTGCCGGTGCTGGACGTCCCGCGCGAGAGGGTCGACCGATCAATGGGCGACATCCATCCCGGCGGTAACCCGCATTTCACGCTGGATCCACGCAACGGCGCGCACGTGGCGCAGGGACTGGCGGCGCGCTTCGCCACGTTGGCCCCCGACGCCGCCGCCAAGTTTCAACAGAACGCCGCCGCCTTCGTGCAGGCCCTGGGTGCGCGACAGAAACAATGGGAAGCGTTGCTGGCCAGCGCGCGCGGCACGCCGGTCGTCACCTACCACAAAAGCTTTGTCTATCTGACGTCGTGGCTGGGATTGATCGAAGTCGGCACGGTCGAGCCCAAGCCCGGCATCCCGCCCAACGCCGCCCACGTTGCTGAACTAATCGGCGAGATGCGCGCCCGCGGCGTCAGCGTCATCTTGCAAGAGCGCTGGTATCCGTCCGCCGTCGCCGAGCGCATCGCCAGCCAGACCGGGGCCAAGCTGGTGCTGATCGCCGGCATGACCGCCGACAACGGTCGCTACGCCGATCACGTCGACGAGGTGGTGCGGGCGATCGCGGCGGCGTTGCCGAACAAGGTTGGCTCTGCCACCGCCGCCACGGCGCCGGGAAGCGCCCGGTGAGCGCGTCCACCTCTGCGACGGCGGCGAACCCGGCAACCGCCGCCGCTCGCGTACCGGGCAGCGCTCTTCTAACCGTGAAGGCGCTCTCCGTCGGCTACGACGGCCACGCCATTCTGCCGCCGCTCTCCGTCACGCTGCGCGCCGGCGAGCTGTGGGCGGTGATCGGTCCCAACGGCGCCGGCAAATCCACGTTCCTGCGCACGGTGCTGGGACTGGAGACGCCGGTGGGCGGCGAGATCGAACAAGCCCCGTCGCTGCGCATGAGCTATGTCCCGCAGCACGGTGATCTGGATCCGATCTTTCCCATCTCGGTGCTGGATTTCGTTCTGATGGGCCGCCAGCGTTCCGGCAACGTCATCGGCCGCTGGCGAAAGGCTGACCGACAGGCCGCCGCCGCCGCGCTGGACGCCACCGCCGCGGGCCCGCTGTCGCGGCAATACCTGCGCGACCTGTCGGGCGGCCAGCGCCAGCGGGTTCTCATCGCCCGGGCCATCGCCAGCGAGGCGGATCTGTTTTTCCTCGACGAGCCGACGGCGGCGCTGGACATCCGGTCAGAGCAGCAAGTGCTGGAGCTGATCACCCTTTTGCGCCGGCCGCGCAACGCCGCGGTGGTGATGGTCACCCATCTGGTGGAAGACGGCCTGGAACGCGCTGACCGCGCGCTGCTTCTGGATCGCGACCACGCTGTGGCGCTGGCCGCCGAGCCCGAGACACTGCGCGCGGCGCCGGCCTTTCAACACATCTACGGCCACGCCCGTTCGCGGGCCGAGATCGGAGCCGGCGCGCCATGAATGATTCGATCAACAGCTGGCACGCGCTGTGGGCGAACCTGCCGATCTTTCAGGACGCCATCGTCACCGGCGGCCTGGCGGGCGCGCTGCTGGGTTTCATCGGCGTGCACGTGGTGCTGCGCCGGATGGTCTTCGCCTCGTCGGCCATCGCACAGGCGGCGGCGCTGGGCGTGGCGCTTTCATTTTGGGTGCCAGCGGTGGTGGATCCGGTGCGCCACGCGGCCGTGCACCAGGCGGGGCCGGACGCCCACCTCATCTCGTCGCTGTTCTTCGAACCGGTGGTGTGGGCCATCGGCGCGTCGCTGCTGGCGACGCTGGTTTTCGTGGCCAACCCGGTGCGCCTGCACCTGACGCGCGAAAGCGTCCTGGGATTCGTGTTTCTGGCCAGCGGCGCCGGCGCGGTGATCATCGGAGATCGGATCACGCAGGAGGCGCACGATCTGTCGGCCATCTTGTTCGGCAGCGCGGTGATGGTGCAGCCGGTGGACGTAGTGTTGGTGGGCAGCGCGGCGTTTTTTCTTCTGGGTGGGCATCTGCTGCTGTTTCGCGCGCTGATCTTCGCCGGCTTCGATCCCAAGGGCGCGCGCGTGCAGGGGATGCCGGTGCGCGGGCTGAACGGCTTTCTCTTTCTGTCGGTCGGTCTGGCGGTGGCCCTGTGCACGCGGGCGCTGGGCGCGCTGCCCGTGTTCGCCTTCAGCGTGTTGCCGGCGATGACCGCGCTGGTGTTGACGTCGCGCCTCGGCGCCGTGTTTGCGGTGGCCACGGCGGTGGGGGCGCTGTCGGGCGTGGCCGGATACGGGATCTCCTTTCGCGCCGAGATGCCGGTCGGCGCCACGCAGACCGGTCTGGCGGCGGCACTGTTCGCCGCGGCGCTGGTCTATCGCCTGGTCGTCCGACGGGTGACGGCCGCTCAGCGGCGCACGCCGGCGGCGTAACGAGCCAGCACGGCGGCCGCCCCGCGCACCGAGGCGGCATAAAAACGCGCCCGCAGTGAAAGCTGCGTCGCCTCGTCGAGATCGCCGCCCGCACCACCCCCGGCGTTGCGAAGGGCCGCTCGCCGAAGCGCCGCTGCCCTCTCCGTCACCAGCGCGGCCGCCACCGACAGGTTCAAGCTGCGGGTCATGCCCGGCATGGGAATGGCGAAGCGCACGTCGGCGTCGTCGATGGCCGACTGGCTCAGGCCCTCGTGCTCGTTGCCGACCAGGATGGCCGCCCGGCGGGTGAAGTCGAGATCCTCGACGGTGGCGGGCGCCCCCGGCACCGCCGCGTAGATGACGAAGCCATCCGCGCGCAGCGCCGCCACCGCCGCCGCGTGGGTCTTGTGGCGCACGATATCCAGCCATTTTTCGCAGCCCTGCGACACCGTCGGCGAAAAACGAAACGGCTCGACGCTCTCGATGACGTCGACGCGCTGGACGCCGAAGGCCTCCGCGCTGCGCAGCACCGCCGCGCCATTGTGCGGATCGTGCAGGTTCTCGATGGCCACGCGCAGGCCGCCCAGTCGCTGGGCGATCGCTTCGTCGATGCGCGCGCGGCGCTCCGGCAGCAGCAACGGCGCCAGCGCCGCGCAGGCCAGCGCCGGATCGCGGGCGATCAGCTGGTGGTCGGCGCTCACGGTCGTCGTCGTCGCGCCGGCGGGATCAGCGCGCGCGCGCCTCGCGCTTGGCGGTGCGCGCGATCTGATTGGACGTCACGCGGCGCTGGCCGGCGTGCTTGCCGTGTTTTCCACCAGCCCCGCGCAGATCCACCGTCTCGCCGGGGCTGTCGCTTTCGGCGTCGAGATCCGGCGGCGGCTCCGGCTCTGGTCGCGCGGTCATCTTCTTCACCCATTCCAGGCACTGTTTCTCCGTGAACGTCGCTTCGCTGCGATCGAAGACCAGGGGCGGCTCGGCCAACACAGCGGCGAACTCGGCGTCGTCCAGCCGGCCGCGCTCGTGCACCTTGGCCACGATTCGCCGCAGATATTTGTCCCACGGCGGAAACACCGTGCCGTGGCAGTACTGGATATACCGCCGCTTGGGGCTGGGCAAGATCGACGAGAAGAACGCCGCCTCCATCGGGGTCAGGTCGGCGGCCTTCTTGCCGAAGTAATGGCGCGCCGCCGGACCGATCCCGTAGATGCGCGGCCCGAACTCGATGGCGTTGAAGTACAGCTCCAAGATGCGCTCTTTCGAAAGCTGCTGTTCGATGTACCAGACCAAGAACAGCTCCTGCATCTTCCGCGACAGCGTCTTCTCCTGGCTGAGCAGGACATTCTTCACCATCTGCATGGTGATCGACGAAGCGCCCATCCGGAACCCGCCGCGCGCCAGGTTGCGCTTGAGCGCGCTCTTGAACTCGGACGACACCCAGCCGCGGTGGCGGAAGAACCCGTTGTCTTCGGTGGTCATGATCGAATTGACCAGGTGCCGCGAGATCTGCGCATAGGGCACGAAATCAGGGTTCTCCGGCCCGATCAGGAACTGCATGATCTCGGTTTCGCCGGCCTCGGGGCCAAGCGGCTTGGGCACCTCGACGTTCTGAACGATCGGGCGCGGCTCGGACAGCTTGACCACCGCGTCGGGCGCGGCCAGCACCTGACAGCCGTCGATGTCCACCTTGCCGGTCAGCGCGGTGGCCTCCAGATCGGCGAAGTCGACGTGCGCGCCGATCTTGGCCTCGAACATTCCCTTGAGGTCAAAACCCTGCAAGTGCGGCGTCAGCGCCTCGGGGATGCTGGACAACAGCTTGGCGCATTTCAGGCGCGGCACCTCGAACTGCAGATCGATCTTGGGCACGAACGGCAGGTGGCTGCCGTCGGCGAACTTCACCGTGCCCGTCGGCAACGACACCGAACCGCTGACCCGGCCGATGAGGTCGCGCACCCGGCCTTGCAGCTGCTGAATGTCCACCCGACGCAGGGCGGGGTAAGCCGTCGCGCGCAGCACCACGCTGACCGACACGTTCTCGATCGGCGCGCTGGCCAAGGCGTCGTTCTTCAGGCTGAGGCCGACCACCGCCATCTCGCCGCCGAAGCCCACGGCGTCTCCGGCCCAGGTGAGATCAAAGCCGGCGTCCAGATTGGTGTCCGCCGGACGCAGCACCGACCGAGGCAGAATGTCCGCCACCCGCGACAGCGAGAACTGTTCGGCCCGCAGTACGAGCCGACCCTGGCGCACCGCCGGATCGGCGCCGCCGCGCGCGGTCCACAAGGTCTCTTTCGCCCCGCCGTAACTTCCGTGTAAATCGATGACCAGCTTTTCGGCCGGGTTGCCGCCGGTGACGCCCGCCGGCGGCGGCCCCACCCGCCCGCTGATTCCCGTCAACGACAGCGCCGACAGCGCCGTCAGCGAACCGTCTTGCACCAGCAGGCTGGGATAGCCGTCCGGGTGCAGGCCGCGCAGGGCCGCCTGCACCTGCACCTCGCGCGCGCCGAACTGTGGACCGTGATCGGATCCACCGACGGCCAGGCGACCGGTCACGCCCTTCAAACGAAACATCAGGTGATCGGACGGCAGCATCACGCCGCTGATGTCCTGAATCTCGACCGCCAGGCCGCTGCCGCCGTCGCGTATCGAGAGGCTGCCGTTCTCCAGCGCCACGCCCGGCAGCGGGGCGGGCTTGCTGGCGCCGTCGTCGGTCGCGACGGACTTGCCGGCGCCGTCGTCGGGCGTGACGTCGGTCTTGGCGTCGGTCTTGGCGGCAGCCCGGCCGGCCGACAGTCTTTCCAAAATGTCGCTAACATTATCGTAGTCGCCGCCCCGGATGGCCCGCACGGCCAGGCCGGTCACCATCACCGGACTGGCCGAATGCCAGCCCAGCGCCGCCCCGAAGGGCACTTTCACCTCGCGGACAGAGACCAGCGGCAGACCGTCACCGCGACCGGCCACCTGCACGCCGCGCAAGGTGATGCGCCCCAGGCCGGCGATCCCCGAGCCCACCGTCACCGGTCGGCCAAGGCGGGCCGTGGCCTTCGAAGCCACCACCCGCGCCGCCACTTGGCCGACGACGAACGGGTACGCCACGCACGCCGCCGCCACGCCTCCCACCACGAACCAGCGCGCGCGCCGCCGACGGGCGACAACCGGAGGTGGCACCAGGGACGAAGGGCGACCGAACTGCGGGGGCGACGCCAACCACGAAATACTAACAGCGCCAGCGCCGATCCGCCGGGTTATTCGAACCGCCGAAACGAGCGAAAAACGGCCGGGTTGTGGCCATTGAACGGACGCGGTTGGTTGACCGCAAAGTGGCGGTTTGTGTTATTTCGCCGGACAATTGAACGGTGGCGACGCGGGACCGCGCGCTGAGCCCCACCGCGCACGGAACGACATGACCGACGCCCAACGAGCGCAGCTGGAAAATGCCGTGGCGCAGTTTCGCGCCCAGTGCTTCGTCGATGCCGAGGCCACCTGCCGCGCCTTGCTGGCCGAGGATCCGGACTGCGGGCCGGCGTGGGAACGGCTGGCCCTGACCTGCGAACGCCTGGGCCGCGTCGCCGACGCTGTCGCCAGTTTCGAAGCGGCCATCCGCCTGCTGGATGATCCCGCGCAAGCGCACCACAACCTGGCGGTGCTGTTGCAGCAGCTGGGCGACGGCGCGGCGGCGCTGGTTCACTACCGACTGGCGGCCGCCGCCGGGTGCGTCGATCCCTTACTGGACAGCAACCTCGGTTGTCTGCTGCGCGACGAAGGGCAGATGCAGGCCGGCGCCGAACACCTGCGCCGAGCGGTGGCGGCCGACCCCGACCTGGCTTATGCCCAAAGCAATCTGGGTGTCACATTATGCTTGCAGGGGCGGGTCGCCGAAGGCCTGGCTCATCTGCGCCTGGCCACCGGGCTGGCGCCCGAGTGGCCGGTGGCCTTCAGCAATCTGCTGCTGTGTCTGAACTATGCGGACGACGTGCCGCCGGCGACGGTGGCGGCCGCGCATCGGCTTTACGGGCGGCGCTTCGCGGCGGCCGGAGCGACGGCCCCGACCATCGACGTGAAACCAGATCGTCCGTTGCGCGTCGGTCTGCTGTCGCCGGATTTTCGCCAGCACTCGGTGGCGTATTTTTTGGAGCCGCTGCTGGCGGCGCGCGACCCGGCGCGAGTGACTTATTTCGCCTATGCCAGCTGGTCGCGCGCTGACGCTGTCACCGATCGCCTGCGCCGCTTCTGTGACGGCTGGCGCGCCATCGATCGACTGTCCGATGCCGAGGCCGCCGCGACCATGCGCGCTGATCATCTGGACATCCTGATCGATCTCGGCGGACACACCGCCCACAGCCGGCTGGGCGTGCTGGCGCTGCGACCGGCGCCTGTGCAGATGACGTACCTTGGTTATCCCAACACCACCGGGCTCGACGCCGTCGACTGGCGCATCACCGACGGGTGGGCCGACCCACCCGGCCTGACCGAGGCGTTGCACAGCGAACGGCTGCTGCGCTTGCCCGATGGTTTTCTCTGCTACCGACCACCCGCCGACAGTCCGCCCGTCGGCGCCCCCGCGGCCGACGCCAGAGCAACGATCACCTTCGCCACGTTCAACCAGCTGGCGAAGATTTCGCCCACCACGATTGCGCTCTGGGGTCGGGTGCTGGCGGTGGTGCCGGGCGCGCGGCTTTTGATCAAAGGCCCGGCGTTCGCCGATGCAGCCACGCGCGCGGCGTTCGCCGAACGACTGGCCTCGTCCGCGCTGGGCGGGCGCGACGTCCAGTTGCTGCCTCCCATCGCCGGGGAACGCCAGCATCTGGCGGCGTATGACCAGGTGGACATCGCGCTGGACACCACACCGTACGGTGGCACCACCACCACCTGCGAAGCGCTGTGGATGGGCGTTCCGGTGGTCACCCTGCCCGGCACCACCCACGCCTCGCGCGTCGGTGCCAGTCTGCTGTCGCGCGTGGGCCTGCCGGACCTGGTGGCGGCGACGGCTGACGACTACGTGCGCATCGCCGCCGCACTGGCCGCCGACGCCCAGCGACGGCGAACGCTGCGGGCCGAACTGCGCGCAATGGTGACGACGACCCTCACCGACGGGCCGCGGTTCGCGCGCGGATTTGAATCGGCATTGCGGACGGCGTGGACTGACGGCGTTCGACGGCAAACCGCCGCCGCGCCGGCCTTGCCGCCGGAGACTACACTTCTGCCGATGGCCGGCGACGTGTGCATCGCCGTCAGCACCCGCGCCGATCAGATCACCACCTACGTCGTGCGCGAACAGCACGACTGGTTCGAAGACGAGATCGGCTTCGTGCGCGCCGCCGTCAACCGTGGCCAGCGCGCCATCGACGTCGGCGCCAACCACGGCGTCTACGCGCTGGCGCTGGCTCGCGCGGTGGGCGCCGACGGAAGCGTCTGGGCATTCGAACCCCAGCCCACGGCGGCCGCCCGCCTGCGCGCCAGCATGGCCGCCAATCGTTTTGATCAGGTCCACTTGATCGAAGCCGCTTTGTCCGACCACCTCGGCCACGGCCGCCTGTCGTCGGGCCCGCACAGCGAGCTGGCCGCGCTGGGCGGCAACGACGACGGCGCGTTCACCGTGCCGCTGACCACGCTGGATCAAGCGGCGCACGATCTGCATCTGCGCGACGTGGCCTTCGTGAAGATCGACGCCGAAGGCGCCGAGCCGGCCATCATCGACGGCGGCCGGAATTTCCTGCAGCGTGAATCGCCGCTCCTGATGTTCGAAGTGCGTCACGGCGCCGACCTGCACCGGCCCACCATCGATGCCGTCGCCAGCCTGAACTACGATCGGTTTCGCCTGGTGCCGGGGCTGATGCTGCTGGCACCGGCCCTTGATCTCGACGCGCTGGATCCGTTCACGCTGAACCTGTTCGCCTGCCGTCCCGAGCGGGCGCAGGCGCTGGAGGCGGCGGGTTGGCTGGTGACACGTGTGCAATCGGCGGCGCCGGCGCCCGAGCGAAGCTGGCTTGGCCACCTGCGCCCGCTGGCCATCGCCCGCGCCGTCGGCATTGGCTGGCGCGGCCGACAGCACGACCGCGAGGCGGCCCATTTTGCCGCCCTGGACCACTATGCGCTGGCGCAGCGACTGCTGGATCCGCCCGCCGCGCGCCTGGCCCATCTAATGAAGGCGATCGCATGCGAGACCACGGCCGTGGCCGAATCGCCGTCGCTGCCGGTGCTGCAAACACTGGCCCGGCTGGCCTGGGAAGCCGGGTTTCGCGCGGTGGCCGTGCAGACGTTGAACACGCTGGTGTCGCGCTGCCTGGAAGGGGCCAGCGTCGAAGCGGCGATTCCGTTCCTGCCGGCCTGCCCGCGCTTTGATCAGGTCGCGCTGGTCGGCGACGACTTGCGGACCTGGATCCTGGCGGCGGCTCTGGAACAGCGCGAGCGGCTGCGTGCCTTCTCGTCCTTTTACACGGCGCACGACCCGGCCACACTCCAAACCCTGGAGACCATCGCCCACCTTGGTTACCAGAGCCCGGAGATGGCTCGTCGGCTGGCGCTGGTCCGGCAACGCGTCGGCTGAGCGCAAACAAAATGTAAAAAATCGCCGAAAGAGCTTTTGCTACTTTGCCTGGCTCTTTGTACGTTCCGCCGCCGGAGCGCACGATGAAAAAACCTCGCCTGGCAATTCTCTTTTTCGCGATGGCGCTGGCGCTGGCGATCGTCCAGTGGTTGGCGACGACGGCCCACGCGCAGACGACGGCAGCGCCGGCGACGACGCCCGAACAAACAACGACGGCACCGGCCACCCCAACCACCTCCTGGCCTTTCATCACCCTGGTGGCCAGCAGCCCGCGCGCATCGCTGCAGCGCCGGGACGAGACCGGCAGTTGGGACGACGTTTGCGACCCGCCCTGCGAGCACCGCCAAGATCCGAAGCCAAAGTACCGCGTGGCCGGAATCGGCCTCATTCCCAGCGATCCGTTTTCGTTGCCGGAAGGCAACCGGCGCGTCGAGGTCAACGCGCGCCTCGGCACCCATGGCAAACAGATCGCCGGAAAAGTGATCGGCGGCGTCGGTGTCGGGACGTTCTGCCTTGACCTGCTCAGCTACATTGTCCTGTCGGGTAGTTCGTCGTCGTCGACGGCGAATGGCAGCAGCGGTTTATCGAATGATACGGTCAAGGCCTTCGCGGTGGTGGGAATGATCGTCGGAGTTGCCGGAGCCGTGATCGGGTTCAGCATGGCCGCCGCTGCCCAACACTCGACGGTGAACGTCGAATAAGTCGCCGACGATTGCGCTTGGCC
This sequence comes from Polyangia bacterium, assembly GCA_036493295.1. Lineage (GTDB taxonomy): Bacteria > Myxococcota_A > Polyangia > Fen-1088 > Fen-1088 > DATKEU01. The sequence continues at coordinate 6,682 of DASXQB010000042.1, read as the reverse complement.
GCGGCTGACATATGTTTGCCGACGGCATGCGCTGGGAAGGCGAACGAAGAAGCGACAACGTTGAAGACCGGCGCGGCATCTCGCTGCGCGGCGGGGCCATCGGCGGCGGCGCGGTGGTGGTGGCCCTGGTGGCGGCGTTGCTGGGGGCGCCCGAAGACTTGATCCGCACGCTGCTGGGCGGCGGCGGCGTCACCCAGGTCAGCGATCCGCGGCCACGCAGCGCGCAGGAAGAAAAGCGCGCCGATTTCGTCCGAGTCATCCTGGCCAGCACCGAAGACGTCTGGTCAGCCGTGCTGCCGGCCAGCGGCCCACGCTATGTGCCGCCCAAGCTGGTGCTGTTCTCCGACCAGGTTGAATCCGCCTGCGGGATGAACAGCGCCGCGGTGGGACCGTTCTATTGCCCGCCCGATCGCAAGGTGTACCTGGATCTCAGCTTCTTCGAAGAGCTGGCCCGGCGTTTCGGCGCCCCCGGCGATTTCGCCCAGGCCTACGTGGTCGCGCACGAGGTCGGCCACCACGTGCAAAATCTGCTGGGGATCTCCGACCGCACGCAGGCCGAGCGATCGCACCTGTCGCAAGCCGCCGGCAACCACATCTCCGTCGAGACCGAGCTGCAGGCTGACTGCCTGGCAGGCGTCTGGGCCTTTCACGCCAATCAAACCCGCCACATGCTGGAGCCAGGCGACGTCGAAGGCGGCCTGCGCGCGGCGGCGGCCATCGGCGACGACACGCTTCAGAAAGCGGGGCGCCGCCAGGTGGTCCCCGAGACGTTCACCCACGGCACCTCGGCGCAACGAACGCACTGGCTGCAGCGCGGGCTCAAGAATGGACGCGTCGCCGACTGCGACACCTTCGCCGCCCGCGCTCTTTAGCTAAACGCCGACGGCCAGCTCTTCCGCCAGCCGCCGGCGAGCATGAAAAAGCCGCGACATGATCGTGCCCACCGGGCATGCCACGATCTCGGCGATCGATTGATACGATTCGCCGTCGAGCTCCCGCAGCGCCAGCGCCTGGCGATGCGTCGGCGACAACCGTTCAAGCGCGCGGTGAACGATGGCCGCCGCTTCGGCGCGCAGATACTGCCGCTCGGGCGTGTCGCTGTCGTCGCTGTCGCTGGCGTCGACGGCGGAAGCGGCCCCCTCGCCGGTTGCGTCGTCGCGCTCGGCCAATCGGTCGCGGCGGCCGGGCGCGCGGCGCAGGCGATCCAGCGCGGTGTTGACCACGATGCGGTGAAGCCAGGTGGAAAACGACGACCGTCCTTCAAACCGCGTGACGTGGCGGCACACCTTGATCAGTGACTCCTGCACCACATCCTCGGCTTCGTCGTGATCGCGCACCATGCGCAAGGCAACGGCCAGCAAGCGGGGACGGGCGTGGGTCATCAGGCGCTCCAAGGCGTGACGATCGCCGCGTTTTGCGGAGCCAATCAGTTCGTCGAGATCTCGCAGCGAATTCGCCTCGCGGGCGTGAGGCGGTCTGGTCAACGTTTCGGGCTCGATTTCGATTTCGTCTAGGTTTTCCATGGCAATCGGGGATTAGTGCAAAGCCGAGACCGAACCTTTGTGCAGGCAATCACCCACACCCGCACCTGCTACTATTCGGCCGGCACGGCATGAGCGAGACCGACCGGATCAAGACCTTCCTTGGCGCTGTGCGGCGGCGGCTTTTGTGGCGAGCGTCGCTGCAGGCGGTTGGCCTGGCGGGCGGCGCGATGGTGCTGTCGTTGCTGGCCCTGGGCGCGCTGGCGGCGGTGCTGGGCCCGGCGGGGTTCTGGCCCACGTTGACCGGCGTGGTGCTGGCAGCGCTGGCCTTGGCGGCGCTGGCGCTGGGAATCGTTCGCGGCGTCGTCGCTGTGCGCAGCGATCGCGCGGCAGCGCTGCTGGTGGCGCGCCTGCACCCGCCAGTGGCCAGCGATCTGGTGTCGGCGATCGAGCTCGGCACCCCGTCGCCGTCAGCGCCGGTGGTGTCGCCTTCGCTGGTGCGGGCGCTGGGCGGCGACGTGGCGCGCGCGCTGGATCCGCTGGATCCGCGCGCGCTGCTACCGATGCGTCCGGCGGCGCTGGCCCTGGCTGGGCTGGTCGGCGCCAGCGCGCTGGCCGTCGGCGCCACCCGGTTGTGGCCGTCGCTGGAGCAAGGGCTGCGCACGCTGGTTCACCGTCCGACCCTTTTTGAAGGCGCGGTGGTCTCGGTAACGCCGCTGGTGGGGGACGTGCGCATCACGTACACGTTTCCGTCGTACACCGGCCTTTCACCGCGCACGGTGGAGGGATCGACCGGCGACGTGGTGGCGGTGAAGGGCACGCACGTGAAGCTCGAGACGCGGCCGCTGCGCTCGGCACAGAAGGCGTTGTTGCTGCTCGGCGAGGAAGGCGAAGCCGGTCAAGTGGCGGCCACCCTGGTCAACGGCCGGCTGACCGCTGAATTGAATCTGATCGACAACGGCAGCTATCGGTTCTGGTTGTCGCCGCTGCTGGGGCGACCGGTGCGCGAGCAACGCAGCCACCGCCTGCAGGCCATGCCGGACGCGGCGCCGCTGGTGGAGATCTATGGCCCCGCCGATCGCCTGGATCTGCCAAGCCCGCGGCCGGTCGAGATCGGCTACACCGCGGACGACGATTTTGGCCTGGGCGCGGTCGAGCTGGTCTATCGCATCGGCGACGGTCCGGAACAGCGCCAGCTGCTGCGCGACGCGCACGGCGTCCACAGCGCGCGCGGGCGGACCATCTGGGACCCGGGCCAGGCCGGCCTGGTCGCCGGCCAGCGCATCGCCTATCACATCGAGGCCAAGGATCTGGACGAGGTGTCGGGGGCGAAGAGCGGCTCGTCGCGCACGCTTTACATTTTGATCCAAAACCCACGCGAGAGCCTGGAAGAGCGGCTGGATCGCCAGCGCGAGGTTCTTGATCGCCTGACCGAGGACCTGGCCCTGCGCCTGGAACGCGGACCCGGCGTGCGCGCCGGCGGCACGCCGCCACCCGCCGACGCCAGCGCGCGGGTGGAAGCCGTGCGCAGCATGCACGACACTGAAGAGTCACACCTGGCGTTGATGGGCCGGCTGCTAGACGACGACCGGCGCGAATCGAATCTGAGCAAGCCGCTGCGCGCGGCGCTGGCCGGTGTCGCCGATCGGCTGGGGCGGATACTGCGCGACGAGGCCGCGCTGCTGTCGGCGCAACGCCCGGGCCCCGCCGCGTCGACCAGCAAGCTGGAAGGCCAGGCCGACAAACAGGTGGTCGAGCTGGAGAAGGACGTGCTGCTGCTGGACGATCTGATCGGCCGCCAGCGTCTGGAAGATCTGGCCAGCCTGGGCAAAGACCTGACCGACGCCCACCAGCGTTTGCAGGATCTGTTGAACCGGTACAAGGCCACCAAGGACGAATCGCTGCGCCGCCAGCTGGAACGCGAGGCGCGCGAGCTGCGCTCGCGCATCGCCGACCTGGCCCAGAAGATCGCGGCATTAAAGGCCCGCAACGACGTGCCCGACGAATGGCGCAACATGCCCGACATCAAGGAGATCGCCGACAAGGCCAAGAAGTTCGACGAGCTCTTGGAAAAAGGCGACGAAGGCGCGCTGAACAAGCTGCTGTCCGAGCTGGGCGAAGATCTGCAGACGCTGCGGCAGTCGCTGGATCAAAACGCCGATGCTTTCAGCGCCGATAGATTCCCCCAGGAAAACCGGGCGGTCTCCGATCTGATGAAGAAGATCGGCGACCTGGAGGGCGACCAGCGCTTGCTGCAGAAGGAAACCCAGGGCCTGGCCGACAAGCAAGAGGCCGAGGTCGAGCGCCGGTTGAAAGGCCAGATCGACGACTTCGTCAAACGCGAAAACGAAAAAGTCGAACACCTCAAGCAGCGGCTACAGCAAGCGCCCACTGGCTCCGTCGAGAGCGCGCTGTCCGAGGAGGTCGAACGCGCCCGCGAGAGCGCCAAGCAGGTCAAGCGCCTGCTGGCCGAGCGCGATCTGGCCGAGGCCAAGGGCGAGGCCGAGCGCGCGGCGTCCAGCGTGGATCGGGCGATCACCCGCATGAACGAGATGAACGAATCGCGGCGCCGGCGCGGAAAATCCAGCGATGAGAACGAACGCACCCGCGCCGCCGAGGCGATGGGCGACGCCCGGACCATCGCCCAGGAGATCGCCGACGACCTGGCCAAGCTGATGCCGGCACAAGATCAAACCCTGACGCCGGAGGGACGCGAGCAGGCCCGCGGCCAGGCCGAGCGGCAGGGCGCCATCGGCAACCGCACCAACGAGACGGCGGACGAGGTGGCGCGCAAGCTGGGCAAGCTGCCCGGCCTGGAAAAAGCGGAGAGCGAGCTGAAAGGCGCCGCCAACCGCATGCGGCAAGCCGGTGATCTCCTGCGCAAGAGCGAGACCAAGCAAGCGGCTGGCGCCGAGCGCGAAGCCGCCGATCGGCTGTCCAAGCTGCGCGATTCCATGCAGGAACGATCGATGGGCGGCAGCAAGCAGCAGCACGATCCGGTGCGCATCCCCGGCGCCGACGAATCAACCGCTCCGCGCGCCTGGCGCCAAGAGCTGATGGACGCCATGAAAGAGAAGGCGCCTGAGCGTTACCGTGACGATGTCCGCCGCTATTACGAGGAGCTGGTGCGGTGATGGGCGCGGGTCGATTTTTGCTGCTGGCGCTGGCCATCCTGATCGCGCCGGCGCCGGCGCACGCCGCCGCGCCCACCCCCGGGCAGATCGCCGCCGCCGGCAAGCGCGCCGAAAAACTGCTCGACGACTGGCAGTTCGATCTGGGGCGGGCAGCCATCGCCGAGATGGTGCAGCAGGCGCCCGATTCGCCGCACACGCTGTACGTCGAAGGCTACCTGCGTTTTCTCGAGGGCGACTACGACGGCTCGATCCGCAAGCTATCGGCGGCGAGCGAGGCGGTACACGGCGAGACCAGCGGCGGCGCGGCGGTCGCGCGAGAGCTGACCGCGCTGGCCACCGCGGCGCGCGACGCGGTGAAAGACCACAAGGAAGAACGCTCGGCGCACTTTTGGATTCGCTACCCGGCTGAAGATTCCGTGCTGGTCCCGTATGCGCTGGAGGCCCTGGAATCGGCGTACACGGCGCTGGGTAATGATCTCGGCTTCAAGGGAGCGATCCCGATTCGCATCGAGATCTACCGCAGCCCCTCCGACCTGGCGGCGGTGTCGTCGCTGTCGGTGGCGGAGGTGGCGCGCACCGGGACCATCGCCTTGTGCAAGTGGGCGCGCCTGATGGTCACCACGCCGCGCGCGCTGTCCTACGGCTATCCCTGGCTGGACAGCATGAACCACGAGCTGGTGCACTATGCGGTCTCTTCGTTGACCAGCGATCGCGCGCCGGTGTGGCTGCAGGAGGGCCTGGCGAAATTTCTTGAACGGCGCTGGCGCGAGCCGGCCGGCGGGCGCATCCCGCCGTCGATGGAGCATCTGCTGGCCAAGGCCCTGCACGGTGGAAAACTGATCAGCTTCGAGGCCATGCACCCATCGATGGCCAAGCTGCCGTCGGCGGAGGATGCCTCGCTGGCCTTCGCCGAGGTGGCCAACGCCGTCGCCTTCTTGCATGCCACCGGCGGCATGCCGGCCCTGCGCGACGCCATCGGCAAGGTCAGCGAAGGCGTCGACGCTCGTCAGGCGGTGGCCGCCGCCGCGCACATGAGCTGGCCGGAATTCGAACGCGGCTGGCGTGGGTTCATGGTGGCCCAGCATTACAAGACGTTCCCGGCCATCGACATTCCCACCACGCACATTCGCAAGGCCAACGCCATCGCCTCCAAGCGCAAGCCGACCGAAGACGAAGCGCTGGCCACGTCGCAAACGCTGTCGCCGGCGTTTCGCTTCCTGCGCCTGGGCAACATGATGCTGCTGCGCAACCGGCTGCGGGCGGCGGTGATCGAATACGAAAAAGGAGCCAAGGCCGCGCAGGTGACCGCTCGCGCAAGCAAGGGCCGGCACGCCGTCGACGCCGACGAGAGCGCCAGTCACTGGCTGTTTCCGGTCAAGCTCGGACGCACGTATCTGGCCCTGGGCGAGCCCGATCGGGCGCTGAAATCCCTGGCCGGCGTCCAGAGCCTTTACCCCGATCTGCCCTGGCCGAGTCTCATCGCTGGACAGGCCCTGCTGGCGAAGAACGACTATCCCGGGGCCGTCAACGCGCTGCGATCGTCGCTGGCCACCAATCCGTTCGATCCAGCGGTGCACTGCGCCCTGTCGCAAGCGTACACCCGCATGAACAGCGGCCCGGCCCGGCCCGACGACAAGGTGATCGCCCGCGAGCAGAAACTATGCACCGATCTCGGCGAGCAATGAGGTAGTGTTCCGCGCGACGAAAGCCAGAGACCGGATTGATCGACGATTTAGAATCCGCCCGCCGGGCCGTGTTGCTGGCGGTGCAACTGCCCGAGGTGACCGACGCCGACTTTGAAGACGCGCTGGGCGAGCTCGGCCGTCTGGCGCGCACGCTGGGCCTGGGTGTGGTGGCGTCGGTGAGCCAGAAGCGCGGGTCGTTTCATTCGGCCACCTACGTCGGCGCCGGCAAGATGGAAGACCTGAAGGTGGCCATCGCCGAAAGCGGCGCCGACGTTGTCCTGGTCGATCACGAGATCTCGCCGTCGCAAGCGCGCAATCTGGAGAAGGCGACCGAGCTTCCGGTCATGGATCGCACCGGGGTGATCCTGGAAATCTTTCACCG
>DASXQB010000041.1:0-6531 GCA_036493295.1 Polyangia bacterium | reverse complement strand
AAGCCGAAGATCGTCGCTGCCGCGCGCGACTTCCTGCAGGCGGCGAACAACGATCTCAAGAACCTGTTCATCGGAGACGCGCGCATCAATAGCGTGATCGTCAAGGAGCGCTATGACGCCGGCGACAAGGGCGATCCCAACGCCCAGGTCCACGTCGACCAGCGCGCGGACTTTGTCGAGACCTGGGGATTCAAGGACGAAGACTTCGTTATCACCATGAAACGCCAGTCCAAGAGCCAAGGAACCACGAAGCAGACGGAGACCGGGGTCTCGCAGGGCACGCAAGACAAGAAGCCGAGCCCGTGAGCACGGGATTCAAGGACGGACCATGAGACACCAACGCAGGGCGAGACGAACGAGCGTGACCGGCGCCGGTGAATCGGGCGGAGCGGCGACGTGATCCTGCTGGTGGGCTTTTATCAGGACCGCTCTGCCGTCCGCATGGGCGAGCTGGTGGAATGCCTGCGCCGCAACCTCCGCAACGAGAGCATCGATGAAGTGCACGTCTTTCTGGAGGACAGCGTCGATCCGGCGACGCACGCGGTGCTGGCGGATCCCAAGGTCCGACTGCAACGCCATGGGAGGCGCCTGACCTTTCATGATCTGTTCGCCCACGCCAGCCGGGCGCTGCCGGAGCGCCGGGTGATCATCGCCAATAACGACATCTACTTTGACCACACGCTGGCCCGTCTCGAGTCGTACGATCTTGGCGGCAAGCTGCTCTGTCTGTCGCGCTGGGATCAGCAGCCGGATGGCAGCGCGCGCTTCTTCGAACAACCGTGGAGTCAGGACGCCTGGATGTTCCAGGCGCCGTTGATGGACTTCGCCTGCCATTGGCACCTGGGTTTGCCGGGTTGCGAGAACCGGCTGGCGCACGAGGCGACGGCGGCGGGCCTGACGCTGGAGAATCCCTCGCGCACGGTGCGCGCGCATCACCTGCACCTGTCGCGCGTGCGTCACTACGTCGAGCGCCAGCGGCTGGCCGGCCATGGTCGGGGCGTGGAGGCGACGTTCCTGGGCACGCCGTGGCTGTGGCCGATCGTCGGCAGCATGGGCCGCCTGGACGATCTGTGCGCCACGTTCGGCGCGCTGGCGGCGCAGCCCCGCAGCAGCCCGGTGCTGGTCGACTACGCCTGTCCCGAGGGCAGCGGCGCCTGGACCCGGGCGCACCACCCGCGCGCCACGGTGGTGGCGGTGGCGGATCGCCGCGTCTTCAGCGCCGCCGACGCGCGCAACGCGGGAGCGGCGGCCGCCGACGGCGACGCCGTGCTGTGTTTCCTGGACGCCGACGTGCTGGTGGCACCGGATTTCGCCGCCGCCGTTCTTGATCGCTTCGAGGACGGCAGCTTCTTGATCCCCGACGCCAGCGGGCCGGGCTTGGACAGCGTTCTGATCTGCCGGCGAGCGGCGTTCGACAGCGCGGGCGGTTTTGATCCGCTTTACCTGGGCTGGGGCGCCAAGACCGTCGACCTGCGCGTCGCGCTGGGTACCGCCGGGCTACGGGCAAAGACGTTTCCTTCGTCGCTGCTGGCGCACCGGCCCCCGCCCGTCGTCGGTGCGGCGGCCGCGGGCGCTCGTCGCTCGTTCGCGCCGCTGGGGGACCCGGCGCTGACGGGGGCCATCAACGATTCTTATCGTCGCATCAAGAGCGCGGTGGCCGCCGAGGTGGGCAGCGGGATCTCGCGGGCCAGCCTGCGCGAGATCCAGCGCGCCATCGTCCACCGCAAACAGGTCGAGCGCGGCCTTGTTCCCGACGCTCCGTGCGCCGCCATCGCCTTTCGCGAGGCCATGGGGTACACGGTGGCGCGGCTGCAACCAGGCGCCTCGTCGCACAACAACGATCGCCGCCCGTTCGAGGCCATTCCGTCGCTGCTGGATGGCCTGGCCTTCACGCAGGTGGTGGCTTCGCGCGTGTCGCCAGTGAAAGTAGAGTTCCGCGGCGCGGGCAAGCTGTACGTGCTGGTGGGAACCGACTGGGACGGCTATCAGCCGGCGACGGCGTTCCTGCGCGAGCACGGCTACCGGGAACGCCTGCCCGCCGTGCGCACCGGGCGGGGCACGGGCTTTGAAGTGTGGTCGCTGGTCGGCGAGGTCGGCGATCAAGTCGAGCTGCCCACGCAGGTGATGCTGGTGGCGCGCGAGCTGGTGGCGGCATGAGCGCGACCACTGCCGGGCGCCGCATCGCCGTCTTGAGCGCCACCGTCGATCCAACGTACGCTTTCTTTGCTCCGCTGACCGCCCTGATCTGGCGCGAGGTGACCGGGTTCGATCCGCTGCTGCTGCTGGTGGGCGGCGAGGAGGCGTGGCGGGCGGACGCGCGCGCCGCGGTGGCGCTGGACGAGGCCGCCCATCACGCGGAGATCGTCTTCGTGCCCGCGGTGGCCGGCGCGGCGGCGCACACGCTGGCGCAGGTGGTGCGGCTGTGCGGCGCCGCGCTGGACGGCGGCGACAACGACTACCTGCTGGTCAGCGACGTGGATCTGTGGCCGCTGAACGCCCAGCGCTTTCGGCTCAGGCAGGGCAAACAGATGTTCCAGATCATGAACGCCGACGCCTACGGCACCGAGGCGGATCGCTTTCCCATGTGTTATCTGGGCGGGCCGCGCGCGCTGTGGCGGGAGATCTTTTCGCTCGACGGCGGTCTGGCGGCCGCGCTGGGTAGGATGCCGTGGCCCGCCGACGGTGATTGGCACTTCGACGAGAAATTCGCCAGCGCGTCGCTGCGCGCCTGGTCGGGGTTCGCCGCCCGGGCCTTGCAGCTGCCGCGCCCGGCCGGCGCTGGACACGGTCGCCTGGATCGGGCCGACTGGCAGTTTCCCGACGGTGCGGGCGCCGGGCGCTTGCGGGGCCTGGTTGACGCCCATCTCTTGCGGCCGGGATTTTCGCCGGAGAACTGGCCCCGCCTGCGCGCCTTGCTTGCGTCGTTGCTGACCGGCGCCAAGCTGCGCGCGGCGATCGACTATCACGCCCGCTATCAGGCGGCCGCCGCGCCGGCGTCCCTGGCGTCACCGCCGTCGTCGGTCAGCGTGCCGGCGCCGATCGCGAACGACGCCGGCGCGCTGGAAGACGCCTTCCGCCTGTGGTTCCGCGCGTTCGCCGCCCGCGCGCCCGAGCCGTATCGCAGCTATGGCGGTTATGGCGACGGGCTGCCGAACGGCACGGCGTGCAGCTTGGAGGCGATCCGGGTGTTCGCGTCGCTGGTCGGCGATCCCGACGCGGTCATCCTGAACGCCGGCGCCGGCGTCTCCAGCTTTTTGTTGCGGCGTCTCTTTCGCAATGTCGTGTGCGTCGACAGCGATCCCACCTACCTGAACATCGTGCGCGATCTTTGCGTCGGCCACGGTCTTTCTGGGGACGGCTTCATCGCCGGACTGGAGAACGCACCCGACGCCGACTTCACCTTCTTTGATTACGGGGCCATCACCGAACAGGAACGGCTGGGCTATTACGCCATGGCCTACCGCAAGACCCGGCGCGCTGTTTATTGCGACGACGCCGACGATCGACCGCACGGCTTTCCGCTGCTGCGCCAGCGGCTGATCGATTTCGCCGCCGCCCAGGGGGTCGCCGCCGTCGACCGCCGCGACGCCATCGATCGGTATGGGCGGTGGGGCGTGGTGGTGCCCAAGGCGCCCGCGGCGACCGGGCCGGGCCTGATCGCTTTTGGTTTGTGGGGCGGGCAAGCGCTGTACGTGCGCGGCGCGCTGGAGAACGTGCGCGCCGCTGCCCAGCACTATCCGGGATACCGCGTGCGCATCTACACCGACGATCCGATGGTCCTGGACCAGGCGGCCAGCGCACTGTCGGGCGGCGCGGCTGCCGACGCTGCCGGCTTTGCCGCAGGCGCGGGCACACCGCTGGAGGTGGTGGTAATGCCGCCCAACCAAGGGATCCGGGGCATGTTCTGGCGCTTCCTGGCGGCGTCCGATCAACAAGCCGACCCGATCCTGTTTCGCGATTGCGATTCACGGCTGAACCCGCGCGAGGCGTCCGCCGTGCGTGCCTGGCTGGGCAGCGGCCGGCGGTTCCACGTGATGCACGATCATCCGCACCACGCCGACTGGCCCATGCTGGGCGGAATGTGGGGGGTGCGCGGCGGCGTGGTCACGGACATGGAGGCGCGCATCGCCGCCTTCGGTTTATGGGCGCAGAAACCCGACGACATGCATTTCCTCACCGCGCACGTCTGGCCCGAGGCCCGCCGCGACGTCGTCCACCACGCGTCGGTGGCCACGCACGTGGCGCCGGCGGTGCCGTTCCCTCCGCACGCGCCGTGGTCCGGTTTCGTCGGACAGATCGTCGGGCCATGAAGATGCCCGAGAAAGGAACCCGATGACGCTGGCGATCGGCATTCCCGTCCACGCAGAGCCCGAACGATTGCGGGCCACCCTGGCCAATCTGCGCGCGCACGCGCCGGCGGACGCGCGGGTGATCCTGCTGCCCGATGCGCCGGACGCGGCCACAGAGCGGGCGTTGGCCACGCCGCCGCTGGCGCGCTTGCCGCAGACGTCGACCGGCGAGGCGCGAGGCGTGGCGGCGTGCTTCAACCGGTTGCTGGCGGTCGCCGCAGACGCGGACGTGGTGATGCTGCTGGAGAGCGGAGCGCTGCCGGCCCCGGGGGCGATCGATCGCTTGCTGGCCGCGCTGGCCGAGCCGGGGCAGGGCCTCTGCGGTCCGTCGACAAACCTGTCGTGGAATGAACAGGGCGTCTTCCGCGGCGCGCCCGAACATCAAGAAGGGATCGCCGCTACCGCGGTCTTGGCCCGCCGCCGTTACGGTGATGCCGTACGCCCGCTGACGCCGCTGCACAGCCTGGCCGATTTTTGCTTCGTGGTCAGGCGTGACGTCATCGACGCCGTCGGCGCCGCCGACGAAGCGTATGGCCTGGGTCCGTGCTGGGAGATGGACTACAACGTGCGCGCCGCGCGCGCCGGGTTCGTCGGCGTCTGGGTCTGCGCCGCCTACGTCCAGCGCGCGCCCGCCACCCAGCGGCGCCGCGCCGAAGAAGACCGCCGCTTCGAGGCCAGCCGTCGGCGGTATCAAGACAAGTTCTGCGCGCGCCGCCTGGGGGAGGGCCGCGCTTCTCTCTACGAACCGCACTGCAAGGGCGACGTCTGCGCCGACTTCGCGCCGCCGGCGTTGATCCGCATTCGCGAGCCGCTGGCTCCGGCGCCGGCGATTTCGGCAGCGGCGCGGTCGGTGCCGGCTGCTTTGCCGCCGCTGTCGGCCTCCGCAGGCCCGACGCCACCGTCCGCAGTCGTGACGCTCGATCAGACGACTGCGACGCCGGCCTCGCCGCCGGCGCGGGCGCCGGTGATCAGCGCCGGGGATCGCCCGCTGATCTCCTGCATCATGCCCACCCGCGATCGCCGCGCCTGGATCCCGCAGGCGATCCGTTCCTTTCTCCGCCAGGACTTCACCGACGCCGAGCTGGTGATTCTGGACGACGGCGCGCAATCGGTCGCCGACTGCGTCCCCGATCACCCGCGGGTTCGCTACCACCGCAGCAACGGGCGGCGCACGGTGGGCGCCAAGCGCAACGAAGCCTGCCGCCTGGCGCGCGGCGAGCTGATCGCCCACTGGGACGACGACGACTGGCACGCGCCGTCGCGCCTGCGCCGGCAGGTCGAAGCGCTGCGCGCCGCCGGCGCCGAGGTGTGCGGCACGAGCACGCTTTATTTCTATCAACCGTCCACCGATCGGGCGTGGCGCTATGCCTACGCTTCGGGCGGACCGCGCATGTTGGTGGGCACGTCGCTGCTGTACCGGCGTCGCGCCTGGGAGCGATCGCCGTTCGCGGACATCCAGGTGGGCGAGGACGTGCGCTTCGTGCGCGCCGCCGTCGGGCCGCTGTGCGATCTGCGCGATCCGACGCTGGGCGTGGCCACTATCCACGACGCAAACACCAGCCCGCGCACGCCCGAAGCGCTGTTCTGGCTGCCTCATCCCACCGCCGAGGTGCACCGCTTGCTGGGCGAAGATCTGCCCTTTTTCCTGGGCTTTCGTCGCCAGGCCGAACCGCTGGTTTCCTGCATCATGCCGACCGCCGATCGGCGTCGTTTCCTGCCGCTCAGCCTGCGCTGCTTCGCCGAGCAGGACTGGCAGAACCGCGAGCTCGTCGTCGTCGACGACGGCGCGGACGACGTGCGCGATCTGGTGGCGGCGGTGCCGGGCGCGCGCCATCTGCGCCTTCCGCGCCGCACCAGCATCGGCGCCAAGCGCAACCTGGCTTGTCAGGAAGCGCGCGGCGAGATCATCGCTCACTGGGATGACGACGACTGGTACGGCACCGGCCGCCTGCGCTGGCAGGTGGCGCCGATCCTGGCCGGGCAAGCCGATCTCACCGGACTGCACAACCGCTTTGTGCTGCGTCTGCCGGACGGCGAGTGCTGGACCACGGCGCCGGAGGTGCACCGCCGGATGTTCGTCGGCGACATGCACGGCGGGACGATTGTTTTTCGGCGCTCCCTTTTCGAGCAGGGCGTTCGCTATCCCGACGTCAACCTGGCGGAGGACGCCGCCGTCATCCGC
>DASXQB010000040.1:0-11486 GCA_036493295.1 Polyangia bacterium | reverse complement strand
TCGATCTCGATCGGCGCGTCCAGCACCTCGAACACGCGCCGGGCGCCGATCAGGCTCTCCTGCAGCGTGTTCACCACCGTGGCCATGTTCGTCACCTGCGTCGAGAACTGCTGCAGCAGGCCGGCGAACACCACCAGGTCGCCCAGCGACAGCGCGCGCTGGCTGACCAGCCAGCCGCCGTAGGCCAGGAGCACGATGATGTTCACGTGAGTCAAGAGGCTGATGGCCGGTGAGAACAGGCTGATCTGCTGGAAGATGCGCTGCTGCCCGTCGCGCACCTTGCGGTTGCGGCGGTTGAGATCGGCTTCAAGAATTTCCTCCGCGGCGAACCCGCGCACCACCGCCATGCCCTGAATGCTCTCCGACATGCGCAGGACCAGATCGTCCATTTGCGCGCGGTTGACGGCGTACGCCGGCTGCACGCGTCGAGAAAAGAACATCGTCACGGCGATCAGAAATGGCGTGCTGGCCAGGCACGACAAGGTCAGGGCGACGTTGTGACGAAGCATGTACCCCAGGTACAAGCCCAGCGACAGCAGCATGATCAGGCTTTGAATCAACACCGCGTCGACGAACGACCGCACCGCTTGTACGTCGCTGGTGGTGCGGTTCAAAAGCGCGCCGCTGGCGTTGGCGTCGAAAAAACGAAAAGCCAGGCGCTGCATCTTCGCGTACACCTGCGAGCGCAACGTCGGGACGATCTCGCCTTGCACCAGGCGGTTGACGCCGACGGCGTAGTGATAGTTGAAGAACGCGCGCATCCCGGCGGCAATCAGCGCCAGACCGCCCAGCAACCCCACCACCACAATCGGCGACGTGCTGGCCGGCGGCTGCAGGCCAAGCGGCCAGCGCGGCGCCGGCGCCTTGCCGTCCAGCGTGTGGCGAACCACGTCGATGGCCAACCCGCCCAGCGCCAGGCCCGCCATGCCCAGCAGGAGCAACGCCACCTGCAGGCCCAGCGCGCTCAGACACGCGCGGCGGTAACTCCAGGCCAAACGCCAAAGCCGTCGCAGCACATGCGCGGTGGACATCGGCGATGCTGGCACGGCAACCAACAATAGCAGGTTGACCGGTCGCTCCGCCGCCCGTTATGGTGCGGCCCCATGCGCCGTATGCGTCTGGCCGTCGTCTGTTTTGGGGTCATCATCATGACTGCAACGTCCGCTTTGGCCGGGGAGCGCAAGGACGTCCCCGACAAATACAAATGGAACCTGGCGGATCTGTATCCGTCGGAGGCGGTGTGGGCCAAGGCCAAGGACGAGCTCAGCCAACGCCTGCCGGAGCTGGCCAAGTTTCGTGGCCACCTGGGCAAGTCGCCGAAAGAGATGCTGGCGGCGCTGCAGGCGATGTTCGATCTGGATCGCGATCTGTCGCGGCTGTCGGTGTACGCCAACAGCTTGTCGGACGAAGACATCCGGGCCGCGCGCCCGCGCGAGATGAAGCAAGCGGCCGAGGAACTGGCCACCGCGTTCTCGTCGGCGTGTTCGTGGGTGCGGCCGGAGATCTTGACGCTGGATCCGGCCAAGGTGCGCAAGTTCGTGTCCCAAGAGCCGAAGTTGGGACCGTACCGCGTGTATCTGGAAGAGACGCTGCGCCGCAAACCGTACACGCTGGGCGCCGCCGAAGAGCGAGTGGCCGCCGAAGCGGGGGAGCTCGAACGCGCCGGCGGCGAGGTGCACGGCGTGCTGTCAAACGCCGACTTGCCGTATCCGACCATCAAGCTGTCGACGGGAGAGTCGGTGCGCCTGGACGCTTCGGCGTTCACGTTGCACCGCCAGGCGCGCAACCGCGCCGACCGAGAAAAGGTGTTCGCGTCGTTCTTCGGCGCGCTGAAGACGTACGAGCGCACCATGGGCGCCACGCTGGCGGCGTCGGTCAAGTCGCACCTGTTCGAAAAGCGCGTGCGCCACTTTGATTCGGCGCTGGAAGCGGCCCTGTTCCAGGACAACATCCCGACCACCGTCTACAAACAGCTGCTCTCCGACGTGCACCGCAGCTTGCCGACGCTGCATCGGTATCTGGCCCTGCGCAAACGCATGCTGGGGCTGGATGTCCTGCGCTATCAAGATCTGTACGTGCCGCTGGTGGCCAGCGTGGACATGCACTTTGAACCCGACCAGGCGCGGGCCATCACCCTGGACGCGCTGGCGCCTCTGGGCACGGACTACACCGAAGCCCTGCGCAAGGGGTTCGAGAGTCGCTGGACGGATTATCTGCCGTCGCCCGGCAAACGCTCGGGCGCGTATTCGACCGGTGTTTACGGCGTGCACCCGTATCAATTGTTGAACTTCAACGGGCGCTATGAAGACCTGACCACGCTGGCGCACGAATCGGGACATTCCATGCACACGTTCCTGTCGCACGGCGCGCAGCCGTATCCGACCGCGGACTATCCGATCTTCGTCGCCGAGGTGGCCTCGACCTTCAACGAAAATCTATTGATTCATTACATGCTGGACCGGGCGAAAGACGACGCCACCCGGCTGTTTCTGCTGGGCACGCTGCTGGACGGCCTGCGCACAACATTGTTCCGGCAAACCCAGTTCGCCGAGTTCGAGCTGGCCTTTCACGAACAGGCCGAGCGTGGCGAGCCGCTGACCGGCGAGAATCTGTCGACGCTGTATTTGAAGATCGCCCGCGACTATTACGGCCATGACAAGAAGGTCTGCCAGGTCGACGATCTGCTGGCCATCGAGTGGGCCTACGTTCCCCACTTTTATTACGACTTTTACGTGTACCAGTACGCCACCAGCATGGTCGCTTCGACGTCGCTGGCCCGGGCGGTTCGCGAAGAGGCCAAAGCGGGGAAGACCGCCCGGCGGGACGCCTATTTGAAGATGCTGTCTTCAGGCAGCGCGAAGTACGCCATCGATCTTTTGAAGGCGGCGGGCGTGGACATGACCACCTCGGCGCCCTTTGAGGCTGCCATCGCCGAAATGAACGCGACCATGGACGAGCTGGAAAAGATCTTGGATCGCCAGGCCAAGCCGGGCGCCGCGCCGCCGGCCAAACATTGAGCGGGCCGCCGGGCCGGGAAATAGGGCGGCTTTTGGCCGCCAGACTCGTCAGCCGCCGCGCTGACTGCTACTCTGGGACAAAAGACGGGGTGCTTATGCGTCAGGAAGGCTCACGTTTCCGCGCTCTCTCGCTGTTGCTCACTGTGGGCGCTGTTGCGTCGTGCGGCTCGGTTTCGCTGAACGGCAACGACGCCGCGCTGCCGCCGGACAACGACGCCAACATGCTGCCGCCTGTCGACGTCGCTTCTGGCGACGACACCACGATGCCACCGCCCGAGGATGCGCCGCCGGATTCGCTGTGCGGGATGGGCATGCCGATCGCCGGCGCGTCGCTGCCGGCCGGATTTTGCGCCCGCCTTTTCGCCAAGGTCGCCGAGCCGCGCACGCTGGCCCTGGCCCCGAACGGCGATATTTTCGTCGGCGCCCCGTCGCTGTCCACGCCCGGTGGATCGTCCGGCGGCCTGGGCGCGATCATCGTCCTGTCCGACGACAACCACGACGGCATCGCCGAACAACAGAAGTTCCTGGACGGAGTCGCCGACGTGCACGGCCTGGCCATCGGCGGCGGCTTTCTGTACTTCACCACCTCGGCAGACATCTTTCGGACGCCGTACGCCAGCGGCCAGCGCAAAGAGACCGGTCCACGCGAGAGCCTGCACCTGCCGGCGGCGTACAACACGGGCGGCCGCTGGACCCACGGCCTGGCCCATTCGGTGGGCGGCCAGCTCATCACCTCGCGCGGCGAATACGGGGCGTGCGGCAGCGATCCGGGCGGGGAGATCAGCCGCGTTGACCTCAGCGGAGCCACCGGACCGATGACGCTGGCCTCCGCCTTCCGCAACCCGATGTACCTGCGCTGCCACAGCGCCGACGAGGTCTGCGGGGCCACCGAGCTGGGCGAAGATCTGGCCATCGGCGCCAAGGAAAAATTTCTGCTGATCAAACCCAACACCAACTACGGCTATCCCTGCTGCTATGGGCAAAACAAACCGATCGGCAGCGCCACCAGCGGCACCAATTGTCAGAACATCACCGCCGAAGAGGCGTCCTTCACGCTGTCCGAGACGCCGTTTGGTTTCGACTGGGAGCGGGGCCTGTGGCCCGCGCCGTATCGCGGCGGCATTTTCGTCGCTTTGCACGGCAGCGCATACAGCACCACCGCCTGGCAAGGGGCGCGCGTGGTATGGGCGCCGACCGATCCCACCACCCACGCCCCGACCGCCGCGTGGAGCGATTTCATGGGCGGCTTCGCCACCGAGAACCTGAAGCGTCCCACCGATGTGGTCTTCTCGCCCGACGGCCGAATGTTCCTGGCTGACGATCAGGGAGGGCAAGTCTACTGGATCGCCCCGCTGTCTCTTTCCATCAAGCAGTGATCGGGCGGTTGCGCCTGTTCACCTGGGCGGCTGTTGTTCTCGGCGGCTGCGGGGGGCGAGCCATGCCTGTCGTCGCCGACGGGATGGCAGCGCTGCCCAGCGGCGTGGTTCGCCAGGGACAGACCGACATCATCCTGACCATCGATCACGCCGCGGGCGGGCTGGCAAATCCGTCGCACGTGGATCTGGGTGATGTGTCGGCGATGGTTCGCACCGGCAGCAGCGATCGCCGCCTGGTGCTGGCGCTGGAGGTTCCGCACGGCGCGGCCACAGGTATGCGGACGCTGCAGGTTTCGACCGCGGCCGGCGAGCTGATGTTTCCCGATGCGCTGGAAGTCACCGCCATCACCGCCGGTCCGGCCGGCGCCGATGACAGCATCGGCAGCGCTGCGGCGCCGTTTCGATCGCTGAAGAAAGCGCTGGCGGTGGCGGGCGCCGCCGACACCATCCAGTTGCTGGACGGCGCTTACAACACCGACGGTGGCGAGGTTTGGAACTATGAGACACCGGCGCGGCTTTCCATTGTCGGCCAGTCGCAGACCGGCACCGTGCTGGCCGGTTCAGCGGGCGGCGACGGAATGACGACGACGGTGGCGGCAAACGGATTGCGGCCAGCCGGCGACCTGACGCTGCGGTCGCTTTCGATGACCGGATTTGGCAGCGCGCTCTCGGTCGAGGCGCCGGCCGCGCTGACATTGGAAGACGTGCGGCTGGCGGACAATCGGGGCGATGCCGTGGCGGTGGGCGCGGCCGCCGTTGGCTCGACGCTGATGCTGCAAGGAAAGACCTGGGCCATCACCGGGGCCGGCGCCGGCGTGTCGGTGGCGGCGCCGCAGACCATGCTGTCTCTGGAATCGGGCGTCATTCAGGTCGGCGGCAACGGCGTCGCGCTGGGCCCGCAGTGCACCGGCTGCGTGGTGAACGTTGACCAGACCGCCATCACCAGCGGTGGCGCCGACAACCACGCCCTGCGCATCGCCGCCCAGGGCACGCCGCTCGGAACCAAGACCACCGTCGCCGCCGCCACGTTCAACGGCGACATCTACGTCGACGACGCCACCGGCACGGCGTCGGTGACTGGCACCAGCATCACCGAGGCCTTCGACAACAACGGCGTCTTCTTCAACGGCACCTTGCTGACGATGAAAGACAGCCAGATCACCGTGTCGACGCTTTATTACGGCGTTCAATTACAAGCCGGGATGATGTCTCTGTCAGGCGTGACCATCGACGGCGGCACGTACGGCATCTATCACTCGGCTGGAACCGCGGCGCTGCGGAACACGACCATCAAGAACTTCTCGTTCGTCGGATATTACCTGTCGATGGGCGATCTCGATCTGGGTACCCAAGACGACACCGGCGGCAACGCCTTCGTCGCGCCGGACAGCGGTTACGGCCTGTACGTCGCGCGCCTGGGCCAGGCCAAGCCGGTCACCTGCAGCAACACCAGCTTCAATGGCGAGACGCCGCCGGCTGGTGACGTCACCGGCGCCGTCGACGACAAAGGCCACTACTTCATCAACGTCGGCGAGGTGGTCTCTTTTTCCGTGCGATAGTGGGCTGGCCATGCCGCCCGCGGTGAAGAGGATCGACGTGCGCCGGTTCGACCCGGCGAAGATGCAGAAGCTGAACCTGTTCGAGACCGAGCGGTTTTTCTGCGATGTGTACTGCCTTCTGCCTAATCAAGCACAGAAACCCCACGCCCACGCGAACGCCGACAAGGTCTACGTCGTGCTGGAAGGCGCCGTGGTGGCCACCGTCGGCGATGAATCCGTGTCTTTGCAGGCCGGCGACAGTGTGCTGGCCCCGGCCGGCAGCCCGCACGGCGTCGCCAATCAAGGCTCGGCGCCGGCGGCGGTGCTGGTCTTCATGGCGCCCAAGCCGTGAAACTAGCGGGGCAGTAAACCGGCCGCGGGCAATTGCCAGGTGCCGTCGGTGGGCCCGAACCCGACTGCCAGGCGTCCCAGCGATCCGGCGTCAAACCAGACCGTTCCTTCCAGGCGGAAGGGAATGTTGAAATTCAGCGGCTGGCCGGTCTTGAGCTCGTTCACCGATTGCGACGCCAGTTGTTTCATTGTGGTCAGCATCTGTTCGGGCCCGAACGAAAAACGAACGGTGATTTCCAGCTCGGAGGCGGCGGCGATTTGCGGCGCCACAAACGTCGGCGGCTGACCGGCGGCCAGGGACAACCCGGTGCTGACCAGCATGCCAACCGCGGCCGTGCTGAAGTCCGACAACGAGCGAATGTCGCGCGACGAAGCCTGGCAAGCGCCGGGCGGGGGCGTGGTCGAGCAGGCGCCGCCCGCGCTGGGACAAAGCTGGAAGCAGACCGAGCCCAGTTTTTGGTTCTGGGCGGCGGGAAAGACTGTCACCGCGGTGAGGATCGTCGACAGCGGCAGGGGCACCTGATTGGGATTGCTGACTTTGAAGCGCAGGTCGAATTCAATGGCCAGCTGCTCGGGCGTTGGTTGTGGCCCAAAGAAGCCCTGGCAAAGTGTGGCCGCACCGCCGCGGATACCAAACGGATCGGGAACAATCTCGGGACAATAGTGCGCCGCCAAAAGGCGCTGGGCTGGCGTACGTGCCAAGGTGGCGCCTTGAAAGGTCAACGTGGGCGGTTGCAGCGGGGCTGCCACCGTCGGCAATTGAAGATTGGCCAGTTCTGCGCACGACGACACCGCAGCGGCCGCCAGCCAGACTCCCAGAAGCTTGAAGAGGCGCTTTTTCACGGCTGGACTTTGCCAGTGTCCGGCCAGCAAATCCACCCGCACGCCGCAAATGAAAACAGGCACCACACCCGAAGAGGCGCGATGCCTGCCGTTGCCGAATGAATTTGGGCGAAGAAAGAAGCGGCTACTAACGCAGCAGCTTGTCAGCCAGCTTGATCGCTTCGGCCGCGCCCTTCTTGTTGCGCACGGCCTGGACCCGCGCACGATCCCGTCCCTTGAGAGAGCGCAGGCGGCCGATGTATTGCCCGTGCAGGCGGCGCCCGTCAGAGACGGAGTGCGAGCGGGCAGTGAGAGCGCGCAGGCCCGAGCCCGGCGGCCGTCCCCGTTTGCCGCTCCCCGGCGGTCGGCCCGGACCGCGCTTGATCGGCAGGCCGCCCGATTCGGCGAAAGCGCCGAGGATCGCCGCGCGGGCGCGCTCGGTGGCTTCTGCCTGGATCAGGGCAACAATTTGCGAGGTGAAGTCTTGCACCAGAGAATTGATTTCGACTGACATGGGCGGCAACTTACCCGAACACTGGACCATTGGCGAGCCGGAATTTAAAAGTGACACTTCAAATGACCAGTTGCTGGCCTGACGTGTCAGCCCCTCCGAGCACACCATTTTTTGCGACAGTGGAACTCTGGGAACGATTGCCCCGTCAGAACTGCCGGACCGGCAAAAGACGAATCGCTCCCCGATCCGCACAGACGGGTGGAGTAATTCGATTCTCTGCACGGATTGGCCAATCGGGGCCCGCCGTTCGGCCTCTTTCATTGTCGTTCTCTGTCCATTCAATCGGCCGGCGGATGAAAAGAGGCGCAGTCGCCGCCTCCGACGGGCGATATTAAGAACGCCGGATCGACCCGCAAGGTCCGCGCCGAGCGACATGCGAAAAATATTCACACCAATCCCGCGCCCTGGTTCTGCTACAGCGGAGGCGATGGCTCACGTGGCCGCGCCCAACGAGATCAATCTTCCCTGGCTGGTCAGGCTGCGCTGGGGCGCGGTGGCCGGACAGTTGATCACCATCGGTGTGGTGAGGCTGGGACTGGGTTTGCCGCTGCCGGTGGGATCGTTGCTGGTCCTGGTGGGCGTGGAGGCGGCCAGCAACGCCGCCTGGGCTTTGCGTCGCTCGCCGGCCGGCGTGCGTGACTGGTGGTTGGGCGCCACCATGGTGCTGGACGTCCGGGCGTTCAGCGGTCTTCTGTTCTTTACGGGCGGTCCGGTCAATCCATTCAGTTTTTTGTATCTGGTTCCGATCGCGTTGGCGGCGGTGATTCTCAATTCAGCCTGGACCTGGGCCCTGGTGCTCTTGTCGCTGGCCTGTTCAGCCGTGTTGTTCGCCTGGCATCGCCCGTTGGAATTGGGTGATTCCCACGCCGAGCACATGACACTGCACCTGCGCGGCATGTGGGTGGCGTTCGGGGTGGGCGCGGCGTTCATTGTGTATTTCCTGCGCCGCATTCGGCGCGCGCTGGCCGAGCGCGAAGAGGAGCTGGCGGGCTCGCGCAATCTGGCCGCCCGTCAGGAAAAGCTGGCCGCCCTGGCCACCATGGCGGCGGGCGCCGCGCACGAACTGGCGACGCCGCTGGCGACGATCGCTCTGGTGGCAAAGGAGCTTGAGCGCCATGCCGTCCAGGCGGCGGCAGCCGGCCCGGTGATTGAGGACGTGCGGCTGGTGCGCAGTCAGGTTGATCGCTGCCGCGACATCCTGACCCGCATGAGCATCGACGCCGGCGAAGCGATGGGAGAGAGCTTCGTCGCGTCTGCGGTGGGCACGCTGCTTTCGCGATCGCTGGAAGGACTGTCGGGTGCCGCGCAGATCCAGACCGCGATTGATCCGCGTCTGTCGGAGATCAAGCTGCGCGTGCCGGAGCGGGCCCTGACCGAAGCGATCCGCGGCGTGCTGAAGAACGCCCAGGACGCCTCGCCCTCGGGCGCGTCGCCGCGGGTGACCGTGCGGCGGGTGGATGACGTGGTCCAGTTCGTGGTCGCCGATCGCGGTCCGGGGATCGCGCCGGAGATCTTGCGGCGCATCGGCGAGCCGTTCTTCACCACCAAGCCGCCGGGGCAGGGGATGGGCCTGGGCGTCTTTCTCGCCCGCACCGTCGTCGAGCGATTGGGCGGCGAGCTGCAACTGCGTTCGGAGGCCGGCGCCGGCACGGTCGCCACCATCGCCGTTCCCATCGGTGAGGAGCCGACGTGAGCGGCGCCAGCGCCGGCGCGGCGCGCGCCATCCTGCTGGTCGACGACGACGAGATCTTTCGCGAACGCCTGGCCAGGGCCCTGCGCGAGCGTGGCTACGACGTCGTCACCGCCACCGCGCACGAGGCGGCGCTGCAGGCGGCGCGCGGGCGGCAGTTTGACTTCGCGGTGGTGGACCTGAAAATGCCGGGGCCGTCGGGCCTGGACGTGGTTCGCGACTTGAAAGCCCTCAGTGACGCCACCCGGGTGGTCATGCTGACCGGTTACGGCAGCATCCCGTCGACAGTCGAGGCGCTGCGTCGCGGAGCGCACGACTATCTGTGCAAACCGGTCGACGCCGACGACATCATCGCGGTGCTGGAAAGCGAGCAGCGGCCGGCACCCGGTCCGGCAGCGGACGCGCCCAGCCTGGCCCGCGCCGAATGGGAGCACATCAACCGCGTGCTGGGCGACTGTGGCGGCAACGTCTCCCAGGCGGCCAGGCGTTTGGGGATCGCGCGCCGGACCCTGCAGCTCAAACTGAAAAAATACCCGCCCCGGCAATAAACGAAGCCCCGGGACGGAGCGAACGCCGGAACTAACGCCGCTTTTTGGCGGTTTTTTTCTTCGGCGCCGGTTTGGCTTTCTTGGCGGCGGCTTTTTTCGGAGCGGCTTTGCTCTTCGCCTTCAGCTTGGCCTTGGGCTTGGCTTTCGCCTTCGGGGCGGACGCCTTGGCTACCGCTTTGGCCTTGGCCGGCGCGGCGGGATCTTCGTGGCAGACGGCTTCGATGTTGTTGCCGTCGAGGTCGAAGGCAAACGACGCGTAGTAGTGCGGATGGTACTCGGGACGCGGGCCCGGGGTGCCGTTGTCAGTGCCGCCCGCGGCGAGGGCGGCGGCGTGAAAGGCATCCACCTGCGCCCGCGAACAAGCGAGGGCGACGTGCGAAGGACCGATCGGCTGTTCCGTCTTGGTCAGCCAGAAATCCGGTCTCCCTCCTTGGCCGAGGCCGATGGCCTCGGGATATTCGGCGATCACTTGGTAGCCGATGGCGGCCAGCGCCGGCTTGTAGAAGCCCAGCGCTCGCCCGATGTCCGAAACGCGCAAGCTGACGTGGTCGACCATGGGCGGAACGTACCACAGTCTGGCGCCGCCCGATCCAGTGGCGTGACAACGATACCGACGGGCCGCCTACAGCTTGACGGCGCGAAGCAGGGCGTAGACGGCGGCCGCGACGATGGCCGCCGACTGGATGGTGAACACCCAGGCCCAGACGATGCGCAGGGCCACGCCCCAGCGCACGCCGGCCGGATTGTTCACCAGCCCCACGCCGACGATGCCGCCGGTGATGGTGTGCGTGGTCGACACCGGCACGCCCAGCGCGCTGGCCACAAACAACATCGACGCCGCGCCGGTCTCGGCGCAGAAGCCACCGAACGGTTTCAGCTTGGTCAGACGCATGCCCATGGTGCGGACGATGCGCCAGCCCCCGGACAGCGTACCCAGGCCCATCGCCAGCGAGCAGGTCACCACCACCCACCAAGGGACCTCGGCGGTGCTGGCGAGATAACCCTTGGCGACCAGCAACGCCATGATGATGCCCATGGTCTTCTGGGCGTCGTTGCCGCCGTGGCCCAGGCTATAGGCCGCGGCCGAGACCAGCTGCAGCCGCCGGAACACCCCTTCGATCCGCGCCGGCGTCGCGCGATGCGCCAGCCACATCACGATCCACATGATGACCATCCCGCCGACCAGGCCGATCAGCGGCGCGAGCACGATGAAGATCACGATCTTGATCAAGCCGGGCGCCAGCACCGCGCGCGGCCCGGCGAGCGCGATCGCGGCGCCGGCCAGGCCGCCGATCAGCGCGTGCGAGGACGACGTCGGCAGACCCACGTACCAGGTCAGCAGGTTCCACAGCAGGGCACCCAGCACCGCCGCGAGCACCAGCGCCGGCGTCACCACCGCGGGGTCGACCACGCCCTTGCCGATGGTCTGGGCGACGTGGACTCCGAACACCAGGAACGCGACGAAGTTGAAGACCGCCGCCCACGCCACCGCGATGCGCGGCGGGAGCACGCGCGTGCTGACCACGGTGGCGATCGAGTTGGCGGCGTCGTGGAAGCCGTTGACGAAGTCGAACGCGAGCGCGATGGCGACGACGCTGTAGAGGAGGACGTCCTTCATCGCCGGGACCGC
>DASXQB010000039.1:0-12543 GCA_036493295.1 Polyangia bacterium | reverse complement strand
TTTGCGCTCCTGGCGGAGCGCCCTTTTTCAGATCCGTCAAAGAGCGCTCCTCGTCAGAGGAGCGCAAACGCGCGAAAGCAGCCCTCCCATCGGTTGCCCACCTTCGCCCCGCGCGTAACGGGTTTACTTGTGAAAATGTGACCAATCGCGGTGCGCCGGCGCGAGAGGGCCGGGGTGGGCGGGTGAGAGCGCCGTCGGCAATCCGGCGCGCTATTTCGACGGGGTTGCACTAGAATTATCGGCCCATGCTGACGGTACGGTCGCTTCTGGATGAGAGCTCCGGACTGCGGCTTGTGCTGCTGGCGGGCGAATCGGGGCTGGGTCGGCCGATCACCATCCACCGGATTCAGAAGCCGGGGTTGGCGCTGGCCGGTTTTGTTCGCCAGGTGCACCCAGAGCGCGTGCAGGTCTTGGGTTCGACAGAGATCTCGTATCTACAGACGCTGTCCGACGACGACGCCCGCCGCGCGGTGGAAGGGTTCGTCGGATTGAATCCGGCCTGCGTGGTGGTCACCAAGGGTCTGGACGTGCCGGCGGTGCTGATGGACGTCGCCGATCGCGCCGGGGTGCCGCTGCTGCGCACGCCCGTGGTGTCGTCGGTGGCCATCGACGCCATTCAAAAACACCTCGAGTTGCAGCTGGCTCCCACCGCCAGCATCCACGCCGTACTGCTGGACGTGTTGGGCGTGGGCGTTCTGCTGCTGGGTAAAAGCGGCATCGGTAAATCAGAGGCGGCGCTGGATCTGATCATGCGCGGCCATCGCCTGGTCGCCGACGATCTGGTCGAGGTGCGCCGCACCTCGGGCGACGTGCTGGTCGGCTGGGCATCGGAGCTGATCAAGCACCACATGGAGGTGCGCGGCCTCGGCATCATCAACATCAAAGACATGTTCGGCGTGGCGGCGGTGCGCGATGAAAAACGCATCGAGTTGGTGCTGGAGTTGATGAAGTGGGACCAGACCGAAAGCCACGATCGCCTGGGCCTGGACGAGATGGTGTATCCAATTTTGGAGGTCCCGGTGCCGCTTTTGCGCATTCCGGTCAGCCCGGGCCGCAACGTCAGCTCGCTGATCGAAGTGGCGGCGCGCAATCGCCTTCTCCAAGTGCGCGGCCACCATTCGGCGCGCGAGTTTCAAGAGCGCCTTGATCGCGCCCTGGCCGACGCGCGCGAACGGCGCTGGCGGGACGACGTGGAATGAAGCTGGTCATCGTCACCGGGGTTTCGGGCGGCGGCAAGTCGACGGCGCTGCGGGCGCTCGAGGATCTCGGTTACTACTGCGCGGACAACCTGCCCCTGCCGCTCTTGCCCAAGTTCGTCGAACTTCTGTCGACGCGGGAGGAGATCGATCGGGCGGCACTGGGCATCGACGCCCGCGGCGGCGAGTTCCTGCAGGACGCCACCCGGATCTTCTCCGACCTCCGCGCGGCCGGACATAGCCTGGAATTTCTCTTTTTGGAAGCCAGCGACGAGATCTTGATCCGGCGGTTCTCCGAGACCCGCCGTCGGCACCCGCTGTCCGACACCGACATCCGCGCCGGCCTGATCGCCGAGCGCGAGCAGCTGGCCCCTTTGCGCCAGGAGGCCACCGCCGTCGTCGACACCGGCGCCCTGACCGTGCACGTGCTGCGCGCGCTGATTCAAGAACGGTATGGCCGCGCCGAGGGCGGCCTGTCGGTGACGCTGCTGTCGTTCGGATTCAAGCACGGCCTGCCGGCGGAATCGGACGTCGTCCTGGACGTTCGCTTTCTGCCCAATCCGTTTTTTGTCCCGACCTTGTCGGCGATGTCGGGCGAGGACGAAGCGGTCAAGCGGTTCGTCCTGGACGATCCGGCCACCCGCGACTTCGTGGACAAAGCGGAAGCGTTGCTGGAGACCTCGGTGCGTGGGTTCGCCCGCGAAGGCAAATCGTACGCCACGGTGGCCATCGGCTGCACCGGCGGACGGCACCGTTCGGTGGCCATCGTCAATGAATTGGGGCGGCGCCTGGGCGCGCATTTTCCGGTGTCGGTTCGCCACCGCGATATTCAGCGCACCGTGGCTCCCGCATAAACGAGCGGCGTAAACTTACTGTAGACTGGAGACCAAAATGGCGGCGGCCAGAGAGCAAACGGTTGGGTTGGTGGTGGTGACCCACGGTGGGTCGGGCGAATGTTTGCTGGCGGCGGCGGCCGGCATCGTCGGCGAGCTGGCGGCGGCCACCGCGGTGGGCGTGTCGATGGCCGAGGACTTCGACGGCATCGTGCGCCGCGTGGGCCGGGCGTGTGACGAGGTGGACAGCGGCCTGGGGGTATTGATCCTGGTCGACATCCACGGCTCGTCGCCGTTTCAGGCCTGTCTGGCGATGATGGACGGCACGCGCCTGGCGGAGATCGTCTGCGGCGTCAACCTGCCCATGCTGCTGAAGCTGGCCACCATCGACCGGCGCGAGCTGCGTCCGGGTGAGATGGCGGAACTTGTGCGTGAGGTGGGGCGGCGTTCGATCCGCCTCGGCTCCGAATTGACCGGCAAGGTCGCCTTGCATGAGGAAGAGTCGCGCTGACCATGGAAGCCAAACGAGACGTTCGCATCTGCAACCGCCTGGGCATGCACGCGCGTGCCGCGGTCAAGTTCGTCCAGACCGCCAACAAATTTCGCTCGGAAGTGAAGGTGCTCAAGGACGGGCAGGAGGCCAACGGGAAAAGCATCATGGGTCTTTTGACTCTGGTGGCGGCCCATGGCGTCAGCATGCAGGTGGTCTGCATCGGCGACGACGCCGAGGCCGCGGTGGTGGCGCTGGCCGAGCTGGTCGCGAGCGGATTCGGCGAGGGCATCGAACCGTGAAGCAGGCGCGCCATCGCGCGGCCGGGAGCCGTGCATGGAGAAACTGACCGGCGTTGCGGCGTCGCCCGGCATCGCCATCGGAGTCGCCCACGTGCTGGGCAGCCGGGTCGAGGTGCACGAACGCCGCATCGCCGTCGAGGCCATCGAAGCCGAGCTGAAGCGGTTCGACGAAGCGCTGGCCCACACCGACGCCCAGCTGGCGCGCATTCAAGAGCAGATCGCCGAGCGCGAGGGCGACGACCACCAGTACCGCATTCTGGAAGCGCACCGCATGATGCTGGGCGACGTTCACCTGGTGGAACAGGCGCGCAAGTTGATCCGCGAAGAGAAGACATCGGCCGACTGGGCGGTGCGCCGGGCGCTGGATCAGATCCAGGCCGTGTTCGATCGCATCGAGGATCCGTACTTCCGCGATCGGCGCAGCGACATCGCCATGGTGGGCGAGCGCCTGCTGCGCAACCTGCTGGGCATGGTCGACTCGGTCTCGCCGGAGGACGCGCCCAAGGGCAGCATCGCCATCGCCCACGATCTGTCGCCGGCGGACGCCGCGCAGCTGGGGCGCGCGGAATCGTCGGGGTTTTGCACCGACGGCGGCGGGCGCACCTCGCACACGGCGATCGTGGCCCGCGCGCTGGGTCTGCCGTACGTCGTCGGCGTGGAAGGCCTGACCCACCGGGTGTGGTCGGGCATGACGGTGGTGATCGACGGCCACCGCGGCGAGGTGATTCTTGATCCCGACGAGGACGCCCTTCGCCGGTACAAGGAACGCGCCGCGGTTCATCGCCGGCGGGCGCTGCGGCTGTCGGCGATGCGCGACCAGCCGTCCGAGACCCTCGACGGCACGCCTATCCACCTGGCCGCCAACATCGAAATGCTGGAGGAGATCCCCATCGCCGTCGATCTCGGCGCCGCGTCGGTGGGGCTGTTCCGCACGGAGTTTTTATATCTGGAGCGGCCCGAATTGCCGACCGAAGAGGAGCAGTTCGCCCACGCGCTGGCGGCGGTGAAAAATGTCGGTGGCCGGTCGGTCACCTTTCGCACGCTGGACCTGGCCGGCGACAAGATGCCGGTGTCGGTGCGCCTTCCCAACAGCACCAACCCGGCCATGGGCCTGCGGTCGATCCGGTTCTCGCTGAATCGCCAGGACATCTTTCGCACCCAGTTGCGCGCGTTGTACCGGGCATCGGCGTTCGGGCCGGTGAAGATCTTGTTCCCGCTGATCTCCGGCGTCGCCGAGTTGCGCGCCGCCAAACAAATTTGCGCTGACGTCTGCGCCGAACTCAAGCGGCAGAAGATCCGCCACGACCCCAAGGTGCCGATCGGGACCATGGTGGAAACGCCCAGCGCCGCCTTCATCGCCGATCTGCTGGCGCAGGAGTGCGATTTTCTCAGCATCGGCACCAACGATTTGATCCAGTACTCGCTGGCCGCCAGCCGCGAGGACGAGCACGTCGGCTACCTGTATCACCCGATGCACCCGGCGATCCTGCGCGCCTTGCGCCAGATCGTCGCCGGCGCCAACGTCGCCCACGGCCAGGTCGCCATGTGCGGTGACATGGCCGGCGATCCGATGTCGGTGTGGATGCTGCTGGGCCTCGGCCTGCGCAACTTCTCGATGGCCCCGCGCCAGATCCCGATCATCAAATCGATTATCCGTTCCACCCGCATTGACGAGGCCGAGCGGCTGACCGAGAAGGTCCTGCAGATGCGCACCGAGACCGATACAGAGGCGCTGGTTCACGGCACCATGCTGTCGCGATTTCCGGTCGAACTGGCCGACGGCGACGAGGAACCGGCCAGCTGATCCGCCCGGCGCGCACCGGCGACAGCCAGGCGCTGTGCGAGCTGTGGCAGGCCATCGACGAGCTGCACAGCGCGCTGGCCCCGCGATTTTTTCGGGCTGCGCCGCGCACCACCGACGAATGGCGGCGGCTGCTGGGCACGCCGCAGGTGGTGGTGTTGGTCGACGAAGACGAAACCGCGGGTACGATCAACGGCGCGCTGCTGGCGCGCATCTACGACACGCCCGCCGACCCGCAGATGGTTCCGCAGCGGCGCGGGTACGTCGACGGTCTGGTGGTGGCGGCCGCGCACCGGCGCCGCGGCGTCGGGCGCCGTTTGATGGACGGCGCCGCCGCGTGGGCGAAGAGCCAGGGCGGCGCGCAGCTGGTGCTGACGGTGTGGGCGGGCAATGAAGCCGCGCGCGCTTTCTACCAACGTCTGGGGTACGACGTTCTGTCCGAGGTGATGACGAAACCGCTTTAGTTGATCAGACGGTCACGCTGCTACGCGGGATCACTTAAACGGCCACGCTACGCGGGATCACTCAAACGGCCACGCTACGCGGGCCTTTGGCCTTCCCCACGCGCGCCCAGATCAAATACAGCAGCGGGGCGAAGACCAGCGAGTACGACAGCAGATGACCGATGCGGCCGTCGGGGCCCAGCACCTCGGTGGCGTCGTGGAAAGCCTGGCTGCCGCTGATGACGCCGCTCTCGGCCAGCTCGTGAACGCCGTAGATCAGCAGCTGCACCAGAAAGACCGCCAGAAAAACCGCCGTCACCTTCAGGACCACGCCCAGGTTCAGACGGTGGCTGACCCGGCTCCAGAACCAGGACAGGAGGCCGGCAATGCAAAGGCCGATCACCGCGCCGACCAGCACCAGCGTCTTTTGTCCCGGCACCGCCGACGCCCGCACGGCCATCGCTTGCACGCCGACGTAGAAGACTGCCTCCAGTCCTTCGCGCGTCACCAGCAACGCGGTCACCACCGCGATGCCGGCGACGGCGCGCGCGGACGGCTGCTGGCCGTGACCGGCGGCCACTTGCTCGACGCGTGATTCGATGCGCGCCTTCAGGTGCCGGCCCATGCGCATCATCTGCCAGAGCATTCCGCCCACCAGCAGCGCCGCCGTCAGCGCGGCGATGCCTTCGATCAACGGCTGATTGGGGACCTGCAGCCACAGCCATGCGCCCAAAAGGCAAGTCACCACCGACACCGCAAAGCCGATGTGCACCCCGCGCACCAGGCCCGGGCGATTGGTCTTGCGCAAGTAGGCGGCGATCACCCCGACGATGAGGAGGGATTCAAGGCCTTCCCGAAAGGTCACCAGCAAGGACTGCAACATCGAACTGCCGCAATATTACCCTGGGCCACAGTCTGCGACACGCGCCAAGGCGTCGCCGGCGCTGAATGTTGACGGCGGTGGTAACGTCTTGCAGGAGGACTGGATGCCACAGACGACGGCCAAGCTGGTTGGTGAAACCGCGGCGAAGACGGGCGCCCGGGCAATCCTGGCGGCGGCGATGCTGGTGCCGCTGCTGCTGCTTGCCGCGCCGCGAACGGCCCGCGCCGACGAGGCGGCCACCCATTACAACCTGGCGCTGCAGCTCAAGCGCGAGGGCAAGGTGGTGGAGGCGATCGGCGAGTGCGAGAAGGCCATCTCGCTGCGGTCCGACTACGCGTCAGCGCATTTGACCCTGGGGAATCTGTGGCGCGCTCAGGGCAACTACCAGAAAGCGGCCGACGAATTCGAAATCACCGTGAAGCTGCAGCCAAAGGATTCCACCTCGCACGCCAACCTGGGCGCGGCGTGGGTGCGCCTCAAGCGCCTGGACGAAGGCATCCGCGAGCTGGAGACGGCGGTGCAGCTGCAGCCCGACGATTACGAGGCGCGCGTCTCGCTGGGGTTCGCTTACAAGACCAAGGGCGATCTGCCCAAGGCCATTGCCGAGCTGCAAAAGGCCACCGAGATGCACCCCAATGACGCTCAGGCCTGGACCAACCTGGGTGTGGCGAAGTCAAAGGCCGATGACAAGGACGGCGCCATCTTCGCCTTGCGGCGGGCGCTCTCGCTCAAGCCCGATGATCCCGATCTGCACTTCGATCTGGCCGTGGTCTTCCGTCGCCAGCGCGAGACCGAAGCCGCTATCGACGAATACAAGCGCGCGATCAGCTATAACCCGAAGCTGTCCGGCGCGTACTACGACCTGGGAATTCTGTACTCGCAGAACAAGCAGAACGAAAAAGCGAAGGAAGCGTTCGAGAAGTATCTCGAGACGGCGCCCCACAGCGATCCCGCCCGCCAGGACGCCGAGGATCGCCTGAAGACGTTCAAGGGCACCGAAGCGGGCAAACACTCGCCGAAGGAAAAAGAGCGGTAAGGCCGCTCACGCCCGGCTGTCGCTCTGCCGGAGCCGCGCCAGCCCGATCGCCAGCAGCACCGCCGTCAACGCCACGCAACCCAGTGTCGAAAGTGCCGGGGCAGCGGCGCCACTGACGGGAACTGAATGGGTATGCAATCCCATCTGCGAGATGGTCAAAGGCTCGGCTTCGGTGCCGATTGTCTGGCCGATGGTGCGGAGGGTGAGGCCGGGGCCCTGGCCGCGATGAATGGCGGCGCGTCCGCGCAGGTCGGGCAAGGCGAAGTTGCTCACGCCGTTGCCGCCATATTGCGTGCCGGTCAAGGAAAAGACCGCGGTATTCGTGTTGATCGGCAGCAAGGTCCCGTCGGTCAGGACCCACCCGCCGGGAACGAAGTTGCCGGCGAACAGGCGCACCTCGTCCAGGAAATTGTCGCCGGTAGAACCGGATGGCGACGGGAACACACCGGCGACGGCCATGATCGGCGTCAAGGCCAGCGTGGGTTGCAAGTTCGTACGAGGCTGCCCGCCGCCCGCGCTGTCGGTGCTGCCGCCGATGGGCAGCGTGTGCGTGTGCGATGGCAGTTGCGCCGTGGTCAGAGCCACCGTCTCTTGCCCGGAGGCCTGACCAAGGATCTGCGGCGAGAGACCGACGCCCGTGCCTTCTCCCACCGGGGCGCGCCCACGCAGGTCCGGCAGCGCGAACGTCGATAGGCCGTTGCCTCCATAGGTCGTTCCCAAGATCGAGAACAACGCCGTGTTCGTCGAGATGGCCAGCACCTGTCCGTCGGTCGAGGCCCATCCGCTGGGCGCGAAGTTCCCGCCGAACATCCGGACCTCACCGATGAACGTTCCGCTGTTGCCGCCGTCGCGACTGGGGAACG
This sequence comes from Polyangia bacterium, assembly GCA_036493295.1. GTDB lineage: Bacteria > Myxococcota_A > Polyangia > Fen-1088 > Fen-1088 > DATKEU01. The sequence goes on along the minus strand of DASXQB010000039.1, from coordinate 4,696 downwards.
CCCCGGCGCCGACGCTGATGATGAAGGTCAGGCCCACGTACGGCATCATGTTATCGACCGGGGCATTGCTGCCGCTTGATCCGGTGACGGCCCCGCCCCGGAACGTGTGCACGTGCGCGGCGTTCATGTCCGAGGTGAGGGTGAGGTTCTCCTGGCCACCTGGCTGCCCGAGAAGTCGATTCGAAAGCCCGACTCCCTGACCGACGTGAATCGGCGTGCGTCCCCGCAGATCGGGCAGTGCAAACGTCGAGACGCCGTTGCCCCCGTTGGTCGTCCCGAGAATCGAGAACAATGCCGTGTTGGTGTTGATCGGCAGCAGTTGCCCGTCGCAGAACGCCCAACCGCCCGGCGCGAAGGTTCCGGCAAATCTCCGTATCTCACCAAGCATGACCCCCACGTTGGAGCCGCTGTCGCGGCTGGGGAAGATGCCCTGCATGGCGATGATGTAACTCAACGCCAGCGCCGGCTGCATGTTGTTGACGGCAGCCCCGCCGCCCGCCGGTCCCGAATTCGTCGCCGCGCTGGCCGCGACCGTCGACAGAAGGGCGAAACCGCCGACAACGCCACCGACGACTCTTGCCCAGCTCCGCCGAGCTGATTCCTTTGATCGCATGCGCGACGTCTATCACGGCGCGATCACCACGAATGTGACCGGTCGGTGACTTCGCCTTATTCGCCCGCCCGAACCAGCACGCGGCCCGGCGCGCCGTCTTTCCCGGGCCGGCCATCGGGGCCGTTGCGGCCGATGGCGCCGCTGGTTCCGTCGAACCCGGCCGACAGCCACGAGGTGTTGCCTTCAGAGTCGGTGCACGTCGTGCCGTGGCCACCGAAGGCGCCCCTGCCACCGGAGCCGCCGCGACCACCGTGCCCGCCGTGGCCGCCGGCGCCGCCCCGGCTGATGATGGTTTTGGCGGCCAGGGCAGCCAGGTCGGCGCACGCGCGATCGGGGCAAGCCACATCGACCAGTACGTTGCCGCCGTTGCTGCCGTCGCCGCCGTCGCCACCCGGCGCGCCGTTACTACCGTCGCTGCCGTTGCCGCCGTCGCTGCCATTCGACGACGGACAACTGGCGTCTTGGCCGGCCAGTCCATCCCAGCCGTTACTGCCAGGCTCGCCATCGCTGCCGTCGAAGCCGCGCGCGCCCTGACTGACGATGTGGAAGGCGCCGGCATCGACGCTCTCCACCACGACGGTGGATTGGCGGTTGGCCTGGGTGACGACGTACACCAGCCGTCCGGCGCTTGATCGTTCCAGCCGGGCGCGCAGGTGCCAATCGTCGGTCCGCGCTGTCGGGGCGTCGAAGATCAGGTCGGCCGGCGCTTCGAAGCGCAAGGACCAGTCGAGTGTGGCGACCGGCTTTGCCGCTACAGTGACCGGAACGGTCAGGCGCTCGGCGCCGGCCAGCGCGATCAGCTCGCCCGCTCGAAGGTTGTCGCGAAAGCGTATCAAGCCGTCGCCGTCCATGAAGGCGAACGGACTGTCCAGCGCCACGTCTTGCGGCTGCAGACAAGGGGAGGGATCGAGGTCGTTCGGCGGCGCGCACACCGTCACCGGCCGTGCAATTCCCTCCAGCTCGACCCGGATGGCGTCGCGCAACGATGGTGGCGGCAGCGCCGGCGCCCGAACACGATCGACGGTGGCCAGGCCCAGCAAGGTGGCCGTCTGTTGCACCGGGTTCTGCCGCACCAGCACCGCACGCGGTGACGGCGCCTGGGGTTCGATCCAGCCGCGAACCGGCGGGTGCTCCGCCAGAGCGACGTGGTTGTTGCCGGTGGTCATCAACAGCTGCTCGACGGCGGCGGCGCCCGCGCGAACCTCGGCAAACGGGGAGGCGTCGATGTGCAGGCGAATCACCCGCCGGCGCGCTTCGTCGCGCAGCTTGCTGTCGGGCAAGCGGTCCGCTGCTCGGCGCAGGGTGGTCTCGTCGCCTTTTCTGGCCAGATCGTCCAGCCCAGGAAGATCCACCGTCGTCCCGCGCAAGACACCGCGCTCGAGATCCAAGACGGTGCGCAAGTCTTCCCCGTTGCTGCGCGCGACTGGTCCCGGGCCGCCGGCCAACACCCGCTGCAGCTCGGATCGCAAGGTGGCCAGCGACAGGGCGTGCGGGTTCACCCCCAGCGGGCGGTTCGCCAGGACGTCATGCGCGGCGACCAGGCGTTCCTGCCAGCTCGCGCTGGTCTCGACGTGCGCGTCGGTGAGCAGAGCGCGGTAGGTGTCGCTGACCGCATCCAACATCGACGACGCCCCTTCGTGGTCGCGGCCCCGGACAATATTGGTCACGCAGTCGCGCCAGACTGCCGGCGGAATCTTTCCCTCGCGCAGACCACCCGCCAGGGCCTCACGGAGGTCTTGGTCAACGACCACCAGATGCGGCCCCACGGAGCCGAGATCGCAGACCGCGGCCGACGCATCGGCCTGACCCAGATAGGCGACCACTGCCGGGGCGCTGCGATATTGCGCCAGCTGATTCGCCGTCAACGGCTGCGGAAAAGAAGCGCATCCAGAGGCGGCGACCATTCCGACAAGCAAAATGTGTCGCTGCATGCAGCGGGCGATTGCAAGGCCCGCACCATCAGGAAGTCCGCCGGGAACCGTTCCCGGCAGTCGTCAGTTGTTCGAGCAGCGAACAAACGGACTGTCGCGGGTGTACGCAATCGCGACAACCGCGCGAGCGGCTAGTACCAGGGCAGCGTGTACCCGCGCCACAGCCAGCGCATGGCATCAGCGAACTCGTTGATCGCCGCCAGCGGCGGGGTGTGATTGTCCATGCCGGGGCGATAGCGATAGTGGTAGCCGTTCGTCTTCAGGACCATTGCCGCGTTGTTGTTGGCGTCGAACCAACCCGGATCGTCCATGGTGCCGCTGAGCATGGTGATGCGGATCGGTTTGGGCGGCTTGACGGTGTTGAACACCGACGGGAAGGTCGGCTCGCCGGGGAAGTTGTTGGTGTTCGGGTAGCTGGCGCTGGAGCTGTGCGCCTTGCGGAATTTATCGGGCCGGAACCAGCACGCCTCGATCGCCGCGATGCCGCCCGAGCTGTGCCCGCCGATGCCCCAGCCGTCGGGATCGTCGACGATGTCCCAGTTCGGCGTGATGGCGTCGGGGATGAACTCGTTGATCAAGAAGCGCGCGTAGCCGTCGTTCGGCTGGTCGTATTCCATGCTGCGCTCTTCGGCGTCGGGGTGAAAATTGTCGCCGCGGCGGTAGACGCCGGTGTTGGTCCCCGGATCCTGAAAGGCCACGATGGTCACCGGCAGCTGGCCGGCGGCGATCAGGTTGTCGTACAGGACCGGCGCGTTCCAGTGATAGTCCTCGGCCGGGATCGGCGTGGGTATCGTCGGGCCCGGCCCCGGGCCGGCGAAGTGCTGGCCGTCCAGGAAGACCATGAACGCGGCCGGCTTGCCTTTCTGGTACTGCGCCGGCACGTAGACCGTGTAGTTGAACTTCATTCCGGGGTACACGCTCTTGCTGGCGTAGATCTGGTACGGCATCACCTTGCCGACGGGCACGCCCGGGTTGCGGGCCACGGTCTCGGGTGCGGGCGGGTAGGGCGGCGGTTGCGGGATGGTGCCGTCGCCGTCGGTGCCGGGATCGGCCTGCACGCCTTTGGTGCCGACGGGACCCACCGGTCCGTCTTTGCCCGCGTCGCCGCTGGCGCTTCCGTCAACGGCGCTGCCGCCAGAGCCGGTGCTGCCGCCGGTTGCGCTGGCGCCGCCCGAACCATTGCCGACGCTGCCGCCGGAGCCGGTGCTGCCGCCGGTTGCGCTGGCGCCGCCCGAACCCAAACTGCCGCCCGATCCACCCGCGGTGCTGCCGCCGCTGCCGCTGGCGGCGGCGTCGTTACCGCCGCCGGCGCCCGGTCCGCTGGCGCTGCTGCACGCGCAAAGGCCGACGCACAGCGCGGACGAAAGAACGATCCATTTGCTCGGCACGATCTTGGACATCAGCATGGCGAACCTCGTCGCAACGGTGGGACGGCCAGCAATCCGCTCAACTCACCCGCCTCGCGCGCTGCGAGAACTCTGTCTCGCGGCGTTACTTGCTCCCGGGCCGACGGTTTGATTTCACACGAATTGGCGATAAATGCAACGATTGGCCCGACCTTGTTTAATCACGCTGGCGACCCACACTGACGCGCGAGGTGATGCCATGGCCTTGACCCTACGTTCGTCCAAGTTCGATGACGGTGGCAGCATCCCGCGGGCGTACACGTGTGAAGGTCCGGACACCTCGCCGCCGCTCAGCTGGGCGGCGGCTCCCCCGGACACGAAATCGTTCGCCTTGATCGTCGACGATCCGGACGCGCCCGATCCGCGGGCGCCGAAGACGACCTGGGTGCACTGGGTGCTGTACAACATCCCCGCCACCACCGAATCGCTGGCCGAAGGCGCCAGCAGCCGCCACTTGCCCGCCGGTGCGCGCGAAGGCGTCAACGACTGGCAGCGGCCTGGTTACGGCGGTCCCTGTCCGCCCACCGGCCGCCACCGCTATTTTCACAAGCTGTACGCGCTGGACACCGTACTGCCCGACCTGAACGCGCCCAGCAAAGCGACCCTGGAGAAGGCAATGAGCGGGCACGTCCTGGCGCAGGCGCAGCTCATCGGCACGTATCAAAAAGGCGGCTGACGGGCGGTACGATTGGCGCCCGGCCGCCGACGAGCGGTGCGCGTACTGGGCTGGAGTCACTCCAGCGACC
>DASXQB010000038.1:0-1984 GCA_036493295.1 Polyangia bacterium | reverse complement strand
TATACTCCCGAGGACGCCTCGCTGGTCGGCCGGCTCACGGACAAGGGCGTGCGGGTCATCGCCAAGCCCGAGGATTCGGACGTCAACCCGCTGCTGCACTACCTCCTGTCCTGGTTCCCGATGCTGCTCCTGATTGGCGTCTGGGTATTCTTCATGCGCCAGATGCAGGCTGGCGGCGGCCGCGCTATGGGGTTCGGCAAGTCGCGCGCCCGTATGCTGACCGAGAAGCAAGGACGGGTGACGTTCGATGACGTCGCCGGTATCGATGAGGCGAAGGGGGAACTCCAGGAGATCGTCGAGTTCCTCAAGGATCCGCAGAAATTCCAGCGGCTCGGCGGCAAGATCCCCAAGGGCGTTCTGCTGGTGGGCCCGCCGGGCACCGGCAAGACCTTGCTGGCCCGCGCAATCGCGGGCGAGGCGAACGTGCCGTTCTTCACCATTTCCGGATCCGACTTCGTGGAAATGTTCGTCGGCGTCGGCGCGTCCCGCGTGCGGGACATGTTCGAGCAGGGCAAGAAGAACGCGCCCTGTATCATCTTCATCGACGAGATCGACGCCGTCGGGCGGCATCGTGGCGCCGGCCTGGGCGGCGGCAACGACGAGAGAGAGCAGACGCTGAACCAGATGCTGGTCGAGATGGACGGCTTCGAAAGCAACGAAGGCGTCATCCTGATCGCTGCGACCAACCGCCCCGACGTGCTCGACCCCGCCCTGCTGCGTCCCGGTCGGTTCGACCGCCAGGTCGTGGTGCCCAACCCTGATGTGAACGGGCGCGAGAAGATCCTCCGTGTGCACATGCGTAAGGTACCCCTGGCGTCCGATGTTGACCCCAAGGTGATCGCCCGCGGCACGCCTGGGTTCTCTGGCGCTGACCTCGCCAACCTGGTGAATGAGGCGGCGCTGCTCGCGGCGCGGATCGGCAAGCGCGTGGTGGCGATGGCGGAGTTCGAGGCGGCCAAGGACAAGGTGATGATGGGCACCGAGCGCCGGTCGCTAGTGATGTCCGAGGCTGAGAAGCGGATGACCGCCTACCATGAGGGTGGCCACGCGCTGTGCGCCATGCACGAGCCGGAATGCGATCCGGTGCACAAAGCTACCATCATCCCGCGCGGCCGGGCTCTCGGCCTGGTCATGAGCCTGCCGGAGGGCGATCGCTACTCGAAGAGCAAGTCGAAGCTGCTTGCGGAACTGACGATGGCGATGGGCGGCCGCGCCGCCGAGGAAACGATCTTTGGACCTGACAAGGTGTCGAACGGCGCGGCTGGCGACATCAAGATGGCGACCGATCAGGCGCGGCGGATGATCACCGAATGGGGCATGAGCGACAAACTTGGCATGATCGCCTACGGTGACAACAGCCAGGAAGTATTCCTGGGACATTCGGTAACGCAGAACAAGAATGTCTCAGAGGCGACGGCGCGCGAAATCGACGCGGAGATCAAGGAAATCATTGATCGCGCCTATGCCAAGGCAAAGCGCATCCTGACGGAGAATATCGAGGAGTTGCACCGCTTGGCGCGTGGCCTGCTGGAGCACGAAACGCTTACGGGCGACGAAATCCGCACCGTTTTGCGTGGCGAGCCAGTGATCCGCAAGGTAGTGGATGAGCCGGCGCCGGAGAGCCGTCGGGCGTCGGTGCCAACTGCTGGTCGACCCGTGGCACCGTCCCCACCAGCGGGCGGCTTGGGACCAGCGCCGCAGCCGGGCTGAGGCTGCCGGGGCGATTCCCGGCACCGTCCCGTCTTGGGCCTTCCATGTTCATCACTTAAGACAAAATCCCTGTCGCGGCCGCAATCCTCTGTGGCCGTAACGGCCAAGAAACGGTGTAAGTCTTAATAGTTTCTGGTATATGCTTTAGCTGGATCTGCAAACTCCTTCCCACCTAAGGGGTATCGCGTGTGACAACCCGGCTGGTCCATATGTCAGAGGCATTATGACACCCAAGAGGCAGTTGTTCGGCACCGACGGGATCCGCGGCACCGCA
>DASXQB010000037.1:0-13246 GCA_036493295.1 Polyangia bacterium | reverse complement strand
GGCGTGGCGGCGCGGGTGATCGATCACTTCGGTACCGTCACCGGCGTTCCGCGCGCCGAACAGTTGCGCCGCAAGCTGGAGCACTTTGACGCCGCTCCGGACGCCGCTCGCTATTTGCTCGTCCAAGGCCGGCGGCTGGTGCGGGAAGCGGCGCTGAAACGATTCGGGCGCCGCACGGCGGAGGAACGTCTGGGATTCCCGAAGGCGTAATCGCGTCATCCGTGCACCTTGGCCATGACGGCCGACCGGTGCGGTTATTTGTGCGACATCACCGCGGGCGGTTTTCTCGGCGGTTGCCCCTGCCGGCTGGTTGCGCGCCTCCGCCCTGTCATATACGGTGAAGCCGTGGAAATGACGTCTGAGCAGCCGGGAACCGATCCCTCAAGGGGTGGGCCGGAGGTTGTAGGTGAGGATAGCAAGGTCGACTTGCGCGCTTACTGGCGCACCATCCGAAAGCGCTGGTCCATCGTGGCGCTGGCGGCGGTGGTCTCAGCGGGCGTTGCCTTCATCTGGACCTATCGACAACCGAAAATCTACGAGGCCCGGTGCATGCTGGTCATCGAGAGCCTGGCTCCGCAGGTCTTGAAGGGAGTCCAGGACGTCGTCGAGCTGGGTACGGGGAATTTTTGGGGCAACAGAGAATTTTTCGAGACCCAGTATCGCATCATCCAGTCCACCGCCGTCGTGAAGGGGGTGGTGGAAAAGTTGGGCTTGCAAAATGATCCGCAGTATCGGGGCCCGAACGGCAAGGTCGATGTTTTGGCGATCGCTCGTTCACTTTTGCCTCAAGTCCAGCTGAAGCCCGTCAAGGAGTCGCGGTTGGCCGAGCTCGTGGTTGAGGACGGAAAGCCGGAACGCGCCGCGATGATCGCCAACGCCTGGGCAGACGCGTATCTGGAATACAATTTGGACTACAAGCTGGAAGGCGCCCGCACGGCGCAGGCCTGGCTGGGCGAGCAAGCGGCTGAGCTGCGAAAGAAACTGGAAGACTCGGAGCTCGCTCTTTACGAATACAAGCGAAACCGGAACTTGCTCGCGGTGGGTCTGGACGAGAAGGTCAATATGATCGCGGCCAACCTGTCGCACGTAAATACACGGCTGTCCGAGGTGCGGCTGCAAAGGATCGATCTCGAATCGACGCGAAAGCTCATCCAGGCGGCGCGCGACAATATTGACGAGAAGGCCAGTATTCCGGAGACGCAGAGGAACCCCACGATCACTCGAATTAGAGAGATCTACACCACCCTGGAGAAAGAGCGCGCTGATCTGGCCAGTCGTTATGGCTCCGAGCACCCCCGCATCAAGGCGCTGGACAACGAGATCGCCGTCATGCGGAAGGAATGGATCCATGAGATCGACGGGCTGCTGACGGCTTTCGAGAAGAACTATCAGGCCACCGTTGACACCGAAAAAGCGCTTGAGCACATGATGGAGAACGAGAAGAAAGAAGCGATCGAGCTGGCCAAGATCGAGGTCGAGTACAAGCCGCTCGGCCGTGCCGCCGACGAGAACAACAAGGTCTACGGTTTGATCGCCTCGCGGCAGAAGGAGATCGATCTGACCGGCGTGATGAGGGTGAACAACGTGCGCGTGTTGGAACGGGCGATCGTGCCCGGTTCACCGATTCGTCCCAAGCCGATGCAGAGTCTGGGGATTGGTCTTTTGATCGGTCTTGGCGCCGGCATCGCGCTGGCGTTCCAGATCGAGATGCTGGACAACACCCTCAAGACGCAGGCCAACGTCGAGACGACGCTGGGCGTGCCGGTTTTGGGATTGATCCCGATCATCGGTGGCAAGCAGGAGGACAAGGACGAGCCGCAGAAGCTGCGCGAGCGCGATCTCGGCGTCTATCTTGACCCGCGTTCACTGGCTGCCGAGTGCTGCCGGTCGATTCGCACCAACATTCTATTCATGTCGCCCGACCGCCCGATCCGCACCCTGGTGGTGACCAGCCCCAGCCCGCGCGAGGGCAAGACCACCACCGCCATCAATCTGGCCGTGACCATGGCCGAGACCGGCGGTCGCGTGCTGGTGGTTGACACCGACCTCCGCCGCCCGCGTTTGCACCGCAGCTTCGGCGTGCCGAACCAAATTGGCATCTCGACGGTGATCGTCGGCAAGTCGACGCTGGACGAAGCGATCAAGAGCACCGACGTTCCCAACCTGGACGTGCTTCCGTGCGGCCCCACGCCGCCGAATCCGTCCGAGCTGCTGCATACCGGCCGCTTCGCCAAGGTGCTGGAAGACTGCGCCAGCCGTTACGAACGGGTGATTCTGGATTCGCCGCCCTGCTCGGCGGTGACCGATCCGGCGGTGCTGGGCAATGTTGCCGACGGCGTCATCCTGGTGGTTCAGGCCGGCGGCACCACGCGCGAAGCGGCCATGCACGCCCGCCGTCACCTGTCGTCTGCCAAGGCCCGCCTCCTGGGCGTCATCCTCAACGAGATCGACTTCTCCAATCCCGCGTACGGCTACCAGTACTACTACTACCAAAACTACTCGCGGTACGGGTACGCGTACGGCGCCGATCCGGAAGAACGAAAAGCTTAAGCACCGGGTGTCGCGGAACGCTGATTGGCGTTCCGCGCGCGGGCGCCCCGGCGTAAACTCCGCGCCGTGATTGATATCCGTCTGCTTCGCGAACGCCCCGACGAGGTTCGGGATGGCTATCGGCGCCTGGGATCGCCGATCGATCTGGACAAGGTGCTGGCCCAGGACGCGCGCGTTCGCGATCTGAAAAATGAATCGCAAACGATGCAGGCCGAGCAGAACCGCATCTCCAAGGACATCGGCCGCGCCGAGCCGGGCGCTGCACGCGACCACCTGAAGACGGCCAGCGGCGGGCTGAAGGCGCGCATCGAAGGAATGGCCAATCAGCTGGCCGAGGCCGAGGCCGCCTTGGACACGCTGTTGCTGGAGTTGCCCAATCTACCGCACCCGTCGGTGCCCGAGGGCAAGGACGACAGCGAGAACAAGGTGGTGCGGCAAGAAGGCGAGGCGCGCGCCTATGATTTTGCCCCGCAGCCGCACTGGGATCTCGGGACCAAGCTGGGGATCATCGATTTCGAACGGGGCGTGAAGATCTCCGGCTCGCGCTTTTACGTGCTCAAGAGCTGGGGCGCGCGGCTACAGCGCGCGCTCATCACGTACATGCTGGACCTGCACACCACCAAGCACGGCTACGTCGAGATCTATCCGCCGTACATGGTCAAGCGCGAGAGCCTGGTGGGCACCGGCAACCTGCCCAAGTTCGGAGAGAACCTGTACCGTGACGCCGAGGAAGATCTGTGGTTCATCCCCACCGCAGAGGTGCCGGTGACCAACCTTTATCGCGACGAGATCTTGGAGGCGGCGGCGCTGCCCATTCGCCACGTCGCCTTCACTGCCTGCTTTCGTCGCGAGCAGATGGCCGCCGGCCGCGATACCCGCGGCATCAAGCGCGGCCACCAGTTCGACAAGGTCGAGCTGGTGAAGTTCGTGCGCCCTGAAAACTCGATGGACGAACTGACCGCGCTGCTGGCTGACGCCGAGGACGTCTTGAAGGGCCTGGAGTTGCCGTATCGCGTGGTGCAGATGTGCACCGGCGACCTGTCGTTCTCGGCGATGGCCAAGCTGGATTTGGAGCTGTGGGCGCCGGGTTGCAACGAATGGCTGGAGGTCAGTTCGTGCTCGAACTTCGGCGATTTTCAGGCCCGTCGGACGCGCATTCGGTTCAAAGAAGGAAAAGACAAAGCGCGTTTCGTTCACACGCTGAATGGCTCGGGCCTGGCCCTGCCGCGCACGTTGATCGGCGTCCTCGAAACTTACCAGCGCGCTGACGGGCGCATCGATGTTCCGGCTGCGCTGCGCCCGTATCTGGGCGGCGCCACGGTGCTGGGGTAAACGATGAGATGGCGCGCGTGATGGAAGGACGCACGCTGGGCCTAGGGATCGCGGTGGCCGGCCTGGCCAGCATCGCCATCGGCACGGCGCTGCTCTATGCCGGCGGCCCGCCACCCGCGCCCCCGCGGCCAAAGTCGCCCACGCCCGATCAGGCCGGCGCGGCGATGAAATATTCGGCCACGCTGTACCGCGCGCTGGTTGAACAAGACGCCAGGAGCTTCGGGCTGCCGGCGCCCAAGCCCGACGAACTGGCGCGCCCGTTTCCGTACTTCAACGAATTGACCGCCGAGCGAAAATTGAAGGTCGGCGGCACCGTCCAAACGCCGCACCTCCGGCTGTCGCTATTGGTCCGCAAGGAAGCCGGCAGCATGGAGGGTCAGGCCTACAGCGCCGACCACCTGGTCCTGCGCATCGACAACCTCACCGGCCACACCCTGGCCTACCGGGTGGTCACGGCCGTCCCCGACGAAGAGCGTTGCGCCGCCAAGGGCGTGATCCCGCAGAACGCCATCGTCCTCGAACCCAATCAGTCGATCAGCCGGACCGAATGTTTTTTCCGCGCCGATCAGCGCATCGACGTGAAAAGCATCGAGGTCATGGAGATCCCGCGCCTGGCCGGTTTTTATTTGTCGCGCCTCGCTCCTGGCCTGGTCCTGTACAGCGCCCGCACGTCGGCTGGGCACGCGCCGGCCAAAGGCACGTTGTGCCCGCAGACGTTTTCCTGGCGCGACATTCGTGACGGCGCCGATCGCGGCGAGTTCGGCTGGCGCGACGTGATCGATTTTTATGCCCGCCACAGCTGCGAGGAGTACGCCTTCTTCCCCGCTTATCGCTTTCGCACCACGGCCAGCGCGCCCCTGCCGGCACGGCCGCCAGGCCAGGATCTGTGACCGCTGCGGCTGCGCTGACATCGCATTATGACACTTGCAAAAAGCTAGCGCGCTGGGCTAAGGCCCCGTAACTTTTGATTACTTTGCCATTGGGGATACACTGATTTGGGCCAGATGACCAAAGCGGACTTGATCGACATCGTGGCGGAGCAACTCAAGCTCCCGCGGGGCCGGGCCGAACTGCTGGTCGGCCACGTCTTCGATTGCATGGTGGACGCCCTAAAAAAGGGCGACGGGATCGAGATACGCGGCTTCGGTAGCTTCTCGATCCGCGAGTATCGCGAGTACGAGGGTCGCAATCCGCGCACCGGGGAGGCGGTTCACGTCAAGCCCAAGCGCCTGGCCTTCTTCAAAGTGGGCAAGGAATTGCGCGAACGCGTGAACGCCAGTCGCCCGGGTTCCAGCGCCGCGCCGGCCGCCGCCTCGGGCAGCCGCGGCGCCGGCGGTTCCTAGACGATTCGAGCGGCGGTCAGCGGTGCGGCTCGTTTGCGTCCGCTTTGCGAGCGGCCATGACCAAGGTTCCGCCACGGTTCAGTATTGCGCCGGCGAAGACGGCGGGGACACTCAAGGCGGTCAGCGCTAGTCCCGCCGCCAGATTCGCCATCCGCTCGACACGCGAGGTGGCCGCCAGCTTGCCGGTCAAGTGATGAAAGAAGGCGTTGGGTGTGGGCATGAATTGATTCAAGGCGCTTTGTGACCAACCAAACAGGTCGTATTCGAACTCCTGATTCCACTGCAAAAAGGGGGTCAAACCGGCCGACTGGAAAGCCAAGGTCAAAGCCTTGCGGCTGAAATGAAAGAGATGGCGGGGAACATCCAGATGAAACCACCTGGCGCCAAAAGTTCTGGCTTGCCACCCCGCCGCGTTGGGAACCGCCACCAGCAGAACACCGCCTGGCTCTAGCAGTTCTGCTAATGACGCCAACGCCGCTCGCGGATCGCGCAGGTGTTCCAGGCTGTGCCACAGGGTGATGCAGCGAAAGGGACCGGCCAGCTTGCCGATCTCTTTGATCGACTCGCGCACCTCGAGTCCCTTCTTTCGGGCGGCGTCAGGGTTGATCTCAGTACCTGCCACTTGCCAGCGATCGCGTTCGCCGGCCGCTGCCAGGAACGAGCCATCGCCGCAGCCCACATCCAGCAACCGACCAGGGCGACCGTTACCCGCCGCCTGCCGCAAGAGGCGAAGGCGGCGGCGGATACAAAAGCGGGACGTGAACGCGTGGCGGCCACCGTGGTAAGCGGCGCCATAGTACGGACCGAGATCAGGCGGCTGCGGCTTGGTGTGCCCAAGCTGGCAGGCGGGACATTGCAGGACGGAGAACGACTCCTTGGTCTGCGGATCGATTGCTGTCGCGAACCGTACCGTCAATGGGGCGCCGCAAATGTTACAGCCCTCGGCGTTCATCTCGGACGGCTGTATGGCAGGAGCGTGCCCGGACAAGACTTAGCCCTCCCGCGCCGCGGGCGCCGCGATTGGCCCGATTCGCCAGCTGGTCCCGGCGGCGGCGTCCATCAGCTCGATGCCGGTGGCGCGGAGAGCCTGCCGGATCTCGTCAGCGCGCGTGAAGTCCTTCGCCCCGCGGGCGGCGGCTCGCTCACCGATGCGCGCTTCGACGGCGGCGGCGTCGATCCCGTGGCGCGCGCAAAGGCGCGTGCGCCGGGCCAGCAGAAACTCCGCCGCTGGACGGGTGAAGATCCCCAGCGTCTCACCGCAAGCGCGCAGCTCGCTGCGCAGGCGGGCCAGCGTGCGCCGGCGGACGTCCTTGGCAGCAGCCTTGGGATCATCCAACAGCTTGTTGGCCAGCACGAACGATTCGTACAGGTGGCCCAGCGCCGCCGCCGTGTTGAAGTCGTCGTCCATCGCCTCGCGAAACGCGGCCAGCGTGCGGTCGGCCGGCGCCACCACCTCGCCGGCGCCGGTCTCCGTCGCTGGGATCCCGGCCTGGTCGATGCGCTCCAGTGTGCGGTAGAAATATTCCAGGCGCTCCTCGGCCTGGTCGAGATCCGGGTACTGCTGGCGGCCCGCCTCGTCGCGGGCGATCTCGAACGACACGGGACTGCGGTAGTGAACCGCCACTAACAGCAGCCGCAGCGCTTCGAGATCGTGCGTCTCGGCGACGCGCCGGATGGTCACCACGTTGCCCAGCGACTTGGACATCTTCTCGCCGCCGAAGGTGACCATCCCCGAGTGCAGCCAGCGCCGCGCGAAGGTGCCGACGCCGAACGCGCCTTCTGATTGGGCGATCTCATTTTCGTGGTGCGGGAAGATCAGGTCCGTCCCGCCACCGTGCAGATCGAACACCTCGCCCAGATAGCGATGCGCCATCGCCGAGCACTCGATGTGCCAGCCCGGCCGCCCGGGACCCCAGGGGCTTTCCCACGCCGGCTCGCCGGGCTTGGCCGCCTTCCATAGAGCGAAATCCAGCGGACTGCGCTTGTGCTCGCCGATCTCGATGCGCGCGCCTGCCCTCAGATCGTCGACGCTTTGCCCGCTGAGCTGGCCGTAGGGCCCGAACCCGGCCACCGCGTAATAGACGTCGCCCTCGGCAGGGTAGGCCAGCGCTCGAGCCTCCAAGCGTTTGATCACGTCGATGACCTCGTCGATGTTCTCCGTGGCCCGCGGCTCGACATCGGGCGGCAGCACGCCCAGCGACGCCATGTCGGTGGCCATCGCCGCCTCGAACTCCCGCGCCACCTCGATGGCCGGGCGGCCTTCGGCCTGGCCGCGGCGGATGATCTTGTCGTCGACGTCGGTGACGTTGCGGACATAGCGAACAGCGTACCCCGACGCGCGCAGGTGCCGGACGATCACGTCGAAGGCGACTTCTTTGCGGGCGTGGCCGACGTGGCAGAGATCGTAGACCGTCACGCCGCAGCTGTAGATGCCGACCTTGCCGGGCAAAAGCGGCTCGAACACCAGCTTGTGCCTCTCGCGCGTGTCATAGATGCGCAGGCTCATCGCGAAAGTCCCCGGCGAAGGCCGATCAGGTTGACGACGCCAAACAAGATCAGCACGGCGCTGGCGAACACCGTGTGAAAGTGCTCGCGTGGGTAGTCCGCCTCGATCAGCAGATAGGCGTCGTCCGGGATCTGCACGGAAGCCAGTGTCCTCACCGTCGCCACCGACGCAAGCGGAATGCGCACCGGCTGATTCTGCGCGTCGCGCACCAGCAGCGCGTCTTTTCCCTCGACGCTCAGGTCGGCCAATCGGACTTTGTATTGATCGCGGGCCTCGCGGATCTCCACGCCGGGATCGCTGTCGCCCAGCGCGCTCAGCGCGGCGTCGCGCTTGTCGGCGGGGAACCGCACGCGGAAAGCAAGGTGGGTGGGCGCTGTCTCACCGTTCGGCGGCGGCGCCGGCCCGACGATGGTGCCGCCTTGTTTTTCGATGGCGGCGCGGGCGGCCGCTTCATCGGGAAACTTGGCGCGCGGCAGGGCGACCCGGATCTCGCCCGGGCGCGCCACATCGATGGCCAGCAGATCGGCGGCGCCCAGCTTGACCTCATCGCCGGCCCGATCGCGCAGCGCCAGGCTATCCGCCGCCTGGCCGCCGCTTCCGCTCAGGGCGGTGGCCAGCTCGGCCGGTGGGAAAAAGTGCGTGGCGCTGACGTGGCTGCCGTAATAGCGGCGGATGGCGCTTTCGAACGACAGATCGCCAAAACGGATCAGCCGCCCTTCGAACACGTCGCGCTCCGCCCGGAAGGCCGGCAGCGGGCTTTCGCGGCGGTGCAAGAACAGTCGCCCGTCGGTTTGTAGCACCGCGAAGAACTGGCTGAAGATCCACGAGCCTTTGGTGTCCAGCTCCAGCGCGTTCTGGCGATCGGGGGTTCCGCGCAGCGTGACCAGCCGGTTGGTCGCCGCCGCCAGACGGTCGTTCCCCGGTGCTGCGAACAGCGACTTCGCGTCGCCGAGCTCGATGGGCGCGGCCGAGGACAGGCTGTACGCGACGTCGCGCCGAATGTGAAAGACGATGAAGAAGGCCAGCGCCGCCGCGCCCACCGCCAGCGCCGGGTGGCGGGTGCGTGGTGAGGGAACGTGCGCGAACTCGTCCTGAGCGGATACGGTCATGAATTCGCCGATTTGCGCGCAGAGACTACCATACCGGCTTGCTCTCACCCGTTCTTTCCGCTATCTGCGGTGAGATGCGAGGGCGCGCGTCGACTGCTTGGGCCTTCGTCGCCTGGGCGTGGGCCGCGGCGACCCTGGCCGGGTGCGGGTCAAAGGCCAAGACGCCGGACGAGGCCTATCGACGATTCTCGGCGGCGGTGCGGGCCGGCGACGCCGGGGCGCTGTTCGACGCTCTTGATCAACCGTCGCGCTGGGCCTGGATGACCGTCCAGAAGTGGCACCGAGAGGCCTACGACATCGTGCTGTCCAATTTTCCCGAGGGTCCCGCGCGCGAGCGCGAGCTGCGCCGCTTTCAGGCCGGCGCCACCGCGACCAGCGGGCGCGAATTGTTCCGTGCCGAGATGTCCGGCACGCTGCCGATGCTGACCGCGCTGGCCGTCGCCGACGCGATCATCGCCGTCGATCCGGCGGGCGATACGGCGGCGGCGGTGCTGGTGTCGGGGCTCCGCGTGCCGCTGCGCCGGGGCGAAAACGGCGGCTGGGGATATGCAGGCCTGGCAGAGCAATCGGAAGAAAGAAAAAACCGCGCCTTCCACGATCTGGAAGGACTGCGCGCCAGCGCCGCCGATTATGAACGCGCGGCCGCCCGGGCGGCCAGCAAATGAGCGCGCGGACCAAGCCTGAGCGCGAAGCCCCCAAGCAGCTGACGCTGGAAGCGCGCCTGGCGATGTTTCCGCCCACCGCGCCCGCGCCTACCACACCGACGGTGGCCGTGACACTGACCGTGCCGGTGCCCGTGGTGCCCGTGCCGGTGGCCGTCGCAGCGCCGGCGCCGTCGCCGGACGCAATCAGCGAAGCGCCGCCGCCTGCGCTGGTGCCGGCGGCTCCGCGCATCTTCGTGGTCTCCGAGTTGGTGCGCGCCGCGCGCCTGATGCTGGAGGCGCGGTTCTCCGACGTGCGCGTGGAGGGCGAGATCTCCGGCCTCAAGCGTTCGGGGCCTGGCCACATCTATTTTTGCCTGAAGGACGAGGAGGCCCAGCTTGACTGCGTGATGTTCTCGCGCGAGGCGGGCCGGCTGCGCTTTCGCCCGGAAGAAGGGATGGCGGTGCGCGTGCGCGGCCGCCTGACCATCTACGAAGGCCGCGGTAAATTTCAGATGTCCGTCACCGACATCGAACCGACCGGGGCCGGCGCGCTGGCCGTCGCTTTCGAGCAACTGAAAAAGAAACTGGCCGCCGAAGGGCTGTTCGACGCCGCCCGCAAGCGGCCGCTGCCGTTCCTGCCGCGGCGGTTGGGTGTGGTGACGTCGTCGTCGGGCGCGGTCCTGCGTGACATCATCCGCGTCGCGCACCGGCGTTTTCCGGTTTCGATCTTGCTGGCGCCGACGCCTGTGCAGGGTGATGGCGCGGCGCTGAGCATTGCCTCGGCGCTGCGGCGGCTGCAGGACGTTCCTGACGTCGACGTCATCATTGTCGCGCGGGGGGGCGGCTCGCTGGAAGATCTGTGGGCCTTCAACGAAGAGCCGGTGGCGCGCGCCATCGTGGCCTGCAAGGTGCCGGTGATCTCCGCCGTCGGGCACGAGACGGATTTCACCATCGCCGATTTCGTGGCCGACGTGCGCGCCCCGACACCGTCCGCCGCTGCCGCGCTGGCAGTGCCGGTGGCCGATGACCTGCGCGCCGAGCTGATCTTGTTGTCCCGGCGCGGCGCCCGTGGTGTGCAGGCCAACCTGCACCAGGGCCGTCTGATCATGGAACGGGCGCGGGCGCGTCTGGGCGATCCGCGCCGCCTGCTGGGCAGCCGGCGGCAGGCCATCGACGAACTGGTCGAACGCAGCCACCGGGCCTGGCGGCGGCGGATGGTCGGCGATCGCACGGCGTTGCGCACGGTCGAACTGGCGCTTTATCGCTCGCATCCGCAGCGGCGGATCGCGGTGCAGCGAGCGGCACTGATCGCGCTCAATGAACGGCTGCAAAACCGCATGCGCCTGGAACGCGATCGGCGGCACCGCGCCCTTGAATCGTGCCACGCCAAGCTGGGCGCGCTGTCGCCGCTGCGCGTGCTCGAGCGCGGCTTCAGCCTGACCGTCGGCCCCGACGGTCACCTGGTCACGAACGCCGCCCAGCTTCGCCCCGGCGACGCGGTCCGCGTGCGCCTGAACCAGGGCGAACTGGGCGCCGAGGTGCGCGAGGTACGGGCCGCCGACGCTGAAAGGAAACCTTGATCAACGCCGCCGTGCTGGGCGCCGACGTCAGCAGGAGCCGCTCGCCCGTCATTCACCAGGCGGCGTACCGCGCGCTGGGTTTGGAAGGCCGCTATCAAGCGCTGAGCGTCGACGCTGCCGGCTTCGACGCGCTGGTGGCGCGGTTGCGCGCCGAAGGTTTTCGCTATCTCAACGTCACCATTCCGCACAAGGCGGCCGCCGCGGCGCTGGCCACGTCGTCGTCGGCGGCGGTGAAGGCAGCGGGCGCGGCCAACACGTTGATCTTCACGTCGGTAAAAACCCGCGGGCGCGTGCGCGCGGAGAACACCGACGGGGCCGGGTTGATCGGCGCGCTGGCCGATCTGGATGTCGGCGCAGCGGCCGGCCGCGTGGCGGTGATGGTTGGCGCGGGCGGCGCGGCGGCGGGGGCCGTCGAAGCGCTGACCGCGGCGCGCGCGGAGGTGCGGCTTTTGGCCCGGCATCCGGCGGCGGGCCGGCAAATTCGCGCGCGCTTACCGGCGGGTCGACGACAGCGCGTGACGGTGGCGGCGTGGACCGAACGGGCGTTGGCGCGCGCGCTGCGCGAGGCGGACGTCTTGATCTCGGCGGTGCCGGCCGCGGCGTGGGAAGACGATACGGCGCGCGCCGGCCTGGCGGCGCTTGGTCGACGGACCGCGGTTTTGGAAATGGCGTATGGAAAACCCACGCCGCTCGCCGCCGCGGTTCGCGGCCGCAGCGCGCGCTATGCGGATGGACTGGGCATGCTGGTGCACCAGGCGGCGCACGCCATCACCCTGGCCTTGGGTACGGCGCCGCCGCTAGCGCCGATGTTTCGCGCCGCGCGGACCTAGAGCTCGCGGACGACCAGCGCGCCGGCGATGTCGTCGGCCGCCACCATCCGGTCGCGGCCGGCCCGCTTGGCCTGGTAAAGTGCGCGGTCGGTGCGCAGCAGCCAGCTTGAGACATCTTCGGTGGTCTGCAGGGTGCCGATGCCGATCGACACCGACAGCCGTACGCGCACGCCCTCGCGTTCGATCTCGGTGGCGCGCGCCGCCTTCAGCAGGCGTTCGCCCAGGGACATCCCGTCCTTCAGCGATGTCTCGCGCAACACGACCGCAAATTCATCGCCGCCGAAGCGGGCCACAAAGTCGCTCTTGCGCGGGAACGTCCGGGCCATGGCGTCGGACAACCGGCGCAGCACCGAATCGCCTTCCGGGTGGCCGAAGGTGTCGTTGATCAGCTTGAAGCCGTCGAGATCGACCAGCAGCAGGCAAACCGGCTGGCCAAAGGCGCGCGACAGCTCGACGCTGCGGTTGACGTACTCGTCGAAGGCGCGGCGGTTGTAAAGGCCGCTCAGCGGATCAACCTCGCGGTCCTTGCGCGCCGAATCCAGCTCCGTGCCTAAGGTTCGCACCTGCTGGCCCAGATCCTCGACGCGCTCGGAATGCTGCTTCTTGCGCTGCTCGACGATCTGAGCCAGCGCCACCACCGTGGCCATCACCTCGCGCTTGAGCTCGCTGGTCGAGCTCGACTGGGCCAGCGTTTCCAGCTTGGCCAGCTGCTCGCCGATGCGGCCGTCGGCTTCGGTGTCCTGGGCGAACGAATGGTTGAGGTTCTGGATGAACACCCAGATCACCTGGCGCAGATCGGTCAGCACCGTCTGGGTGTGGGCCGTGCTGGTCTTGCAGTACTCGCGCACGAACTCGCGCACGCCGGTCCAGTCGCGGCGCGAAGCATCGCCGCTGCTGGGCGCCGCCTTGTGGCCTGGTACTTCCGGACCGGGCGGGGGCGACGCCATGGCCACGTGCTGGGCCCACTGCTCCGACAGGCGAGTGAAGACAGCGGCCTCCTGCTGCTCGGTGTCCAGAGCGAACTCGCCCAGGATGCGCAGCACGTTGGCCAACGTATCGAGAGCCATCTCGATCGGGCTGACCGCAGTGGCGGCCTCTGCTTCGGCCTGATTTTTTTTAGACGAGAAGCCCACGCGCGTTGCGGTACATCGGCAAGTCGGGGGCGGTCTTTAGACCAACTGATCCAGGGCCGCTTCCACCGACCCGACGTAGCCGCCGCCGAACAGGTTGACGTGCACAAGCAGCGGATAAAGCTGGTAAAGGTGCACCCGCTCGGCGTGCCCGTCGCCAAGCGGCGCCGCCTCTTCATAAGCGGCGAAGACGCGGCTGCCGAAGCCGCCAAAGAGACGCAT